>CAISPG010000142.1 GCA_903887325.1 uncultured Burkholderiales bacterium | reverse complement strand
TCCGCCGAGCATGCCCTAAGTCCGGAAAACGATTCAAATCGTGGACAAGGGGAAAGTCAGATTTATTCAAATAAATCATGAGGTTACGCTGAGTCTGACGGCAAACGTTGGGACACTAGTGTCTTGGCACGACTGCTGCTGAAAGACGGTGTATTACGGTTGGCGTCCAAATCTGCCTGACGAGGGCGACAACCATCTGATTGAGCTTGCCTTGGCCGGTGGCGCACAAGCCATCGTCACCCATAATTTGCGCGATCTTCAAGGTGGAGACTTGCGCTTGGGCCCTCTACAGGTCATGACACCTGCACAATGTTTGGAGAAATGGATATGAGTACTCTGACCATCAGACTGCCAGATGAAACTGTGCAACGCTTGAAATCCTTGGCCCAAAGCCGGGGTTTGAGCATGAATAAATTGGTTGAGCAATTGAGCGCTCATGCTTTGTCCGCATGGGACACGGAAAACCACTTTCGCGCGATGGCGGCGACTGGTGATGTCAACAAGGCTTTGGCCGTTTTAGACCGCATGGATATCGCAGAGCTGGACCCAGGTCATTCATCTTCAGCTATTTAGTTGACCTATCACGCCACTTCAGCTTGACCGACGTGCTGGGTCAAACGCTTCAGCGTTCGTTGCCTCTTGAGGCGGCGAGCGGCGTTTGGGCCCAGTGCGGCGGGCGGCTCTGAAGTAAGGGCTTGTCTCGAGTGCGATGGGTAGGTCCAGTAAGTCAAGGCACAATGCGAGGATGTCTGAACGCGTCATCCCCGTCATCGATCAGCGCAACCTGCGCGCCACCATCCCCGGCCAAGCCATTCCCGCCACCGGCCTGCTCGGCGACCGGCTCGGTCGCCCGCTGCGCGATCTGCGCATCAGCGTCACCGACCGCTGCAACTTCCGCTGCAACTACTGCATGCCCAAGGAAGTGTTCGACAGCAATTACAAATACCTGCCGCACTCCTCGCTCTTGAGCTTTGAGGAAATCACCCGCACCGCTTCCATTTTTGTGGCGCACGGGGTGCAAAAAATCCGTCTCACCGGCGGCGAGCCTTTGCTGCGCAAAAACCTGGAGCTGTTGATCGAACAACTGGCTGTGCTGCGCACGCCTGACGGCCTGCCCTTAGACCTGACCCTGACCACCAACGGTTCTCTTTTAAGGCGCAAAGCCGCCGCGCTGAAAGCCGCCGGCCTGCAACGAGTCACCGTCAGCCTTGACGGTTTGGACGACGCCATCTTTCGCGCCATGAACGATGTGGATTTCCCGGTAGCTGATGTGCTGGACGGCATTGAAGCCGCTAAAGAAGCCGGTCTGGGTCGCAACGCCAAAGGCAACTTCAGCGGCCTGAAAATCAATATGGTGGTCAAGAAAAGCACCAACCTCGGCGAAATCATTCCCATGGCGCGCCACTTCCGCGGCAGCGGCATCACGCTGCGCTTCATCGAATACATGGATGTGGGCGAAACCAACGGCTGGAAGATGGACGAAGTTCTTCCCTCGGCTGAACTCATCAAGCTGTTGCAAACCGAGTTCCCGCTGGTGCCGTTGGAAGCCAGCGCCCCGGGCGAAACCGCGCAACGCTGGGGCTATGCCAATGCCTCTGGTGAATTCGACCCCACGCTAGGCGAAGTCGGAGTCATCAGCAGCGTGACCCAAGCGTTTTGCAGCGATTGCAACCGAGCACGTTTGTCCACCGAAGGCCAGCTCTACTTGTGTTTGTTCGCAGTACAAGGCCACGATTTGCGCAGCTTGTTGCGCGATGGCGCCAGCGACGCAGACATCGCCTCGGCCGTTGGCCTGATCTGGCAGCAGCGCGAAGACCGCTATTCCGAGCTGCGCGGCAAAAACCAATTGCCCGACACCGAGCCCGGCAAGAAACGCGTGGAAATGAGCTACATCGGCGGCTGAACATGCTGCCCGCTGCGCTTCAACCTCCTGTTAAACACAACATCACCGGCTGCATATTGGCCGGCGGGCAGGCTTCGCGCATGGGCGGCGTGGACAAGGGCTTGCAATTGTTTCGCGGCCAAACGCTGGTGCAACGCGCTATAGAACGCTTGCAACCGCAAGTGTCGAAAGTGCTGATAAACGCCAACCGAAACCCCGCTGATTACGCCTTGACCGGCTGCAAAGTATTGGCCGACTCAGAACTCGCCGACAACGGGCCGCTCAGTGGTTTTCTCACCGGGCTGCAACACTGCGACACCGAATGGTTGGTGACCGTGCCTTGCGACAGTCCGTTTTTTCCGCTGGACTTGGTAGAGAAACTGGCTTTAGCCGCCACTGAAAAACAGGCTTTGATAGCCATGGCGCAAACGCCGCGTTTGCATGACAACAGCTGGGAATTGCAACCGGTGTTTTGTTTGATGCACCGCAGCCTGCTGGATTCGCTGCGCGACTATTTGCAAAACGGCGGCCACAAAATCAGCTTATGGGCGCAACTGCAAACGCCTCTGGCCTTAAGCCCGTTTGCGAATCCGCCAACGAGCACAGACCCATTTGCCAACGCCAACACGCTGCAAGAACTGCAGGACTTGCAGACTTAAAGCTTTAATGGTGTCCAGCCGGTGTGTCGTCGACCACCGTCATGTTCGGCCCCGGCGTGGCTTTGCGGGCCAACAGCGAGTACATGGTGGGCACCACAAAAATGGTGAGCAACGTTCCCAGCGACATGCCACCCACTATCACCCAACCGATTTGACGCCGGCTCTCCGAGCCGGCCCCCGTGGCCAGCGCCAGCGGAATCGCGCCCAGCACCATGGCGCCGGTGGTCATCAGAATAGGCCGCAAACGCAAGGTGGCCGAGCGGTGTACCGCGTCCAGCGCCGACATGCCGTTGGCGCGCAACTGGTTGGCAAACTCGACAATCAAAATGCCGTGCTTGGTGATCAACCCCACCAGCGTGATCAAGCCGATCTGGCTGTACACGTTCAATGTGCTTTCGGTGTATTTCAGCGCCAGCAATGCGCCGACCATGGACAAAGGCACGGACAACATGATGACGAACGGGTCGATAAAGCTTTCAAACTGCGCGGCCAGCACCAGGAAAATAAACAGCAGCGCCAGCAAAAACACGCCGGTGAGTGAACCGGTGGATTGCTGGAACTCGCGCGAGTTGCCGTTCAAGTCGGTGGAATAGCCAGACTTCAACACTCTCTTGCTGAGCTCGTTCATGAATGTCAGCGCCTCGCCGAGCGAATACGTGGGCGCCAAATTGGCCGTGAATGTGACGCTGCGGCGTTGCGCGAAATGGTTGAGCTCGCGTGGCACCACCACCTCTTTCAACTTGACCAGCGCCGACAAAGGCACCATGGCGTCTCCCCGGCCACGCACAAAAATCTTTTCTATTCCCGAGGGCGTTTCGCGGCCTTGCGCGGTCGCCTGCACCACCACGTCGTACTGTTCGCCATTGCTTTTGAACTGCGTCACCGTGCGCCCGCCCATGGCGGTTTCGACCGCACGCGCAATCGTCTCGATAGGGATACCCAGATCGGCAGCGCGATCCCGATCGACTTCCATGCTGATTTCAGGCTTGTTCAAACGCAAGTCCACGTCCACGCCTTGAATGCCCGGGTTTTTAGCAATTTCATCTTGCAAGGTTTTGGTGACCTTGGCCAGGTTTTCGTAGCTGTCGCCGGTGATGACCACGAAGTTAAATGGCCGCTCGCGAAACTCCTGACCCAAGGAAGGAGGCGTGATGGGAAAGGCCATGACACCGGGCACAGTCGACATCAAAGGCATCATCTCGCGCGCAATCCCCAGCGTGGATTTCGGGCGTTCGTTCCACGGCTTGGCCGCCATGAACACCGCGCCTTGCGCCACGGTGGGGTTACCGACCACAGCAAAAAACTTGTCGAACTCGCTGTACCTGCGGCCTAACTTCTCCAGCATATTCACGTATTTGGAGGTGTATTCCAGCGTCGAGCCATCAGGCCCGTTGATGACCACCAAAATCACGCCCCGGTCTTCCATGGGCGAGAGTTCGGTTTTAGCGGCGACGAACAACACATACGAACCCCAGGCGGCCGCCACCATGATGGCCACCACCAGCCAGCGTCTGGACAGCTGTATACCGCCGACGCGCGACGCTGTCAGCGTCCAGCGCAAGACGCGACCATAGCCCTGGGTCAAGCCTTCGAGCATGCCGCCTATGAAGCGATCCAGCCAACCGGGTTTGTCGTTGTGCTTGAGCAGCAGCGAACACATCATGGGCGACAGCGACAAGGCCACCACGCCAGACACCAGCACGGCGCCTGCCAGCGCCAGCGCAAACTCGGCAAACAAGCGACCGGTGCGTCCCGGGGTGAACGCCAGCGGCGCGAACACCGCCACCAAAGTCAGCGTCATGGCGACCACGGCAAAACCGATTTCACGCACGCCTTTGATGGAAGCCGCGAACGGCTCCATGCCCTCTTCGATATAGCGGTAAATATTCTCCAGCACCACGATGGCGTCATCCACCACCAACCCGATGGCCAGCACCAGCGCCAACAAGGTCAGCGAATTGATGGAAAAACCGAACATGGCCATCAAAGCAAAGCTGCCGGTCAGCGACACCGGGATGGTGATCAGCGGAATGATGGAGGCGCGCAAGGTGCGCAAAAAGAAAAAGATGACGAAGGCCACCAATGCGGCGGCTTCCAAAATGGTTTGGTACACGGCCTCAATGGATTTTTCTATGAACACCGACGAGTCGTAAGAGGTTTCAATCTTGGCCGCAGGTGGCAGGTTTTCTTTGATGCGCGGCAGCATGGCCGTCAAAGCTTTGGTCAGTTCCAGAGGATTGGCAGTGGTGTTTCGCAGCACGCCCAGGGCCACTGCTTCGCCGCCGTTGTAGCGAACCAGAAAGCGCTCGGCCAGCGGACCGATTTCAACCCGCGCCACATCCCGCATACGCACCACCATGCCGTCGACACTGCGCACCACAATGTCCTCGAACTCCTCTGGACGGCTCAAATCGGTGGCGGTGGTCACGTTGAATTCGCGCGACTGGCTTTCCACCCTGCCGGCGGGCACTTCGATGTTGGAGCGGCGCAAGGCCTCTTCCACATCCTGCGTGGTCAGCTTGTAGGAGGCCAGGCGGTCGGTGTCCAGCCAAATGCGCATGGCGTATTTGCGCTCGCCGAAGATGCGCACATCGGCCACACCGGGCGCGGTTTGCATCATGGGTTTGACAATGCGATTGGCCAAGTCGCTGAGTTGCAGCGTGTTCAGGGTCTCTGAACTCAGCGAGAACCAAATGACCGGAAACGCATCGGCTTCGACCTTGGCAATCACCGGTTCATCAATACCGGCGGGCAGGCGCTGGCGCACCCGCGAGACTTTGTCGCGCACATCCGAGGCTGCAGCATCCGGGTCGCGGGTCAACAAAAATTTGACCGTGATCTGGCTTTGCTCCTGGCGGCTGATGGAGGTAATCACGTCCAGGCCTTCGACACCGGACAAGGAGTCTTCTAAAGTTTTGGTGACCTGCGACTCGATCACCGCGCTGGACGCGCCGACATAACGGGTTTCGACCGTGACCGTGGGGTTGTCGATCTTGGGGTACTCGCGCACCACCAGGCGATTGAAGGCGACCGCACCGATCAACACAATCAGCATGGACAAGACGGTCGCGAAAACCGGGCGACGTATCGACAGTTCAGGCAGTTGCATGTCAGTTCCTGGTTTCGATCACGCGCAGCGCTGTGCCGTCTTTTTGCAGACGGAACTGCCCCGCCACCACCACCGTGTCGGTGGCCGTCAAACCGGAGAGGATTTCCACACGACCAGGCCTGCGCGCGCCGAGTTTGACCTCGGTGCGTTGTGACACCAGCTTGGTGTCCGGCGGCAAAGGACCGTGTTCGGGCACGGCGTCAGGCGGCACGGCTTTAATCACAAATTGTTTGCCGCCCATGGGCACGATGGCTTCTTCAGGAATAGACAAAGCCGCTTGCTTCAAAGCAAACAAGGCGTTCACACGGGCAAACATGCCCGGGCGCAAAGGGCCGTGAGAGGCGCCGCTTGATGCCGCAGGCATTTGAGGCGCAGGACAGACTTCTTCAGCGGATTGAAGCGCAACCTTATCTGCACGCACAGCAGACACTGCTTTGCCCGGTCGCACCACGGGTGCAGCACTAGCGGCGCTAGAGCCTTTGCCCGCACCTCCGCTGTTGCCCATGACGGCGCGCAGGCTGATAGAACGGCCATTGGCGTCAATCAAAGGATCAATGGCTTCAATGCGCGCCTGAAAATTGTGGCCGGGGATGGCGTCAACTTGCACATCGACGGTCTGACGCAAAGCCACTTTGTCCTGGTAACGCTCGGGCAGGCGGAAATCCACATACAGCGCACTCAGGTCTTCCAGATTCACCAGATCAGCGCCTTCTTTGACATAGTCGCCGACATTGACTGTGCGAATGCCCAGCGTACCTGCGTAAGGCGCCAGGATTTTCATGCGCTGCCAGCGCGCGCAACCCAGCGACAACTGCGCTTGAGCGACTTGCAAATTGGCCTGGCTTTCATCCAATGAACGCTGGGCGATGAAGTTTTGCGCCACCAGTTCCTGGTTGCGTTTGTGGTTGGCTTGGGCAATCGACACCTGCGCCAGCGCCTGGGCAATTTCCGCGCGCTGCAAACTGTCGTCGAGTTGCACCAGCATTTGCCCGGCGCGTACCGTGCTGGCGTCACTGAAACCCAGCGCGACCACACGGCCGGCAATCTCAGGTCTGATCATGGTGTTTTGGCGCGACTTCAGCGTGCCCACGGCCTGGGCGTCATCGCGCAAATCGGCGCTTTGCACCAGCGCCACTTCCACACCCATGGCCATGGGCGGTCCGGCGGGTGCGCCGCCTGGTGCGCCAGGTGCGCCCGGTTTTGCAGCCCCGGCAGGTGCAGAAGTTGAAGCGCCTGCGGGTGCAGCGCCAGGGGCTGCAGCTGCACCGGCGGTGACCACCGGTTTGTTCTGGTACCACCAGCCGGCTGCGGCCACGACAGCCAATGCAATAACGGCAAGAAGTGTGTTTCGTTTTTTGGAGGACATGGTCGGGATGCGCCGGAAGTCAGATCAAGTCATTATCAACCTGCTTGGAATAACTTCACACCCTCGTTTGACAGTGAATCCGCCCGGTCATTGCCGGGGTTGCCCGAGTGGCCTTTGACCCAGTGCCAGGTGATGCTGTGCTCGCTGTTGGCCAGAGCATCGTCCAGCACGCGCCACAAGTCCTCGTTTTTGACAGCCTGTTTGGAAGCGGTACGCCAGCCACGGGCTTTCCAGCCGCTCAGCCATTCGGTGATGCCCTTGCGCACATACTCGCTGTCGAGGAAGAAGTCCACTTGGCAAGGGCGTTTCAATGCGCGCAAAGCCTCAATCACCGCCTGCAATTCCATGCGGTTGTTGGTGGTCAGGCCTTCGCCGCCAAAGAGGTCTTTTTCGCTGTCGCCGTAGCGCATGTACACGCCCCAGCCGCCTGGCCCCGGGTTGCCTTTGCAAGCCCCGTCGGTGTAAATCGTCACCCGGCTCATGCCGCATCCTCGCGTTTGGTATGTAAGTCACGGTTGGATGTTGATCGCCCGGAGTTAACCGATGGCACCGCCGCCACGGCACGGGTTTTGGCGCGCTTCCAGACCGGTCCGAGCAAGCGCATGCCGCGCACTCTTTTGATGGCCACCAGAAAATACACCGAACCCAAAATAGGCCACCAGCGGTCACCGGCCTTTTCCATCCAGGCAAAGCGCGCCAGCCATGCGGGTGAAGTCACCGCCGGGCGGTAACAACCGAAGCGCCCGCCCGAGATTTCAAAACTCAGCAACCGCAACCAGTCGCGCAATCGCCAGTAGCCTATAAAGTCCACTTGCGGCGGCAGAAAAAAGCTATTGATTCCCAGCCTGGCGTACCACTGGGCGCGACGCTGGCGCTGGCCCCACAGGCTGAGCGGGTTAAAACCGCTGATGATGACCCGACCTTCGGGCACCAGCACTCTTTCAACTTCGCGCAAAGTGGCATGCGGGTCACGGCTGAGCTCCAGCGTGTGCGGCAACACCACCAAGTCCAGGCTTTGGTCGGGAAAAGGCAAGGCCTCGCAATCCATCAACAGCGAGGGTTTATTCACTGCCTGCAAGCTGTCGCTGTCGCATTCAGCCACCCAGCAATGGCTGATGCGGCTGTTTCTCAAGCTGTTGATGGGCGATAAACCGAGTTGCAAACCGTGGTAGCCGAAGATGTCAGACACAGTCTGGTCAAACTGCGCCGTCTCCCAATCACGCAGGTAAATTCCGGCCGGGGTTTGCAGCCACTGAGAGAGGCTGTCAGGGCTTCCTATAATTTGAGGATTCATGGATGGTTGTCGAATGCCTGCCTGCAAGCGTTTGTACTCTTACGACAGCCATTCTATTCATCCCATTGCTGTCTGCATGTCGTTTCACTGACTGCATTAACCCCAGAGCCAACGCCAGACATGAGATTGAGACCGATCAGCTTTTGCCTTTCCACCCTGCTTATGTGTGCGGGCCTGTTGCCGGCAGCAATTGCACAGACCAATACCCAGGCCCCTGTCAACGCAGCACCTGCAGCTGCGGTTGTTGAGGAATTACCCGATCTCGATGCGCTGGATCAACCACCGGACATCAGCATCGATTTGTGGGAGCGCATACGCCGCGGCTTCGGCATGCAGGATTTGCAAATCGATCTGGTGCAAGACCGCGAGCGGTGGTATGCACAACGGCCTGACTACATACAGCGCATGACAGCGCGTTCCAGCAAATACCTCTATCACATTGTTGAAGAACTCGAACGCAGAAACATGCCTACCGAATTGGCGTTGTTGCCGTTCATTGAAAGCGCCTTCAACCCGCAAGCCGTGTCGTCGGCGCGCGCCAGCGGCATGTGGCAATTCATGCCGCGCACCGGCAAAGACTTTGATTTGAAACAAAACGCGTTTCGCGATGACCGCCGCGACGTGCTGGCCTCTACCCGCGCTGCGCTGGACTATCTGCAAAAACTCCATAGTATGTTTGGCGACTGGCACCTGGCACTGGCCGCTTACAACTGGGGCGAAGGCAATGTCAGCAAATCCATGCTGCGCAACCAGCGCCAGGGCGCGCCCGTGGCCTATACCGATTTGCGCATGCCGGCCGAAACCCGCTTTTATGTGCCCAAATTACAGGCCATGAAAAACGTGGTGGCCAACCCGCAGGCTTTGGGTGTGAATCTGCCCAGCATCCCTAACCACCCTTATTTTGAGGCGGTGCGACTACCACGAGATATGGATGTGGCCTTGATCGCCAAACTGGCTGAAGTGCCGGTCGAGGATTTCAAAGCACTGAACCCGTCAGCGCATCGCCCGGTGATGCTTGCCGCAGGCACGCCGCGCATTTTGCTGCCTTGGGACAACGCTGAAATATTTCAACGCAACATAGATAAATACGCCGGCCGCCTGGCAAGCTGGACCGCCTGGGTCGCACCCAAGACCATGAAAGTGTCCGAGGCGGCGCAGCGCGTAGGCATGTCTGAAGATGAATTGCGCAGCATCAACAAAATACCGCCGCGCATGCTGATCAAAGCCGGGTCTGCGCTGCTGGTGCCGCGTTCTGCCAAACAACAGACGGACGTTTCAAGCAAAGTCGCCGACAACGGCCAATTGAATCTGACACCCGAGCAGGTGTTGCGCAAACAATTCATCAAAGCGCGCAAGAAAGACACCCTGGAATCGATTGCCAAACGTTACAAGCTCAGTGTCGAACAACTGGCGCAATGGAATGGCTTGAGCAAAACCAGCCCGCTGAAAAACGGACAAAAGCTGGTCATCATGGTATCGGGCAAGGCCCGCAAAACGGTGGCTTCAGGCAGCAGCAAACACAAACGCAAAAAAGCCAATCGCTGAGCAGCAGCAGCTTTTAAACCTTGAAACGTTTTTTGGCTTGCAGCACAAACTCATTGGTAAAAAAGCTGCTGGTTTTTTTGCGCTCTGCAGCCGACGCGGGATCCAAGGTATTGCAGACACGCAAGGCCAGTGCAAAAGCCTCGTTGCTTAGCACGCCGTCGATGGCATAACTCTCACGCATATTGTCAACCGCATTCAAGTAAATGGCGCGGTCGGTTAAGTAAGTGCTGTCTAGCATGTTGCCCAGCAAGTCCGACGGGCCCGCTGTTCTCAACCATTTGACGGCACGCACCACAGCGTTCACCAAAGACTGACACACCGCCGTGTTTTTAGCGGCCAGTGAAGCCGGCACCAGCAAAGCGTTGCCGGGCAGCAAGCCGCCGAAAGCACGCTGGGTTTCCTTGAGCGAACGGAAATTGCGCAAACTTTCAATCTCGCCTTTTTTTTCCAGCATAGTGATCAGGGGGTCACTGGCACATATGAATTCAATGCCGCTGCTGCGCAGCATGGTGATGGCTGTCAGCGGAGTGCCGAGCACCACGTAGTTGATGTTTTTGGGGTTGCCGCCGGCCAGCAGTACAGCGTAATCCACACACAGTTGTGCCAGTGGCCCTGCTTCCATGATGCCGATTTTTTTGCCTTCCAGCTCTTTGAGGGATTTCATGCCGGTCAGCATTCTTCTCGGCGCACCCAAAGCCAGTTGCGGGGTGCGGCCTGTTTGCACCACAGACAACAACGGATCTGCAGTGCGTGCAGCTTGCAAGCTTTGCACCAGCGGTGCCGACCAGACCTGCAAAACCGGCGCGGAGTTCAAGGGCGGCGACGCCGCCGCAAAGCTTTGCTCAATCACATCGATCTGCAAACCCTCTGCCTTGAAATACCCCAGGTGTTGCGCCAGCAGCACCGGCAAATGCAGCAAGCTGGAGACATCGTCAAGCAAGAGATTGACCCGTATCTTGTCGGCTTGTTCAGCCCCTATAGACTGCTGACTCAACACCATCGCAGCCGTGGTCGCCAGCAAGGCTTGCGTCCACATTCGTCTGCTGACGAGTTGTTGATCGCACATCTTGTAATTATTGAAAAACATGTAAATAGCTTAGGCCGCTCACCGCCATCACGCATCGGTAGCTTCCCCCTCGGTGAAACCCCGAAATGTTTACTTAAGTGCTGCGGCGATCCACCAATGCATGCGCAATCGTGCCCAGATCGACGAATTCGAGCTCGCTGCCCACAGGTACACCGCGCGCCAACCGGGTCACCACCAGACCTTTGCGCTTGAAAATCTCGCTTAACGCATGCGCTGTCGCTTCACCCTGGGCAGTGAAATTGGTAGCCAGAATGATTTCCTGCACCACACCGTCAGTGGCGCGCTCTATCAGTTTTTGCATGCCTATGTCGCCGGGCCCCACGCCTTCGATAGGGTTGAGTTTGCCCATCAACACAAAATACAAACCCGAGTAAGCCAGCGTTCTTTCAACCGCAGACTGGTCGGACGGCGTTTCCACCACGCACAAGCGGGTGGCGTCTCGGCCAGAGTCCTGGCAGGTGCCGCAAATGTCAAACTCGGTCAGCGTGTGGCACAGCTGGCAATGCTTGACGGCGGCCACCGCAGCATGCAACGCCTGCGCCAACAACAGGGCGCCTTCACGGTCGTGTTGCAATAAATGAAACGCCATGCGCGAAGCAGACCGCTGCCCCACGCCCGGCAAGCGCTTCAAGGTCTGAACCAGGCCGTCGAGGGCGCTGTGATCGCGCATCAGAACGGTAGTTTCAAGCCGCCGGGCAGTCCCGGCATGCCGCCGGTCAATTTGCCCATCTTGGCTTCGCTGGTCTCTTCGGCTTTGCGTGCTGCATCGTTGAAGGCGGCCGCGATCAGGTCTTCCAGCATGTCTTTGTCGTCGCTCAGCAGCGAGGGGGCGATGGTGACGCGCTTGACCTGGTGTTTGCAAGTCATGAGTATGCTGACCATGCCCGAACCGGACTCGCCGGTGACTTCGATGAAAGCCAGTTCGTCCTGGGCTTTTTTTAAATTTTCCTGCATCGCCTGGGCTTGTTTCATGAGACCGGCGAGTTGACCTTTGTTAAACATATGTTTCTTTCATGGGGCTAATGGTTTGATGGAACCGGGGACGATTTTCGCGTCAAATGTTTGCATGAGTTGTTGCACCAGCGGATGGCTTAACACCTCCTGCTCGGCCTGCTGTAAACGCTGTTGTTGGCGCAGCGCCATGCGCAGTGCCGGGGTATCGCTGACTGCGCCGATTTGAACATTCAATGTGAGCTCATGGCCAATGGACTGCAAGGCAGTTTGCAAACGTTCCAGATTGGCCGGGGACGTCAGCGATTCACGCTCGACTTGCAAGGTCCAGGCCGTGTCATGCTGAGCCACCAACTGCGATTGCATGGCCAACTCACGCGTCATGGCCTGGATTTTCTGGGCTTGCAGCAGTTGCTCCACCAGGCTGTGCCACAACTCAGCTTGTGCATGTGCCGCTGGCGTTTGCTCAGGGCTGTGCATGGCCTCGGCGGGGTTGGCGTGAAGCTGCGGCTTTTCAATCTCTGGTGCTGCCACAGGCGCGGGCGACACAGGCTCAGCAGCTTGTGCAAGAACAACCGGTATGGCTGCTGGAACTGCCGCTGCAAGCGGCTTGGGCTGTACCCGGGCCGCAGATGTGTCGGGCATGACAGGCTTAGACCCCGCCAGAGGCGGGGCTTCAGCTGTTTTCAGTGTTTTTTTTTCAGCCGGGGACTGCGGCTTGAACGCCAGCAGGCGCAGCAAGACCATGGTGAGCGCGGCGAATTCGTCAGGTGCCAAGCCGAGTTCGGCGCGACCGTGCAAACACAGGCTGTAAAGCAACTGGGTTTCGTCAGCAGGCATCAAGCCTGATAAGGAGGCAATGCGTAGCGCATCCGGGTCGGGGTCGGAGGCTGCTTGCGCGGTAGAACCAACCGCCTGGTTGACCGCCATGCGCTGCAACACCATGCACATTTCCTCCAGCATGGAACTGGCAGACAAACCCATTACCCGCAACTGCTCGCAGGTTTGCACCACGGTCAGCCCGTCGCCTTCGGCCAGCGCCTGTATCAGCGTGAACACATGGCTGGTGTCTACGCTACCCAGCATGTCGCGCACCGGGCCCTCGAGCAATTGGCCGTTGCCAAAAGCAATCGCTTGATCGGTGAGCGACAAGGCGTCACGCATAGAGCCGCGCGCCGCACGCGCGATCAAGCGCAAGGCCTGGGTGTCAGCCGTGATGTTTTCGGCGGGCAGCACCTGCTCCAAGTGCTCGACGATGGTTTCAGCGGCCATGGGTCGCAAATTGAATTGCAGACAGCGCGACAATACCGTCACCGGTACTTTGTGCGGATCGGTGGTGGCCAAAACGAATTTCAAATAATCAGGCGGCTCTTCCAGCGTCTTAAGCATGGCGTTAAAGGCGTGGCCGGTGAGCATGTGCACCTCGTCGATCATGAACACCTTGAAGCGCCCTTGCACCGGCTTATAGACCGCTTGCTCCAGCAATTGCTGGATTTCGTCAACGCTGCGGTTGGAGGCCGCGTCAAGCTCGGTGTAGTCGACAAAATGACCGGCGTCGATGTCAGTGCAAGCGGCGCAGACGCCGCAAGGCTGGTCGGTGATGCCGGTTTCACAATTGAGGGATTTGGCCAGAATGCGCGACACCGTGGTCTTGCCGACACCGCGGGTGCCGGTGAACAAATAGGCGTGATGAAGGCGTTGCGAACGCAAGGCATTGGTCAGCGCCTGCACAACATGCGACTGACCCACCAGTTGTTCGAATGTTTTAGGACGGTATTTGCGGGCGAGCACCAGATAGGACATGGCACTGATTCTACGGGGCGTACAATTTCGCTTGACGGGCCTTCCCGCATGGTAAAGCGGCCAACCGGGTCAGGTGGGGAACCAAGCAGCCCTAACTGTGGAGCCAGTGCCGGGGTCAAGGCTCGTCAACTTATTTTTGCTGTCCTTTTGAAATCAACTATTTGCGTTGATTTGGGATTCAAAAAGTCGCTTTTGTATCACCTGAGTGTGTCACGTAACCTCAACGTGGAGCATTCATGGCTGGACTCACAGGACTTTTTCTTCGAGGCTCAACTTACTACATGCGTGTAGTACTGCCCCTTGACCACCCTCTCAGATTAGAACGCCCTACAGGGCGTATCGTCATCTCACTGGGTTCAAGTAGCTATCGTGAGGCAATCGCCAAAGGAACAGCTATGCGTGCGGAAATCCTCACTGGAGCCGTACTTACCTCCAAGACCACTCCACCCCTTCCTGCTCGACCCCAAGGGGTCAGCAGTCCTGCCTTAGGTCTTCGGGAACTGCATCTGCGCTGGCAGGCAGCAAACCAAACATCCGAAGATTCTTCCCGGGCCTGCCTGAGAGCCATCAATTTGTTTGAGTCGTTTACTGGCGATGTCAAGATCCCCCAGATCAGTCGTGACATGGGAGACAAATTCCGCTCTTGGCTTCAACAGCAACCCACCTCTTCGAAGACTGCACGTGATCGATTGGTTTGGGTCAAAAGTCTGCTGAACTTTGCCTGCGACGATCTTGAGTTGATACCCAAGAATCCTTGGCGTGGACTTGACATAAAGGCACATACTGAAGCACCCCGACAGCCGTGGTCGGATGAGTTTCTGACAAAACTTTTCAGTCATCCCATTTGGACGGAAAGACTGATTCCCAAGGACACTAAAGCTGGCGGATCGGCAGCGTATTGGCTTCCATTGTTGGGTTTGTACTCTGGGGCAAGATGCTCTGAACTCTGCCAACTGCGCAAAGCTGACATCAGTAAAGAGTCTGGGTACTGGATGATGCAAATTCAAGCAGGCGACCCCTCACAGCGAATAAAAACAATCGCAGGACGAAGAGCCATACCTCTTCACGATGAACTAT
>CAISPG010000141.1 GCA_903887325.1 uncultured Burkholderiales bacterium | reverse complement strand
ACCCCAATTTCCCAACCCCAATTTCCCCAGTTTCCTCAATGACTGAAATCCGTCCATCAAGTGGATGAATTTCAACCACTTAAACCCCCGCCAAATGCCTCTTGGCCAAATCGATATACCAATCCAAGCAAGCTGGATTCGCCATGGCATCCCGGTTCACCACTTTTTCTACCGGCTGGCCCAGCATCAGCTTTTTGACCGGCAACTCCTGTTTTTTCCCCGACAAAGTGCGCGGGATCTCAGCCACCTGAAATATTTCGTTCGGCACAAAACGCGGACTCAGCGCGGTGCGTATCGCGCCGTTCAAACGTGCACGCAATGCGTCGTCCAGCGTCAAGCCCGGGCGCAACACCACAAACAGCGGCATATAGCTTTCTTTGCCCAAATATTCCAAATCCACCACCATGCTGTCCAAGACCTCGGTCAAGGCTTCGATGGCGCTGTACAACTCGCTGGTGCCCATGCGCAAACCATAGCGGTTGATGGTGGCATCGCTGCGCCCGTAAATGATGGCGCGGCCTTCGGGCGTGATCTTTAACCAGTCACCGTGTCGCCAGACCGAGCCCGCGTCAGCGGGCAAGTCGCCGCCGCCGGGTTTTCTGCCTTGACCGGCGGGAAAGGTGTCGAAATAACTGCCCAGATAACGCTGGTGGTCTTTGTCGCCCCAGAAAAACGGCGGCATGCAAGGCAGCGGCTGCGTCACCACCAGTTCGCCGACCTCGCCTATCACCGGCTTGCCTTGTTCATTCCAGGCCTCGACACTCACGCCCAGAAAGCGGCATTGCATTTCACCGGCCACCATGGGCAGGTCGCGCAGCCCGCCGACATAAGTGCCGGCATCGGTGCCGCCGGAAATATTGCACCACCAGATATCGGGCCGTTGCACGCCGGCACTGGCATACACCTGTTGCATTTGCTCACTGCCCCATTGCTGTACGTCTGCGCTCAAGGGCGAACCGGTGGTGCCCAGTGCGCGTACCGTGTGCAAGCCTTGGATCTCTCTCAAAGGCACACCGGCTTTCATGCAATTGGCATAAAACGCCGCACCGCCGCCGAAAAAGGTGACGCCCTCGGCGGCGGCAAAGCGCCAGAGCAAGCTCCAATCCGGGTTTTCTTTGGTGCCGCCCGGGTTGCCGTCGTAAATCACGCAAGTGGTACCGCTCATCAGGCCGCTGATTTGCACGTTCCACATGATCCAGCCGGTGGACGAATACCAGAGAAAGCGCTCGCCCCAGGTGTTGGGCTGGTAACTGCAACCGACATCGCAATGCAGGTTTTTGTGTATCTCCAGGTTGAGCATGGTGCCGCCGTGGCCGTGTACCAGCGGCTTGGGCAGGCCGGTGGTACCGCTGGAATACACAATCCATAAAGGATGGTCGAAGTCCAGCCACAGGGGCTCGAACGCGTGCACCGCCGCGTCATCCCGCTGCATGATCTGCGCCCAGTCGACGCTGTCGGCCAGCGGCGGCTGATTGTCCAGGTTGCGGTACATCACCACGTGCTCTACCGTTGGCAAGGCGGCGCGCAATTCATTCACCACGGTGTGGCGCTCCAGGTCTTTACCGCCGTATGTCACGCCGTCGACCGCTATCAACACCTTGGGTGTGACTTGCTTGAACCGATCGACCACCGCATTGGTGCCCATGTCGGGTGCGCACACACTCCAAATGCCGCCAATGCTGACGACCGCCAAAAACGCCACCATGGTTTCAGGAATATTCGGCAAGTACGCCGCCACCCGGTCACCGGGCTGCACGCCTTGCGCCTGCAAGTGCAAAGCCAGCACCGCCGATTGGCGTTTTAATTCGGGCCAGCTGAGCTCGCGCCGCTGGCCGCGTTCGTTGCTGCTGATGATGGCCGGCATGCCGGCCGCGTGCGCGGCCTCCACATGCCCGAATACTTGCTGCGCGTAATTCACCTTTGCGCCGACAAACCAGCGAGCGCCCGGCATGGTGTTGCGCTCGAGCACGGCGGTATGCGGTGTCGGCGATTGCAAATCCAGATAGTCCCAAGCGGATTGCCAGAAGGCTTCGATGTCAGACACCGACCAGCGCCACATGGCCTGGTAATCATCAAACTGCAATTGGCGGTGCTCGGTCAGCCATTGCTGGAACAAACGGATTTGCGGGACAAAGGGCGGCGTTGGCATAGCGGAAATGGTCATGGGTCAGGTGTTTTCAAGTGTGGGCGTAAGAAGCGACGGTGCTGGCAACTAAGATGCGGGCTTATTTTTCAAAGAAGCATATTGTCATGGCGATCTGGACCAAAACTATCAGCATAGAAATATTAACCACCACGCATATCCACACTGCCGCTGATCGCCTGGGCATAGAGTTTGTGGAAATCGGCCCGGATTTCATACGCGGGCGCATTCCGGTGGACGAACGCACCCGCCAGCCTTACGGCGTGATCCACGGCGGCGCGAGTGTGGTGTTGGCTGAAACGCTGGGTTCTTGCGGCGCGGATTACTCGACGCCTGCGGGCCACGGTATTGTGGGCCTGGACATCAATGCCAACCATATTCGCGGTGTGTCTCAGGGCTGGGTCAACGGCATTGCGCGGCCGGTACACAGAGGGCGCAGTACGCAGGTTTGGCAAATTGACATGACGGATGATCAAGGCCGCACGAGTTGTGTGTCGCGCTTGACCTTGTCGGTTTTGGCCCCTAGGGGTTGAAGCTTCTCAAGACACGCTTTGGCCATCCATCCAGAGGGTTGTTATTACGGCGGTTCACTGAAAACAGGCTTTGGCCGACCATCCGGGGTTGTTGGCATTCCTGCTTTTGTAGTCTGAAGACACGCTTTGGCCGACCATCCGGTGCGATTTTTTT
>CAISPG010000140.1 GCA_903887325.1 uncultured Burkholderiales bacterium | reverse complement strand
TGAAGAAATTTTAGGTATATATCATTCATAATCGTTAGCATCGTTAAAAGATCCTCTAGTTATTAGCATTTATTGCGCGGTTTATTATACGGTCGAGAGCATGAGTCAAGAGGAAACTCGACAAAAACAATGAACTGGAAAAGTTTATCGGTGTTGCAAATGATCAAGTTTGACTACATAGCTGTTCTGCATGAAGCCACAGTCCTTAGTATCTGAGGAATTCTAGTGGCCGCCAAGATAGGCAATACGAACTTGCTCGTTGCCCAGTAATTCTTTCGGTGTTCCTTCAATTGTGATATTTCCTGACTCTAGGACATAACCACGAGAGGCTACAGACAAGGCCATATTTGCATTCTGTTCCACTAGTAGCAAGGTGGTACCCCGGTTATGTATGGTCCGGATCGCGGCAAACAGATTCTGTACGATCAAAGGAGCAAGTCCCAGTGAGGGTTCATCCAGCATTAATAACTTGGGCCGTGACATCAAGCCCCGGGCAACCGCAAGCATTTGCTGTTGTCCGCCTGAAAGTGTCCAGCCCAAAGCGTTCTCGAAACGCTGTATTTCTGGAAAAATTTCAAATACCTGATCAGCTTCACTCTCCAGTACTGCGCGTTTGATGCCACTGCGGTTTGAAGCACCAAGCAATATATTTTCACGAACAGTCAGTCCCGGGAAAATCCGGCGACCCTCCGGCACGTGCGCCAAACCCAGCTTGACAATTTTTTCAGGGGACAGTTTGTGTATGGCCTGACAGTCAAACCAGATCTCTCCACTGTCGGTGCGCAATAGTCCGGAAATGGTTTGAAGCGTAGTGGTTTTGCCGGCTCCATTCGCACCCAGTAATGTCACGATTTCACCAGCTTCAACTTTCAATGAAATCTGATGAAGTGCTTCTACATTGCTGTAGCCACTGGCTACTTGTTTCAATTCAAGCAGTGGCATCCGGGTCTCCTAAATAAGCAGCAATAACCGCAGGATGACGCAGCACTTCGCTTGGACGGCCTTCAGCAATTTTCTTTCCGAAATTTAGCACTGTGATCGTGTCGGATACACCTTCGACTAGCTTCATATCGTGGTCAATCAGGAAAATGGTCAAGCCATGACTTTCACGCAAGCGTTTTAAAAGCACGACCAGCTCGCCTTTTTCAGTTTGATTGAGTCCGGCGGCCGGTTCATCAAGCAATAAAAGCTTGGGGTGTCCTGCAAGTGCTCTTGCTATCTCCACCAGTCGCTGGTGACCGTAAGGTAAATTGCGAACAATCTGCCCGGCTTTATGGCGCATATTCACAAATTCAAGCGCTGAAAGGGCTCGTTCGCGTAAAGCTTTTTCGCCGGGAGCAATCGGATTATTGCCGCGTTGTGCGCCCACCATCACATTCTCAAGAACGCTCATTCCTGGAAATAAGCGAATGTTTTGAAAGGTTCTGCTCGCCCCCTGAGCTGCCCGTTCATGGGGAAAGGCGTTGGTCACATCAACTCCATCAATCAGAATGCGTCCGCCTGTGGGTTTATAGATGCCGTTGATGACATTCAACGTGGTTGTCTTGCCGGAGCCATTCGGACCAATGAGCGCGTGAACAGTGCCTCGCATGACACTGATATCAAGCCCGCCCACTGCTTTGAGCCCACCGAAATGTTTTTCCAGACCTTCAAGTTTCAGCAAAACATGTGGATCTTGATTTTTTGTAAGGCTTGCATTTTCAAGAGAGAGCGCCGGAGGAAAATCATCATTGACTTCATCAACTTCAGGGCGTGACCATAATTTACGCAATATCCCCCAGATACCTTGCGGCATGAACACCATGATCAAGATCACTGACAAACCGTAAATGACCAGATAAATGTCTTTGATAAATTGAAGCGACTTAGGCATGTCCTTCAACCACTCCGGTAACAAAATCAATAATGTCGTGCCTAAAGCACCGCCAATAGGCGATTGAGCTCCGCCTAATAAAACCATTGAAAGAAATTCAACAGCTCTGCTGAAATTGAAATTATCCGGACTGATATAACTGAAGCCGCCGGCATACATCCCGCCTCCGAGTGCACCTAGCACCGCGCAAAGAATGAAAGCACCTGCTTTAACTTGTAAGGTCGGTATGCCAGTGACTTCAGCCGCCAGTTCATTTTCACGCACGCTGAACATGGCGCGTCCCCAGCGAGTGGCAGGGAGATATGAAATCAACGCGATCAAGACTGCCAGCATTGCAAAACAAACCAGCAGATAGGCGCGGTCATCGCTTAACAAAAAGGTGCCGAGTTCCGGGCGGGGAATCCCGGCGACACCGTCGGGTCCATGTGTCATCTCTATCCAGTTCACTGCAATCAGATCAAAAATTTGCTGAAAACTGATGGTAATCATCGCCAGATAATGACCGCCTAAACGCAGGGTAGTCATGCCTATGACCGCACCTGCAAGCGCCGAGATGGTGACGCCGATAGACAAGGCTGACCAGAAGCCGAGCCCGTAGACCGTGGTGCCGATAGCAACGCCATAAGCCCCAAACCCGAAAAATGCAGCTTGTCCGAGATTGATTTGTCCCGTATAGCCTAGAACTACCACCATACCCAGTACAGCAATGCCATAGCAGGCGGATTGCATCAGCATTGACAGCATGAATGGGCTGAGCTTGGCGAACCAAGTAAGACTCATCAGCGCAGCTGCAAAAACCAGGGCCATGATCAGGCTATGCGCTTGGCCGCGCTGGCTTCTTGATTCAGTGAAATAACGGGATTTGCTCATGCTTTCTCCGATATTTTTTCACCGAAAAAGCCTTGCGGCCGGAAGATGAGAATGAAAAACAGCATCAGAAATGCATACGCATCTTTATAAGGAACGGATATGTAGTAGGCAGCAAAGCTTTCAACCGTACCTATGAAAAGACCACCCAAAATAGCGCCTTTAACATCACCAAAGCCACCCACAATAGTGGCCGCAAAAGCCTTGAGCGCAATGATGGACCCCATGCCAATGGACACAAACAAAATAGGTCCGACCAGAATGCCGGCCAAGCCACCTAACAGGGCGCTGTAACTGAAGGTAATGCTGATCATCAGCATCACAGGAATACCAAGTAGCCTGGCCATGTCCTTGTCTTGTGAAGTGGCTTGTAACTTCTTACCTAATAAAGTGTGTTCGAAAAAGAAGTATTGAAAAATAACGCACGCCATGGTGATGACAAGAATAACCAGGTATTGACTGTCAAGAAAAACCCCGCCTATTTGCAATCCATCGAAATTCAACAACTTGGGCATAGGTCTTGGCTGAGCG
This sequence comes from uncultured Burkholderiales bacterium, assembly GCA_903887325.1. GTDB lineage: Bacteria > Pseudomonadota > Gammaproteobacteria > Burkholderiales > Burkholderiaceae_C > Limnohabitans. The sequence continues at coordinate 1,760 of CAISPG010000140.1, read as the reverse complement.
CCGGCCACAGACAGTACAAGATTTTGTAGAAAAATTGATGCACCCAGCGTAGAAATGAGCACAGGTAAAAAAGAGCGATGGCGTAAAGGATAATACACACCGAAATTAAACAATAAGCCGAACAATGTCATGGCAAATAAAGCAATGACAAAGGCCAGCCAGTAAGGCATCATGGTACTCATGGAAGCAACCATCAGATACGCACCTACCATTGCAAAATCGCCTTGCGCGAAATTCACCACATTGGTAGCTCGAATGATCAGAACAAAGCCGAGTGCCACCAGTGCATAAATGCTTCCCAGAGCCAATCCTTGAAACAGAACCTGAAGATTATTAGATAAGTCCAAGTGGTCCCCGTACTTTCTTATGATGGTTTTTGAACTTGTATTTTTTAAGTTGAACTTGAAGCATTAGTGGGGAAATTCAATGTGCTTCACAAATACAAATTTACTGCTTGAATTTTTGACAACGTTATAGCCAGCAAGTCCATCTCCGTTCTGATCAAAGCGGAAATTTCCTTCTACACCCTTGTGTTCACGCAAGGCCAGAATGGCTTTGCGTATGTCATCTGACTTGGTGCTTTTGGCATTGGTCATAGAAGTGGCAAGCAAGTTCACAGCGTCAAAAGCCCAGCTTGAATAAATATCAGGTTCAAGTTTGTATTTGTCGCGGTAGAGTTGAGCGAACGCCTTGGCTTCTGCATTTGCATCTGGGTTGAAGTCAGAAATACCGTAAGTACCATTCAATGCTTCACCTGCGAGTTTGATCGCCGTGTCGGTGACGATAGAGGCCGAGCCTATCCATACTGCGGTGACCCCGAGTTGTCTCAACTGTTTTGCAAAAATGCCGACATCAGTCGAATTTGTCATATAGGAACCGATGATTTCGGCACCGGATTTTTTGATGGCCAGCACCACAGGTGTGAAATCCTGCGTGTTATTTGTGTAGCCTTGGATCAGCACAGGTGTCGCGCCCAAGCCGGTAAGCGCTTCTTCCAAAGCCTTTTTTCCGCCAGAGCCAAAAGCGTCAGTCGAATGAACAATGGCCCATTTTTTCAGCTTTAAAGAATTCACACCAAAATCTGCAATCACACGGGAAGAGTAGGTGTCATTCGGACGGCAGCGAAACAACCAAGGGTTATTCACTTTGGTCAGGCTGGGATCGGTGCCGCCGATCATGACAGGCACGCCGGCCTTAGCAATCGTGGGCGATGCAGCTTGCACCTGAGTACTGCGGATAGGGCCGATCATTGCCACTATGTCTTTGTCTCCGCCCAGTTTTGAAAATGCTAGTACAGTGCCGGGGTTGGTGGACTGTGTGTCCTCTACGACGAGTTCCAGTTGCCTGCCGAGTATGCCGCCTTTCTTATTAATTTGTTCAATGGCGAGACTTGTTCCATTGACCGTGTACGCACCTGCTTCAGCATTAGGACCGGTGATTTCACTGACCAGACCTATTTTGATGGTGTCAGCGGCAAAAGCTGGAACAGCTGCTGAAAGTATCGTTGACAAAACTAAGCTTATTTGAAATCTCATCTCTTTGTCTCCTTGATTCAAAAAAACACTTGTTAAAAAAATTTCTTAAATTAAACAAGGTGTGTCCAGTTTTTTTACAGTGTCTGTCCACCAGTTTTCTTTTGAAATGATTGAAATCACTACAGCTAATCCATCTTAATGCATGACTCGAGGGACTTTCGAATGACAGATTAAGGCCCCGTGATGTTTCCATGCTGAATTCATTTTACGAAAGTAGAAACCCTG
>CAISPG010000139.1 GCA_903887325.1 uncultured Burkholderiales bacterium | reverse complement strand
GGCGAACAAAGTTTTTTCGATCCGGCGCGCATCGTCGCATTCCCCGACATCAGTTTGGCCAGCGGCGCCATCAAAGGCTGGGACAAGCGCAATGCGTATTACTTCGCCATGCTCGAGAGCCTGGCCAAACACTATGGCTTTGATCTGGACACACCGTTTGAGCAATTGCCTGAGAACGTCAAGCAAGTGCTGCTGTTTGGCTCGGGTGAAGAAGACATCAAATTCAGTTATGTGCTGGAGTCAGGTGCCAAAGCCGGTCGCAAGACCAGCAAGTCGCATCCGTTTGAAGGCATAGTCAACAACATGAGCCGACGCTACCGTGACACCGATTCGTCGCTGGTGCGCGAAGAGCTGGCGCGTTACCGCGGCCACCGCGCGTGTCTGGCTTGCGAGGGCACACGCTTGCGTGCTGAAGCACGCCATGTGCGTCTGGGTACCGGCGCGCAGGCGCGCACCTTGCACGATGTCAGCCACACCACCTTGTCTGAATGTCAGACCTATTTTCAAAACCTCAAGCTCGAGGGCAACAAGGCCGATATCGCCGACAAAGTGGTGAAAGAAATCGCCAACCGTTTGAAGTTTTTGAACGACGTGGGTTTGACTTACCTCAGCTTGTCGCGCAGCGCCGACACCTTGTCCGGCGGCGAAGCGCAGCGCATACGTCTGGCTTCGCAAATCGGTTCCGGTTTGACCGGTGTGATGTATGTGCTTGATGAGCCCAGCATTGGTTTGCATCAACGCGATAACGACCGCTTGATTGATACGCTGAAACATTTGCGCGACATAGGCAACAGCGTGCTGGTGGTCGAGCATGACGAAGACATGATCCGCGCGGCCGACCATTGCATAGACATGGGTCCGGGCGCAGGCGTGCACGGCGGGCGCGTGATGGCGCAAGGCACACCGGCGCAGATCGAGGCCAATCCGCAGTCACTCACCGGGCGTTACATGAGCGGTGTTTTATCGATTGAAGTGCCGGATAAACGCCGCGATTGGTTATTGCAACAAACCACAGTCCAGGCACAGCAGCCGGTGGCCAACAATGTGTTCGGCAGCCCGGTCATACCGGCCAACCGCACAGTGGCCAAGCAAGCGCTGACTGTGGTTGGTGCGCGCGGCCACAACCTGCAAAACGTCACGGTGGAGTTTCCGGTCGGCTTGTTCACCTGCGTCACCGGCGTGTCAGGCTCCGGCAAATCCACTTTGGTGAACGACACTTTGTATGCGGCGGTCGCCCGGCAGATCCACCGCGCCCACGAAGAACCGGCGGCGCATGACGACATCCTCGGCCTTTACCACTTTGACAAAGTCATCAATGTCGATCAATCCCCCATAGGCCGCACGCCGCGCTCCAACCCGGCCACTTACACCGGTTTGTTTACACCGCTGCGCGAGTTGATGGCCGAGGTGAACATGGCGCGCGAGCGTGGTTATGGGCCCGGTCGTTTCTCATTCAATGTCGACGGCGGGCGTTGCAGTGCGTGTCAGGGCGACGGCATGGTCAAAGTGGAAATGCACTTTCTACCCGATGTCTATGTGCCTTGCGATGTGTGTCTGGGCCAGCGTTACAACCGCGAAACCCTGGACGTGCAATACAAAGGGAAAAACATCGCGCAGATATTGAATATGACGGTAGAAGACGCGCTGGCGTTTTTCAAAGCCGTGCCCACGCTGGCACGCAAGCTCAGCACCTTGATGGAG
>CAISPG010000138.1 GCA_903887325.1 uncultured Burkholderiales bacterium | reverse complement strand
GTCCAAAACAGGGCGAAAGCCCTCAGTCAGGAGAGAAATCGCTTGAAAATGCTCAAAAAGAGAGTGACTTTTCAAACAAATCAATGCGATTTTCACAGGGTGATAATTTGTTGCCAGAGATCATTTTTAAACTGAGTTTTTCAGACAATCCTTAAGTCCTATTTTGGCTGGTAAAAAATAACCGCTTCCAGTGCCAATATGAACAGTAATTGACAATATTTAACCCTCCTGAATGGTTGATCTTTCCTTGTTCCGCTGTCTGATTAAAGGATGTACACTTTTTATGGACAGAAAAGTCAAACCAATATGGCTTCACTGATCATCTGAACATAATCAAAGGAGAACAGACATGACAACTTTCACTCGTTTTTTCACGGCCATTGCAATGCTGGCTTTCGCTGTGGCCGCCAACGCGCAACTGATCGACAAAAAATCTTTGACTTTGGAGGCAGCTCAAAAAATAGCTGCTGCTTCACTGGTTGAAGCCCGCGCTAACAATTGGAACGTCATCATTGCCGTGGTGGATGAAGGCGGTCATCTGATTACTTTAAACAGAATGGAAACAGCACAATACGGCAGCATTGATGTGGCCATAGGCAAAGCCAAAACCGCCGCCGCTTTCCGCCGTCCAACCAAAGTGCTTGAAGATGTAGCCAAAGGCCGGCCTACATTGGCGACCATAGCCAACGCCTACCTGCTTGAAGGCGGTGTGCCCATCACTTACAACGGTCAGGTCATTGGCGCAGTTGGCGTGAGCGGCGCCACTTCACAGCAAGATGCGCAAGTAGCAGAAGCCGGTATCAACAGTTTGGGTTTGGCCAAATAAGATTTGGCTTTTCACTCTATGAAAGCCTTGCTCTTGTCCAGTTCATAAGTCCAGGGCAAGTTCGAATTTTTCCAGCCATTGACGGTGCGCTTGCCTTTAGACGGGCCGTCCTTGGCCTTGTCGCCTTCAAAGCCTTCTATGGCGCTCCATACATTCGTATAGCCGGATTTGGCTAATAAATCGGCAGCTTTGGCTGAGCGGTCGCCCGAACGGCATATCAAAATAATGCGTGCCTGCTTGCCACCGGGGACACCGCTTTTGTTCAACAGAGATTCAATTTGTACCGTGAATCCTGAATTGAAATCGCGTTTGTACTCTTTGTTTTTCGCGTCCCAGTCCGAGTAGTCGTAGGTGATGTAAGGCACATTGCCGTCTATCAACGGTGTGTAGCCGACAAACTGCAATTCAGACGGTGTGCGTATGTCGACCAGCAATGTTTGTGTGGCTTCTTTGGTTTTGAAGTCAAACACTTCTTGAGGCAACAGGTAATGCTGGTCTTGTGTGCGCTTGGCTTCAGGTACCTGGTCAATAGCCAGTGTGACGGCAGTCGCCGGTGCGCTGAACACGAGAGCAAGCAAAGCACAGGTCAGGGTATTTTTCATTTTGTCTTTCCTCAAAAAATAAACGGATATTTCATGCAATGTCTTGCACTTCATTTGGCAATGTACTGCCTGAAATAGCAAGCTTGCAATATGCAAGGTTAGCAGGGCTGTTTCCACTTTTCTCACATCAGTCAAATCATGTTCAAACTGAGACTTGATCTTTTGCGTCGGGTGGTTTGTGCGGCTACGGGTTTACCATAGGTGGGTGGCATAGGCTCACAAGCGAAGATCCTCGGCTGTCAACAAAGTTAAACAATGGACGAGCCGATGGCCGCAGCAGTTATTTTGGAAACCAGGAAACTGGTGAAAGAGTTCAAAGGTTTTGTCGCCGTCAACCAAGTTGATTTACAGGTACGCCGAGGAACTATCCATGCCTTGATTGGGCCTAACGGTGCCGGTAAAACCACTTTTTTCAATCTGTTGACTAAATTTCTGATTCCTACCAGCGGTCAGATTATTTTTAACCAACACGACATCACCCAGGAAAAGCCGGCGCAAGTGGCCAGGCGCGGCATCGTGCGTTCTTTCCAGATTTCGGCGACTTTTCCGCATTTGACCGTTCTTGAAAATGTGCGCATTGCCTTGCAGCGCGCGCAAGGCAATTCATATGATTTCTGGCGCTCAGAATCGAGCTTGAACCGCTTCAATGAACGCGCCATGCAACTGCTGCAAGAAGTTGAGTTGGCAGAGTTTTCAAACAAACAAGCGGTTGAGCTGGCGTACGGACGCAAGCGCGCGTTAGAAATTGCCACCACCTTGGCAACCGAGCCTGAACTGATGTTGCTGGATGAACCTACGCAGGGCATGGGTCATGAAGATGTGGACAAGGTGACGCAACTGATCAAAAAAGTCAGCGCCAACCGTACCGTGTTGATGGTTGAACACAATATGCATGTGGTTTCGCAGATTGCCGACACCATCAGCGTGTTGCAGCGCGGCCAGATCATTGCCGAGGGACCTTATGCGAGCGTGTCGCAGGACCCGCTGGTGCTTGAGGCTTACATGGGAAGTGCAGAACAGACATTGGCAGGTGCACATGGCCACTGAAGCAAAGTCCTCTGTGCCGTTCCTGCATTTGCAGGGCGTGAATGCGTTTTACGGTGAATCGCACATTCTTCACGGTGTCGATCTGGTGGTGAACCAGGGCGAGTTGGTCACACTGCTGGGGCGCAACGGCGCAGGCCGCACCACCACCATCAAATCCATTTTGGGGCTGGTCGGCCAACGAAGCGGCTCCATACAAATACTCGGGCAGGAAACCAACAAGTGGGCGACCCACGATATTGCGCGGTTAGGTGTCGGTTATTGCCCGGAAGAGCGCGGTATTTTTGCCAGCCTCAGTTGCGAGGAAAACCTGTTGTTGCCGCCGGTGATTGCCCCCGGCGCCATGACGTTAGATGAAATTTACGCGCTGTTTCCTAATTTGTATGAGCGCCGTCACAGCCCCGGCACGCGCTTGTCCGGCGGTGAGCAACAAATGCTTGCGATTGCGCGCATTTTGCGCACCGGTGCCAAGTTGCTGCTGCTTGATGAGATTTCCGAAGGACTGGCGCCTGTCATCGTGCAAGCGCTGTCGCGCATGATTCATACCTTGCGCGAAAAGAATTTCACCATCGTCATGATCGAGCAGAATTTTCGCTTTGCCAGCGGCCTGGCGGATCGCTTTTATGTGATGGAACACGGACGCATCGTGCATGGCTTTGAAGCCGCGCAGTTGCAAGCCAATATGCCAATGCTCAATGAGTTTTTGGGTATCTGATTTTTTTGAAGGACACGACCATGAAATTCCCAGTAAAAACTTTGCTCGCAGCCTTGCTTGGCGCGATCGGCTTGAATGCATCTGCCCAAATCTCCGACGGCATCGTCAAGATCGGCGTGCTCAACGACATGTCGGGTTTGTATTCTGAAATCAGCGGCCCGGGATCGGTGGTAGCCGCCAAAATGGCTGTTGAAGATTATTTGAAGAGCAGCAAAAGCAGTTTGAAAATTGAAATCGTCAGTGCAGACCATCAGAACAAGCCTGACATCGGCTCGAACATTGCGCGCCAGTGGTATGACACTGACAAGGTCGACATGATCATCGATGTGCCGACCTCCTCAGTTGCACTTGCCATCAGCCAGGTCAGCCGTGAAAAAGGAAAAATCCACATCAACACCGGCGCGGCCACCGCAGACCTGACCGGTAAAGCCTGCTCGCCCAACACGATTCATTGGTTGTACGACACTTGGATGCTGGCCAATGGCACCGGCAAAGCCGTGGTTCAACACGGCGGCACCAGTTGGTTTTTTCTGACCGCTGACTATGCCTTCGGTCAGGCGCTCGAGCGCGACACCGAGGCTGTGGTGTTAAAGAATGGCGGCAAAGTACTCGGCAAAGTGCGCCACCCGCTAGCCACCCAGGATTTCTCTTCTTTTCTGTTGCAAGCGCAGGCCTCCAAAGCCAAGGTCATCGGTCTGGCCAATGCTGGCGGCGATACCACCAATGCCATCAAGCAAGCCTACGAATTCGGCATTGTCAAAGGCGGTCAAACCATGGCCGGCTTGCTGGTGTTTTTGACTGACATCCATTCGCTGGGATTGGAGAAAGCCCAGGGCCTGTACCTGACCGAAACCTTTTACTGGGACTTGAACGACCAGACCCGCGCATGGTCCAAGCGTTTCGCTGCATTGAACAGCGGCAAATACCCGTCCATGGACCAGGCCGGCGTGTACTCTGGTGTGTTGCATTACCTCAAAGCGATTGATGCCGCCAAAACCGATGACGGAACCAAGGTCGCCCAGAAAATGAAAGACCTGCCCACAGACGACATACTTTTCGGCAAAGGCAGTGTTCGCAAGGATGGCCGCAAGTTGCACCCGGCATATTTGTTTGAAGTGAAAAAGCCTTCCGAATCCAAATACCCTTATGACTATTACAAACTGCTGGCGACCATTCCGGCAGACCAGGCCTTTCGTCCCATGAGTGAAGGCGATTGTCCTTTGGTGAAGAACTGATCAGCGCATGGAAATTTTCGGTATCCCCTCGCAGGCTTTGTTCGGCCAACTGTTGATCGGCTTGATCAACGGGTCTTTTTACGCCTTGTTGTCGCTGGGGCTGGCGGTGATTTTCGGCTTGCTCAATATCATCAACTTCTCTCATGGCGCGCAGTACATGATGGGCGCGTTTGTCGCATATTTGTCGCTGCAATGGTTTGGCTTGAACTACTGGCTGGCACTGGTGATTTCGCCGGTGGTGGTCGGTGTCATAGGCATGGTGATTGAAAGAAGCATGCTGGTGCGTTTGTACAAACTGGACCATTTATATGGCTTGCTGCTCACCTTCGGGCTGGCTTTGATCATTCAGGGTTTGTTCCGCAATGCCTACGGTGCTTCAGGCATGCCGTATGCAGTTCCCGAGGTATTCATGGGCGCGATTGACCTGGGCTTTATGTTCCTGCCTAAATACCGAGCCTGGGTGATTGTGTCTTCCATGTTTGTTTGTTTGACTACCTGGTTTGTGATTGAGCGCACCAAGCTCGGCGCTTATTTGCGCGCTGCCACAGAGAACCCTTCCATGGTGCAAGCCTTTGGCATCAACGTGCCGCGCATGATCACGCTCACCTACGGTTTTGGCGTCGGCCTGGCTGCGTTGGCAGGCGTGATGGCTGCGCCTATCTATCAGGTCAGCCCCATGATGGGTGCCGACATCATCATCGTGGTGTTTGCTGTGGTGGTGATCGGCGGCATGGGCTCGATCATGGGTTCTATCTTGTCAGGTTTCGGTCTGGGTCTGATCGAAGGCCTGACCAAAGTGGTTTACCCGGAGGCCTCCAACACAGTGATTTTCGTGATCATGGCTATCGTGTTGCTGATCAAACCTGCCGGCCTGTTTGGAACGGAAAAATAAACCATGAACCACGCCGTCTCTGACAAGCAAGACATGCGCCACCAATGGCTGGTCTTTGGCTTGATGTTTGCCTTTTTCGCCATCGCACCTTATTTCATTTACCCCGTGTTTTTAATGAAGGTGATGTGCTTTGCTTTGTTCGCTTGCGCTTTCAATCTGCTGCTGGGTTTCGGCGGTTTATTGTCCTTCGGCCACGCCATGTTTTTCGGCACCGCCGGTTATGCAGCAGCGCATGCGGCCAAGGTCTGGGGCCTGACCCCTGAGTTGAGCGTCTTGTTCTCTACATTGTGTGCCACGCTGTTGGCCTGGGTGGTGGGTTTGCTGGCCATACGCCGTCAAGGCATTTACTTTGCCATGATCACACTGGCTTTGTCGCAAATGGTGTACTTTGTCTACTTGCAAACACCGTTCACCGGCGGCGAGGATGGCATTCAAGGTGTTCCGCAAGGACATTTGTTCGGATTGATTGATCTGAGCAACAGCTCTGCCATGTATGCGTTTGTGCTCGGGGTGTTTGTGCTTGGCTTTGGTTTGGTATGGCGCATCGTGCATTCGCCTTTCGGACAAGTGCTCAAAGCGATTCGCGAAAACGAACAACGTGCGTTGTCGCTGGGTTATGACACCGACCGCTTCAAATTGATTGCCTTCGTGCTTTCCGGTCTGGTGGCCGGCATGGCCGGCGGCACCAAGGCGCTGGTGTTCCAGTTGGCTTCGCTCACAGATGTGCACTGGTCTATGTCCGGCGAAGTGGTGCTGATGACACTGGTCGGCGGGCTGGGCACTTTGTTCGGCCCCGTGGTCGGCGCGGCAGTCATCGTCACCATGCAAAACTACCTGGCGCAACTCGGCTCCTGGGTGACCGTGGTGCAAGGCCTGATTTTTGTGGTTTGCGTGATGTTGTTTCGCAAAGGTGTGATCGGCGAGATCGCCAGCCTGATCCGCAAGCCTTTGTAAACGCGTCGCTTCGCGGCAGCATTCTTTGATTGACTTAACTGATTGAGGTGAAGGCCATGAGCACATCGACACGTTGGAAAAATCGCCCCGCCGGTTCCACCTGGGGCGACTTTGGCCCGGATGACCAGGCCGGTCGCATGAATTTGTTGACCCGCGAAAAAGTCATGCAAGGCATGGCTGAGGTCAAACACGGCATCACATTCAATCTGAGCCTGCCGTTGGACTACCCGGGTGGCAGTGTGCTCAACCCCAGACGCAGCGCGCCTGTGCTCAGGCCCACGGTGCGCAACGGCAAACCGAACATGAACTACCAGTTGTGGTGTGACGACCCTTTGTGCACCGATGTGATGAGTGACGATCTGGTCATCATGCATTTGCAATACAGCACCCAATGGGACAGCCTGGCGCATGCCGGGTCCATGTTTGATGCGGATGGCGACGGCGTGCCCGAGCCTCTGTACTACAACGGCTACCGCGCCGGTATCGATGTGGTCGGCCCGGACAAGCCCGAAGGTGCCGGTATTTTCGATTTCATCAACATCCCCAAGGAATCCACCTCATACGCCAAAGCATTGGGCATAGAACACATGGCCGAGCGCTGTGTGCAAGGCCGTGCGGTCATGGTGGATTTGCATGCGCACCTGGGCCATACCGGTGAAGCCGTCGGCTATGACACTTGGATGCGCATTCTGGAAAAAGACCGGATTGAAGTCGAAAGCGGTGACATGGTGTGCATGCATACCGGCTTCGGCCAGGTGTTGCTGGACATGAAGCGCCAGCCTGATGCCGATGTGCTGGCGCGCTCCGGCAGTTCGCTGGACGGACGTGACGAAAAACTCAAGCAGTGGATCACTGACAGCGGCTTGATTGCGCTGATCGCCGACAACTACGCGGTCGAAGCACACCCCGCCACGCCCGGCGACGGCGCCTGCGCCACCTTGCCCTTGCATGAACATTGTTTGTTTAAGCTGGGCGTGCACCTAGGCGAGCTTTGGTACACGACCCATTTGGCTACCTGGTTGCGGGAAAACAAGCGCAGCCGGTTTTTGCTGACCGCGCCACCTTTGCGTTTGCCCGGAGCGATAGGCTCGCCTGCGGCACCCGTGGCGACGGTTTGAACCGGCGGTAAGCCTTAAAGCGGCTTGAAATACCACAAGCGCTGAGCGGTTCAATATTTGTAATTTTGATTTATATCAATATCTGCTAGTTCGATCCGATTTACAACTACAGAATGCTGATTGAAACAAGCAACAAGATAATAAAAATGCACTAAAAAAAAGCATTTTACTTAAAATGCACCCAATTAATTATTTATTTGAAGAAATTTATGGTCGAGAGAACAGAATCAGAATTAAAAGAAAAACTGGAATACGCCTTGCAGTTGTTCTATGACGACGTGCTTGAAAAAAAAGACCTACGCCATTTTTTCTTTGGCATGGACTTGAAAAGAATCATCGAAGACTATCACTTGTACAAGCACTTTGTGATGGCCAAGCCCGAGCGCTATTACAAAGAAATGGTGATGCAAACCTCTCCGTCTGAAATACAGGTCAAAGCGCCGCAGTTTGAAGAGGTATTGATTTCTTTGCAAGCCAATATGAAGATTGCCGGGTTTTTGAAGACTGAAATCCCTAAGATGTCTGTGCATGTGATCGAGGTGATTGAAGAAACCCGTGCGCAAAAATCAGATGCCGAAGTCAAAGTATGGAAGCCGCTTGAAGTCACGAACCAAATGGTCTGTGATTTTTATAACCGAAGTCGCACCGATGCGCGCTTGGAAAAAAACGGCGACATATATGCCAGCCGCGGCTTTATGTACCCATTCTGGCCCCGGGTGGCTTTGGACACCAAGCAAATCATTTTTATCGGTCAGGCCTTTGCCGCCAGTTCTTTCACACCACTTACCGAGTTACAGGCTTTGTGCGACCAGATTAACGAAAAGGTGACGCAGCAGACTTTTTCTGTGCGCGAAGGCCCTAACGGTGCAGTGCTGTTCGCCCGCCATGCGTTTTCCTATGCCAACGGTTTACCGGTGCGACTGCTGTTGCGTGGTGCCAAGCAGTTTGCCGCCAGTTTTGAAGCTGCCGTTACTATGGATACCAACCAGCTGCTGGTGAAAAAAACCACTTAAGGATTTAATGCTGGCCTGGACTTTGTCTTGCCACGGTCCAACCGATCACAGCAATGCCTATGGCGACTGCCGCGAACGACTGTCGCAACACACCGTCGTCCAGACAGACAGACAAGATGACCACTCCGCTGGATTGACCCAAAAACAGCACGCTGGCAAACAAGGTCATGGCGGTGCTTCGGTTGTGCGGCGCCATTTGCGTGGCTTGTGTTTGCAAGACGTTGTGCAGCATGTAAAAACCCAAACCAATGATCAGGCAAGCTGCCAGAGCGCCGTAAATAACCGGGCTGATCAAAAGCAAAAACAAACCCGTGGCAATACACAGGCCGCCGGTCATCGCCAGACCTCCTTCGCCCAACCAGGTGATCCAGCGTTTGGCGAACTGGCTGTACATCAATCCGCCAATGCCGTACAGCAACATGGCGGCCCCTGCAGATGAAGCGCTGAGCGAAAAATCGTTGATCAACATACTGGGCACAAACACCAGCACGCCAAAGGCCAGCGCACCCTCAAGCAAGGTCAGCAACAACACCCGTTGAACGGCAGTCATGCGAAGCAAATCCCGGGTGCCGCGCAAATACTCGGTGGCCGACACTTTGGTCTGTTGCGTGGCGGTGGTCTGCGAGCGGTACATGCTGCTGCGGAACAAAAGAACAAATGCCAGCGCAAACAGCACGCTCAATGCGCCGAAGGCCCAGCGCCAGCCCAGGTATTGCGCGGCAAAACCGCCAAACCATTGACCCGCCATTACGCCGGTGACGGTGGCGCTCATCAAGCGCGCCAGGGTTTGCTGTCGGCTGTCGTAGGCCACTTGGTCACCTATCCAGGCCATGCTCAATGGAATGATGGCTGCGGCCACACCGCCCATGGCACTGCGAGCGATCAGCAAAGCGTCCAGGCCTGTAGACAAGGCGGTGAGGATGCTGAGTAGGGCGCTGACGCCTGCGGCCCAGGTGATCAGTTTGATGATGCCCAGCCGCTGTCCCAAAGGGCCGTACATCAGTTGCATGACGCCATAGGCTATTGAAAACGCAGCAATCACATGCGAGGCCTGACCCTGGGAAACATTGAAGTCCATCGCCCATTGCAGCAACATGGGGTCACACATGCGCATGGACACCATGCTGGCAAATGCCACCAAGCCTAACAATCTGATGTCGCGTGAAGTCATTCCCATGAGGTAACCTTGTTTGATCAGCGTAGATTGTCACTCGAATGCACAGGCGCTTGTCGTTGCTCAGGCAGATCAAATGAAATTTTGGAGAATGTATCAATGGAACTTATCATCAATGGCTTAAAGCACGTGTTCAGTGGTTTTGTTTTTTCAATGGTTATCTTGTCGTCAGGAGTTGCTTTGGCTGCCACAGAAGAACCCAAGTACAGCGTATTGCTCAAGGAAGATGCGTTTGAAATGCGACAGTATGCTGCGCTTATCGTGGCTGAAACTGCTGTCAATGGCGATATGGATTCGGCGTCCAGCCAAGGCTTCAGAGCGATTGCAGATTTTATTTTCGGCAACAACAAGGCCCCGGGGCAAAACACCTCGGCCAAAATTGCCATGACTGCACCGGTGACAGTACAGCCTCGTAACCAAGAGAATTCTTTGCGTGAAGCAAAGGATTGGCGCATACAGTTCGTGATGCCGGCCGACTACACCATGGCCACTTTGCCCAAGCCCAACAACCAAGCGGTGCAATTGCGCGAAGTACCGGCGCAAAAATTTGCTGTTATGCGTTATTCGGGTTTGAACACCGATTCCAAGATAGAAGACAAAACCAAGGAACTCTTGGCCTGGGTCAAATCCAAAAACTGGCAAACGGCAGGCAGTCCTCAACTCTCACGTTATGACCCGCCTTGGACTTTGCCTATGTGGCGCAGAAATGAATTGTGGGTTGAAGTGATCACACCTTGATCACCCAGTTGCAGCGTTTATTCTGAAAGTACCTGCCACGGTTGGCACAAACCGGCCCGCAACAACATGCGCTCTGCGCTGTCGTTCCACACATCCATTTGCACGATCAAGCCGTGTTTCACCACATAGCGGTCGACATAGCGGTTGCCTTCAAACGGCGTGCCGTCCAGCCATTCGCCATACAGCGTGCCAATGTTGTAGACGATGGCTTCATCGTCGCTGCCACCGGCAACCACATCGGTTTGCTGAAATTTTTTCTTCACCCATTTGTAGCGGCTGGCATTGAACGCGCTGCATTCTGTCGGGTCTTTCATCTCGCGCGCGCCGGTAAAGCGTATGCGCAGTTGTGGCGAGACAAAGGCGCGGGCTGACACCGGATCCGGAATCATGATGATGCGTAAAAATTCTTCGACGATGTGTTTGGCATTCATGGCTTGCCTTGCGGTGACAGTTTGATCCCGAACTCGGTCAATATCTGCTCTGTGTGTTCGCCTACCGATGGAATCGCGCCCATGGTGTACTCGAACGCATCAGACTTGCCCGGCGGCAAAAGCGCAGGCAATTTGCCGTTGGCCGTGTCAATGTCTACCCATCGCTTGCGTGCTTTCAATTGCGGATGCGCCCACAGATCGGCCATGGTGTTCATGCGGGCGTTGGCGATTTGCGCTTGATCCAATCGCTCAATCACTTGCGCGGCACTCAAAGCTGCAAACTCTTTGAGGATGATGGGCTCAAGCTGTTGTTTGTTTTCGTGACGCAAGCTGTTGCTGTTGAAACGCGGGTCGGTGGCCAGTGCTTTGTCTTGCATCACCGTCTCGCAAAACTGCAGCCATTCGCGTTCGTTTTGCAGCCCCAGCATGACGCTGTTGCCGTCGCCCGCGAGAAACGGCCCGTAGGGATAAATGGTGGCGTGCGACGCACCGTTGCGGGTCGGCGGTGGTGCGTTGTCGGTGGCGTAGTACAGGGGAAAGCTCATCCACTCGGTCAGCGCCTCCAACATGGATACATCGATGTGCGCGCCTTCGCCGGTTTTGTCACGGTGAAGCAGGGCGGCCAAGATGCTGGTGTAAGCGTACATGCCGGCTGCAATGTCGGCGATGGAGTTGCCACTCTTACTGGGTTGCTCCGGTGTGCCGGTGATAGACAAATAACCGGCTTCACTTTGTATCAACAGGTCGTAGGCTTTTTTGTCGCGGTACGGGCCGTCCAAACCATAACCCGAAATATCGCAAACGATCAGGCGAGGGTGTATGGCACGCAAGGTGGCCGCGTCCAAGCCCATGCGTGCAGTGGCACCGGGGGCCAAGTTTTGCACCAGCACATCGGCTTTGTGCAGCAGTTGTTTCAAGGCAGCCAAATGCTCGGGGTTTTTCAAATCCAGCGCCAGGCTTTCTTTGGAGCGATTCACCCACACAAAATGTGAAGACATGCCGCGCGCGCGTTTGTCATAGCCGCGTGCAAAGTCGCCGTCGCCGGGTCGCTCGACCTTGATGACACGTGCACCCAAGTCTGCGAGTTGACGCGTGCAAAAAGGCGCGGCGATAGCGTGTTCCAAAGACACGACAGTGATGTGATCCAGCGGTTGAGAAGTGGTTTTAGTCATCAGTAAGACTTGGGCAAACCCAGCACGTGTTCAGCCATGTAGGCGTAAATCAGGTTGGTAGACACCGGCGCTACCTGGTAGAGCCGGGTCTCGCGGAATTTTCGCTCCACATCGTATTCGCTGGCAAAGCCAAAACCGCCATGGGTTTGCAAGCACATATTGGCGGCTTCCCACGAGGCTTTGGCGGCCAGGTATTTCGCCATGTTCGCTTGCGCGCCGCAAGGGAGGTGTGCGTCAAACAGGCGGCAAGCTTCATAGCGCATCAGGTTGGCGGCTTCGGTTTCCATGTAACTGTCGGCCATGGGGAACTGTATGCCCTGGTTTTTGCCTATGGGCCTGCCAAACACCTCGCGCGTGTTGGCGTAGTCGCGAGCTTTGCGGATGAACCAATAAGCGTCGCCTATGCATTCAGCAGCGATGAGGGCGCGTTCTGCATTCAATCCATCGAGAATGTAAGAGAAACCTTCACCTGCTGTGCCTATCAAATTTTCTTCTGGAATTTCCAGTTCATCGAAAAACACTTCGTTGGTTTCGTGGTTGGGCATGTTGCGAATCGGCTTTAACACCATGCCTTTGTCCAATGCTTTTTTCACGTCAACGATGAACACCGACAAACCCTGGCTTTTGCGAGTGACTTCAGTCAGCGGCGTGGTGCGGGCCAGCAAAATCATGAAGTCTGAATGTTGCACGCGCGAGATCCATACTTTTTGGCCATTCACCACATAGCGGTCGCCGCGTTTGACGGCCGTGGTTTTCAAACGCGTGGTGTCGCTGCCGGTGCCGGGTTCGGTCACCGCCATGGACTGCAAGCGCCATTCGCCGCTGGCAATGCGCGGCAGGTAAGTTTGTTTTTGCAGGTCGGAGCCGTGGCGCAACACCGTGCCCATGTTGTACATCTGGCCGTGGCAGGCACCTGCATTGCCGCCGGAGAGATTGATCTCTTCCATGATGACCGAGGCTTGCGTCAGGTTCAAACCTGAACCGCCGAATTGCTGCGGTATCAATGCAGCCAGCCAACCGGCTTGGGTCAGTGCATCCACAAAGGCTTCGGGGTAGCCGCGCTGCTCGTCCACGCTTTGCCAGTAGGTGCTGTCAAAACCTGCGCACAACTGGCGCACCGCATCGCGTATGTCTTGGTGCTCGTCAATGGCGGGCAGTGCTTGACTCATGGTGTTTCCTCAGGGTGCCCAACGGGCAGTGGCTTGCATGCAAACATCGCCATGGTGATCCTGCACCCAGGCGTGTACCTGCTCGCCGTCGGGATGCGCGCAAACGCTGAGCGCACGTTGATCGGCGCATTCAAACACCGGCTTGACGGCTTTGAACTCAAAAGATTGCACAACGCGTTCACTGTGACTGCGCAGCAGATCGACCAGCAGCGTGGCCATCAACGGGCCGTGCACGATCAAACCCGGATAGCCTTCGACTTGCGTCACATAGCGCCGGTCGTAATGGATTCGGTGGCTGTTGAATGTCAGCGCCGAATAACGGAACAACAATACATCGTCAGGCACGATATCGCGCTGCCACACCGCAGCATGCGCCGGTTTGATGCCGGGAACCGCAGCCGCTGACGGGTCGGCTTCAGGCCGGAAAACAATGTCATGCGTTTCTTCTAAACACAGACCAATTGCGTTGCTGTAACTGTGCAGCACTTGTACAAACAACAACTCGCCGCTGCGGCCGGTTTTGTGTTGCACTTTTTCTATGCGGGAGACGCGTTGAATGTCTTCGCCTAAGCGCATGGGCTGGAGCCAGTGCAAGCGACCGCCTGCCCACATGCGGCGCGGCAAAGGTACAGGCGGTAAAAAACCGCCGCGTTTGGGGTGGCCGTCCGGGCCGATCTCACTGTGCCGGGCCACCGGCAAAAAATACAACCAGTGCCACAAGGGCGGCAACGCGTCACCGTTATGCGGTGCGGCGTCGTCGCGGTCCAGCGTGGCCGACATGGCACGCACCGGGCTCAAGCCCAAGGTGTCGTGTCGGGTTTCAGTCTTGCCTTGCCAGCTTTGTAAATGGGCCAGCGTGGCCGCGTCCAGCAGACTCACTTGAAGTCGATCATCTTGAGTGCGCTGTTTTGCAGCACGGCCGGGTTGATGGTTTTCACCCAGGCCGGGGATTTTTGATCCACAGGCGTGGTCACCAGTTCGGCTGGCACGATCATCATTTTGTCGAGCACGGCAAACGGGAACTGCGGCACGCGCTTGGTGATACCCAGCAACTGGTCTTCCAGGCCTTGGCCGTCGGCGCGCATGTGCACCGTGTGGCCATAGCCTTTGAAGCTCATTTTGCGCATGGCGTCGGCCACTTGCTCGGTGGTCGGCCATTTGCCGCCGTTGGCTTTGATGGCGTTTTCATAACCGGTCTTCAGGCCGAACAGGCCTTGCGCCATGTGGTAGGTGGAGTAAATGGGGTAGGCGTTGGTTTTGGCTTTGAACTTGGCGACAAATGCCATGTGCTTGGGATCGTTGCGGGTGTCGGGGTGCAAAAAGTAATGGTCACCGCGCGCACCTGCAATGATGCCGGGGGGCACTGCATCGCCCAGGCGTTCGAGCGAGCTTTCCAGCAGGGGCAACACAAACAAAGTGTTTTGGTTGAACACGCCGCGCTGAGAGGCCTGGCGCACAAAGGTGTCCAGGTCGCCACCCCACGAGGTGTTAAGCACAACGTCGGGCTTGATGGCTTGCAAGCGGCTGAGTTCGGTGGAGAAATCGGAGGCACCCATTTTGGGGAACATCTCGGCGACCACTTTCACATTTGGTTTGAACACACGCAAGGTGTTGATGAAAATTTCCCACGAGTCACGGCCCCAGGCGTAGTCCTGGTTCACCACGGCAATGGTTTCGAAATTCGGCTTGGTTTTCAATAGGTACAACACGGTGGCGACCATCTCGGTGGTGGCATTGCCTTGCGTGCGCACCACGTACTGGTAGCGCTTTTCTTCAAGCAGTTTTTCAGTGCCGCAGTCCCAGGCCACGTTCAGCACTTTCAAGTCTTCGGCGACAGGCGCGATCACATTGCAGTTGCCGCTGGAGATGGCCGACAACATGGTTTTGATGCCTTGCTCTTGCACCAGGCGACGGTACTCGGACAGCATTTTGTCCGGGCCGGTGCCCTCGTCGATGAAACTGGCTGACAGCTTGACGCCGCCTATGCCGCCATTCGCATTGATGTCGTCGATGATGATTTCAGCCGCGGCTTTGGCCGGCACCCCGAACACCGAGGCCGGGCCGGATAAAAAAGTAGAGATACCAATTTTCAGCTCAGCCGGTTTGTTTTGAGCAGTTGCGCCGAATGACAGCGCAGCCAGAACGGCTGCAGCCGCGAGTTGTTTCAAAGTGTGCATGACAGTCTCCTGAATCAAAATCAAATGGTGCGGCCGCCGTCGACCGGCATTTCCAGTCCGGTGAAGAATTCGGCGGCGTCGCTGGCCAGAAACACGCAGGCGGCTGCGATATCGCTGGGCTGGGAAAAACGGCCCAGGGGAATCGTGGACATGAATTTCGCGCGGTTGGCCGGTGTGTCGGGCAAGCCCATGAAGTCTTCAAACAAAGCGGTCACGCCCATCACCGGGCAAACCGCGTTGACGCGTATGTTCTCCGGACCGAGTTCGACGGCCATGGATTTGGACAACACATTGACCGCGCCTTTGGACGCGTTGTACCAGCTCAGGCCCGGGCGCGGACGGATGCCAGCGGTCGAACCGATGTTGAGAATCACGCCGTGTTTGTTTTGGCGCATCAAAGGCAGCACAGCGTGCGTCATGTGAAAAATGGATTTCACGTTGACTGCGAACACCTTGTCGAACATGGCTTCGTTGACGTCGAGCATGGGGCTGTTTTTGTGTGTGGTACCGGCGTTGTTGACGACGATGTCGGGAATGCCGAAGGTTTTCACGCAATGCGCTACCAGCGCCTGCACTTGGTCGGCGCGGGTCACGTCACAAGTGATTGCACTGGCGTGTGCGCCCAAGGCAGTGGCTACACGCACGGCTGCTTCGCCGTTGATGTCAGCCACGATCACGCGCGCGCCTTCGAGCACATACGCTTTGGCAATGCCTTCGCCGAAACCGCCACCTGAACCGGTGACGATGGCAATTTTGTTGTTGAGTTGTGTCATGGTGGATGCTTTCAAAAAGTGAAGGGATTAACCGTGGAATTGAATAACAGTCTTGGTGCAGCTCATTTCTTCGAGCGCCAGAAAACCTTTTTCTCGACCGTGGCCGCTGCGTTTGTTGCCGCCGAAGGGCAGTTCCACACCGCCGCCCGCGCCGAATGAATTGATAAACACCTGGCCGCATTTCAGTGCTTTGGCCACGCGTTGCTGGCGGCCGCCGTTTTCTGTCCACACCGCAGCCAGCAATCCGAATTCGGTGCCGTTGGCCAGCGCAATGCCATGGGCTTCGTCGGTGAACGGCATGGCGGCCAGCACCGGGCCGAAAACTTCCTGTTGCGCCAATGCGTTGTCCGGCGGCACATTGCCGAAGAAAGTCGGCATGACGTAATAGCCACCGGCGGGAACGCCGGGATCTATGCTGCCTTGGGCCAGCACAGGCAGACCGGCGGCCTTGGCTTGTTCGATGAAGCGGTTCACGCGTTGCTGCTGGGTCGGGTTGACCACCGGACCGCAGTCCAAATTCATCTCGGGGGTGCCGACGCGAACTTGTTTGAATTTTTCGGCGACCAGCGCGACGAATGTGTCGTGTATCGATTGCTGCACCAGCAAACGGCTGCCGGCGGTACAGGTCTGACCGGTGTTCTGGATGATGCCGCGCACCACGGTGGCCGCTGCGAGTTCGAGGTTGGCGTCTTCAAACACCACGTGCGGTGATTTGCCGCCCAGCTCTAAAGTGCATTTGACCGCGTGACGCGCAGCCGCTTGTTGCACCAGCACGCCGACTTCGTTGGAGCCGGTGAAGCTGATGAAGTTGATGTCAGGGTGGTTGGCCAGCGCCGCACCGGCTTCTTCGCCCAAGCCACTGACGATGTTCAAAGCGCCTGCGGGAAAACCTGCTTCCAGTGCGAGTTCTGCAATCCGCAAACAACTCATGCAAGCGTCTTCGGCTGGCTTGACCACCACGGCGTTGCCCATGGCCAAGGCGGGCGCGATGCTGCGGCCCATCATTTGTGCCGGGTAGTTCCAGGGAATGATGTGCGCGGTCACGCCCAGCGGTTCGCGCAACAGGTTGACTTGGTAACCGTTCAAAAACGGAATCACTTCGCCGTGCACTTTGTCGGCTGCACCGCCGTAAAACTCGAAGTAACGGGCCAGCACAATCATGTCATTGCGGGCCGTGGTCATGGGTTTGCCGGTGTCTTTGGCTTCCAGCAGCGCCAGTTCTTCGCCGTGTTCGGTCACCAGGTGACTGAGTTTCATCATCAAACGGCCGCGTTCGCTGGCGTTGAGTTTGCCCCAGTCGCTGGAGAGTGCAGCACGCGCGGCGCGCACGGCCAAATCGATGTCAGCCGCTTGGCCGCGTGGAATGTGTTCAAACACCTGGCCGTCGACCGGTGAGCGTACTTCCAGCGTTTCGCCGCTTACGGCTTGACAGGTTTTGCCGCCGATGATCATGTGTGCCATGTGGTGTTCTCCCAGGAAAAAGTTTAATGTGTGCTGTGTTGTTCGAGGCTGAGCGAGCCGCGTTCGAGTGACCAGGTCTGGTCGGGCATGCCGGTCAGCAGACCGGCATTGGATTCGGTGATGACCACGCTTAATTCCGGGCGCAGTTGACGCAGCCTGCTGATGGATTGCACGTACTGTTCAGCAAGCACCGGAGCCAGTCCTTGCAACGGTTCGTCCAGCAGCACCAGCCGAGAGCCCGCCATCAATGCGCGTCCCAATGCCACCATCTTGCCTTGACCGCCGGACAGCGCTGCGCCGGATCGCGCCAGCATGGGTTCGAGCTGCGGCACCACTTCCAGCGTGGCCTGTAAACGCAAGTCCAGGTCAAAAGCAGACAAGCCCAGCACCTCGGCCGGCAGGAGCAGGTTTTGCAGCACAGACAGCGTCGGAAAAATGATGCGGTCTTCAGGCGCATAGCCTATGCCCAGTGCGGCACGGCGATGCGCCGGTTGCTTTAGCAATTCGGTTTTGTCAAACAAAACGCTGCCGCCGCTCACCGCGACCAAGCCCATGATGCTGCGCAGCAACGTGGTTTTGCCGGCACCGTTGCGGCCTATCACCGCCACGGTGCTGCCGGTGAGTACATGCGCGTGTATGCGACGCAGCACCTGCACGCCAGCAAGCTCGACTGAGAGTTGGTCTATCAGCAGCATCAGCGCGTCCCCAATATTTCCTGCCGCACCTGCGGCTGGTTCAACACATCGTCGGGTGGGCCATCGGCGGCTACACGTCCGCCAATCCAGGCCGCAACACGGGTGGCATAGCGTTTGACGATGTCTATGTCGTGCTCGACAAACCAACTGGTCACCTGACGCTCGGCCAGCGCCTGCATCACCGTGTCCATCAATTGCATTTTGCTGTTGGAGGCGACGCCGCTGGTCGGCTCGTCCATGATCATGAGTTGCGGCTTGAGCATCAACGCCATGGCCACGTCCAGCAGTTTGCGTTGGCCTTCCGGCAAAGCCATGGCAGGTACGTTGGCTCGGTCGCGCAAACCCACCAGTGCCAGCGTGTCGTCCACCTCACGCGCGTCCACGGCATCTGACAGCGCCGTGAACCAGGCCAATCGACCGCTGCGACCGGCGGCGGCAATCTCCAGGCACTGGCGCACGGTGTGATCCAAAAACAATTGCGGCAACTGAAACGAACGCGCCAGCCCAAGGTGCACCAAATGACGGGGTTCGCGGGCGGTCACATCCTGGCCGTTGAACAAGACCTGACCGCGCTCGGGTTTTAAAAAACCGGTGCAGATGTTGATGAAAGTGGTTTTGCCTGCACCGTTTTGGCCGATGACGGCCAGGCTTTCGCCGCGTTGCAACTCGAAATCGATGTTGTCGGCCGCGATCACGCCGCCGAAGCTGAGGTACAAACCCCGGGTGCTGAGCAAGGCGCTCATGGCTGTTCTCCTGAGTCACTTGCGCGGCGTTTGCGCAGCAGGCCGACGATGCCGTCAGGCGCCAGGATGATGACGAATATCAAAGTAAAGCCCAGCAGCATTTGCCAGATGCCTGTCATGTAAGCCGCGGCAAACAGCTTGACGACTTCAAACACCACCGCGCCCAAAAACGCGCCCATGGCATGACCCGAACCGCCCAGCACCGCGATGAACACGTATTCGCCCGAGCGGAACCAGGCGCCTATGTCCGGCGTCACCAGTCCTTGCACCAGCGCGAACAAGCCGCCGGACAAACCCACCAGCAAAGCCGACAACACATAGGCCTGCCACATGATGAGCCGCGCCGACATGCCAAGGTATTCCAGCCGGGTTTCGTTGGACTTGATGCCCGACAGCGCTTCACCGGCGGCAGATTTGAAATAGCGTTGCACCAGCCAGACCATGAACACCGCCGACAACACCACCAGCAGCAACAAGGCAGATTCAAAGTCAGCGCGCTCGAGCACGCTGCCGAGCAAGGCCGGTCGGTCCAGGCGCAGACCGTCGGTGCCGCCGGAGATGGTGTACATCTTGCCCAGCATGGCATAGACCACCATGCTCAGCGCCAGGTTCAACATGCCGAAAAAGATGCCCCGGTAGCGCACCACAAACACGCCTACCAATGCCCCGGCCACGCCGCTGACCAGCACCGCGCCCGCCAGCATCCACATGCCATCCAGGCCGGGGTAGGCGCGCGCCAGAAAGGCCACGCTGTAAGCACCAATGGCTGCATACAAAGCGTGGCCGAAAGAGACTTGCCCGGCGCGCATCATGATGGACACGCCCAGACTCGCCAGGCCGTAACACAAGCCCATAATGAGCGGGGTTTTGCTCCAAGGGAATTGCCAGCCCAGCAACAGACACAACACCGCCCCGATGAATCCGATGAGATTGATCATGTCAAATCCTGCGCGCTTGTGCGACCGAGAACAGGCCGTCAGGCCGCACCAGCAGCACCAGCACCATGATCAGGTAAGGGACAGCGACTTCCCACTCGGGTGCCATGTACACCGCTGCGGCGCGGGTCAGGCCGATCATCAACGAGGCCAGCAATGCACCGGTGATTTGTCCCATACCTGCGGTGGCGACCACAGAGAAAGACAAAACAATCATGTCGGCACCGGCACCCGGCACCATCGAAGTGGTGGGTGCAGCCATGGCGCCACCCAAAGCACCGAGCGAAGCGCCCAGCACAAAAGTGAGCCAGCCCACGCGTTTGGCATTGATGCCCAGCGCAGTGGCCATTTCTCGGTGGTGCGTCACGGCCACCACCTGGCGACCGGCCGAGGTGAAGCGCAAAAAGAACATCAACCCGGCGTAGCTGACCAAGGCCATCGCAGGAATCAGAATCAACTGGTAGGTGGTGTAAGTGACATTGAAAAAACTCACCGTGCCCAGGCGTGAAATGACTTCAGGCGCTGAGTAAGGCTGAGTGCCCCAGACCAGGCGTTGCACGTCTTCGAGCACCATGAAACCGGCGAAGGTCATCAGCAATTGCTGAACCGGATCGCGCCCTTGAATGCGGCGCAGCAATCCTGCTTCGATGGCCGTGCCCAGCACCAGACCGACCAGCACAGCGGCCAGCGGCAGTATCAGCAGCAAAGTCGCTGTGGACGGGTTTTGCGGCATGGCCAGCAGGGTAAAGGTCGAGGCCGCGTAGCCACCGAAAGCGTAGAGCGCACCGTGCGCCACGTTGACAATGCCCATGACACCGAATACCAGCGTCAAACCCAAAGAAACCATGAAGAGCAAACCGGCATAAGAAACGCCATCGGCGACTGCCAGCAGCACCAGATCCAAATTCATAAAAGCCACTATCTATCAAGCGAAAGCCGACATTGTGGCCGAGATAAACAGGCTTGAAGAGGTGATTCGGGGGTATACCCTAGGCGAACAACTTAAATAATTAATCAGTTGTCAAGAAGGCGACTTATTCGGTGACCTTGACGCCTTTCCAGAACGCCACGCGACCACGGATTTCTTCGGCCTGCGGTTTCGGATCAGCGTAATACCAGACCGCGTCGTTGTTCAACTCGCCGTTCACCAGCAGCGACAAATAACTGGCCTGGCCTTTCCATGCGCACATGGTTTTGTGGTTGCTCGGGGACACAAAATTTTTGTTCAAGGCGTCTGCGGGAAAGTAATGGTTGCCTTCAACCAAAACTGTGTCGTTGCTTTCGGCAACCACGGTGTCGTTCCAAATAGCTCTCATGTTGAGGTCTCCTGTGTGTGGGGAATGTCCAGCCAGAGCAGGCCGAAAAGATGTGGCGGGTCGGTCCAGACCGGACCGGCTTGCAGACCCGCTGATTGTGCGGCCTGTTGTACCCCGGCGATGGTGAACTTGTGCGAATACTCGGTGTGCAAGGTTTCACCTTCATGGAACATATAGGCTTTGCCATTCAAATGCACGGTTTGTGAGCGCAAGCTGAGCAAATGCATTTCAATGCGTTGCAAGGGCGCATTGTAAAAAGCGCTGTGCGCAAATTGGCTGAGGTCAAAGTCGCATCCGAGTTCGCGGTTGGCGCGTGCCAGCAAGTTGAGGTTGAAGGCTGCAGTCACGCCTTTTGCGTCGTTGTAGGCCGCATGCAAAACATCGGGCGACTTGATCAAGTCCACACCCAGCAACAATGCGCCACCCGTCAGGTGTTGCGCGCAGTTGCGAAAAAAGGCCATTGCTTGCGCTGGCGAAAAATTGCCAATGGTTGAACCGGGGAAAAACGCCACCCGCTTGCCCGCGTGCGGCAATGGTGCTGGCAGATGCCATGCAAGGGTGTAGTCGGCTACCAAGGGTTGGATCAGTAAATCTTTGAACTCGTTTTGCAGCACCGCACTGGCCGATTGCAGATGTGCGCCAGAAATATCCATGGGCACATAGCGTGCGGGCTTTGATGCCGCGTTCAACAGCAAACGGATTTTTTGCAATGAGCCTGCGCCGAATTCGATGATGTCTGCATGCTCGCCCATGTGCTTCGCCATATCCGCTGCATGCGTTTGCAAAATGGACAACTCGGTGCGCGTGGGGTAGTACTCGGGCAATTCGCAAATGCGGTCAAACAGTGCAGAACCCGCTTGGTCATAAAAATATTTCGGTGAAATGCTTTTCGGTGACTGCGATAGTGCAGCTTGCATGTCCTGCATGAATTGCAGTCGTTCAGTATCGGGGAAGGTCATGATCTAAGGGTTTATAAATCTTTGGCCAGACGCAAACCGCTGAACTGCCAGCGTGCGTGGGCCGGGAAAAAATTGCGGTAAGTGTGGCGGCTGTGTTGCGGTGAGGTGGCGAGGCTGCTGCCGCGCAGCACTTGCTGGCCGACCATGAATTTGCCGTTGTACTCGCGCACCGCGCCGCTGGCCGGCACAAAACCGGGGTAGGGCTCATACGCGGAACGCGTCCATTGCCACACCTGCGCATGCATGTCGTGCACGCCTGCTTGGCTGCTTGCCACTTCCCACTCAAACTCGGTGGGCAAGCGCGCACCGGCCCATTGCGCGTAGGCAGAGGCTTCGTAAAAACTCAGGTTGGCCACGGGCGCTAGCGGGTCTAGCGCTTGCACGCCATTCAAGCCGAACACTTGCCATTGGTCTGAGGGTGCGCGCGGGTCTTGCGGTGCCAGCCAATACAGCGGGCATTGCCAAGCGTGTTGCAACACTTGCGCCCGGCCTTCGGACAGCCACAAGTCTGCGTTGTCGTAACCGCCGTCTTCAATGAACGCCAGGTACTCACCGCAGCTCACCAAACGGTTGGCGATTTGAAAGCCTTGGACAAACCGCTGGTGCGCCGGGCTTTCGTTGTCGAATGCAAATCCTGTTGAATCCACCGGTCGGCCCAAAGTGCGAAGGCCTTCGTCGAATGTCTGCCATTGCAAGTCTGCGTTGCTGGCGCTGGCGTGTTTGAAAGACTTGTCGTAGGCCGGTAGCAGCGGGTTGCAAGACAGCAAATGCAAAGCATCTGTGAGCAGCAGTTCCTGGTGTTGTTGCTCGTGGTTCAGACCAAGTTCAATCAAAGCCAATGCTTCTCTAGGCAGTTTGCTTTCATTCAAAAGCAGTTGCTGCATGCCGACGTTGATGTGTTCGCGAAACGCCAGCACTTGCGAGAGCGCAGGGCGGGTCAACAAGCCGCGTTGCGGGCGCGGGTGGCGCGGCCCCAGCGCTTCGTAATAGGAGTTGAAAAGATAGGCGAATGAAGCGTCAAACACCTGATAGCCCGGCAGGTGAGGCAACAGCACGACGTTTTCAAAAAACCAGCTGGTGTGCGCCAAATGCCATTTGGTCGGACTGGTGTCGGGCATGGACTGCACACACTGGTCCTCGGCGCTCAAAGGCGCGGCGAGCTTCAAAGTGTGTTGACGGACAGCTGCGTAGCGGGCGGATAAAGAATTCATAGGCATTCAGCCCATCTTATGCGTCAAGCGGGTTTCTTCAATTCACCTGAGGCGATCAGGGCTTTCACGTCCTTGGCGCCGCCTATGAACACCTGATTCACAAACACCATGGGAAACGTGGGCCAGCCGGTCCACATCTTCAAGGCATTGCGACGCCGCCATTGGCTGAGGTAGCTGCCGTATTCCAAGTAATGCACCGCAAAACCTGCATCGGCCAGCGCTTGGCGTGCTTGTTTGACCATGGGGTTTTGCGCCATGCCAACCACCACCACCGCATGTTGCTGAACTGCTTGTTGCACTTCAGTGAGTATGTCTTGTCGGTGCTGAGCGATGGTGTCGCGGATGGCGGGGTGTATGTGGTCAGTGGCGAGGATGGGGCGGTTCATGGGGGGAAGCAGAGTGGGGGAGAGGGGAGTCTACGCTTTGATGAGCTGTTTATGATTGGGTGAAGGAGGATGCAGTATGACTAAAGCATTTCACAGTATCAAACAAGGCCTGAAAGAGGCTATTGCGCATAAGCAATCTAATGGAGCCAAACCAGCGGGAGTAAAACTTTACAAACCGCAACCCAAAGCAGGTGATGAACTTATTTTTGAATTGCGATCAATACAGCCTCAGTAGCGCTGATCAGATCAGCGACCAAGCGATCATCCACCTCAAGCAAGCCTTCATATTCGCCTAAATTCCGTGTGTTGTGGCATTTGTCCAGCACTCTCCACACTTCGGGCCCCAAGCCCAAAGTATGCGGTAAGACCTGAAACACGATATAGCGATTAGCTGCCCGATAGCCTTTGCGTCGCAGTGCTGCCAGGCAAAGGGCGTGAGCGGCGTTGTAGGCCAAATCGAATCGGCTTTCCAAAGCCAGCGAAGTATTCTGTGCATCATGCAACCTTGCTTCACCTGTGCGCAGTAGCCCGGCGATTTCATTGGCATCAGTCGCCTCTGCCTTCAGTGGTTTTCCTGGCCCACAAAGATTTTCAAGCGACGTTGGCATGGTCTTACTCCTCACTGCCTATCAGCCATATCTTGGGTTGCTGCCAGACTCGGGTGACAAAAGCACCGTCACTTTGCAAGCGCTTGTCCCAATCTGCTGAGGTGTAAAGCGTAGGGTTCACTTGACGACCTAGCGACAGCGTGGCGCTTTCCAATGCGCCAAACAACTCGCCATAAGCCAGTGTGTCGCTGATCACCATCAGATCCACATCGCTGTGTGCTGTGTCTTGCTGACGCGCGACTGATCCATAAATGAACGCCTGCTCGATCTGGCCACTCAATGGCATCAATGCTTTGAACAACACATCGGCCAACCCCATGCTTTTAAGCACCAGCGAGCGCAACTCGGTAAACACCGGTGCCTTGGTGTTTGCTTGGAAATGTTTTTGATTGCCTTGTTTGGTCACTGTCAGTAAGCCCGCCGCAGACAGGTCTGCCAACTCGCGCTGCACCGCACCCGTGCCCGATTGCGCCAGCGCAATCACCTCGTTGGCGTAAAAGCTGCGGTCCGGCGTGCCAAATAAGACGGACAGCACACGCTGGCGAACCTTGGGGAACAAGGCGTCTGCCAGAGAGACGGGTTCGTTGGAAGTGTTTTTGATACCCATAATAGGGTTGATCATACCCCAATTGGGGTTATAAATTCCAGTTGGACTAAAAACATGTCCGAATCATTTATTTAGCCAGAAAACGACAAAACAGGCTTTTTCTTAGCTGAAAAACGACAAATCAAGGGCTAGACCGGCGGGTTTTAAGTGATTTTTCATGAAACCCAGCGAATAAAAATGAACTAGCAGTGATCAACCTAAAGTGAGGCATCAAACAAAATCATGCGGGCTTGGACTGGCGACGTGGAATAGCTTGAATATCAGGATCGGAGCCGCCTAATGCCGCTAAGCGGCGGGCGCTTTCGCGTTGCAAAGCCACCTGGTCATTCACCACAGACAGCGTCCATTTGCCGTTGACTTCATTCAACAGGTATTTCGAGAAATTGAGTTTGTGACTCGGTTTCGTACGCGCCATGGCATCGGCCAGTTGGGTGTTGCCATTCAGCTTGGCTATCTTTCGTGTTGTAAAGACACAGTGCAAACGACATCAATACCTTTTCGCCTGAGGATAGGTCGCTAAAGCGCATTTCAACGTCTTTTGTTATTTTTATTAGCTTAGGTTCATAAGGATCATCTTCAGCCAATGGTGGACTTTCGACACGAAAATCCAAGTTTGATTCTGAAAGAATTTGATTTACGAATTCCCACGGTGGAATTCCGTGGATAGCAATAAAATTTTCTTTAGAAAGGTATCTGTTGATCTGTTTGCAACATGGCGGAGTTGACAGCATGTCGCACCTCTGCGCGCGCGGCGAGCAACAAGGCGCGGATGGACTGATGCAAGTCGGCATCGGTTTGGTTAGAGAGGGATTCAAGTTGGAAGTGCGGTGAAGACATATAAGCGTCTGGTAAATGAGCGCTATGGTATCAATGAAATGGCAAAAAAGCCTTTTAATTAACCAATTGATACGAATACAGATTGAGATTTTTGATCACGAAGTTCTCGGCCATATTTTCACGGCTCACCCGTTTGGCTCAAACTCCCCGCCGTCTGGCGTTTCTCTCGCCACGCTTGCAGGGCCTGTGCGCGTGTCGCGCCAGGGTGTTTTGCAAAGTGGTCGCGCATGTGTTGATTGAATTGAAATTGCGCGCCAATCTGCTTTTGCTGATGGCGTGTTTGCAAATACAAGTCCACGGCTTGCCCCAGCGTTTGGCCTTGCGGGTTTTGGAACAAGTCGCGCAAGGCTTGGTTGAACCGAAATGCATCGCCCACTTGGCTGATAAAAAAGTCGCGCAGCCCGTGGCTCAGTGGCCAACCTGCTTGGATGATGGCGTGTATGTTTAGCTCGGCGGACAATGCTGTTTTGCGTGATTGACGTTTGAAAGGCAAGGGCGCAAGTTCAGCGCCTAGATGTCTGCCAACCCGTTGCAATAACTCTGCTTTGCTTCCACCCGTAGGCAATCCCTCTGCGCGACAAAACGCTTGCAATTCGCTTTTTAACCAATACCAAGCGGCAAAGCTGCTGGCGCTAAGCGACGCGTTTAAAGGCGGGCGCTCATTGGGTGCGGGCGTTGCGGGGGCGGGTCTCATAGGGTCTCAGTGCCGCATTTATTTATAGACGTTGAACCGCAATGGCTGATGTGAAGTGGCGTACCCATGACTTGATGGCTTTATTGCGGGGTGAGGCCTGATGGCGAAGGATCAAGCAAAAGATAGCTCTATCTTCCCCGTGCCTTGACGTTTCTTTTTGCTCACAATGATGGTTATATCGTGGCCCAACTTGGTCACCAGTTCAAGCAATTTGGCTTCGCTGACACCTCGAAATTGACCCCGGGTAATCTTTGAAATTTTCGCCTGATCAATGCCCAAAAGTTCAGCTGCTGCATCCTGCGTCAGTTTGCGTGCCTTGATGGCGCGGCCAATTTCTGCGGCAAGCGAGGATTTGCGCTGCATTTCTGCGGCATTGGTGTATCCCAAATCCGCATACACATTGGTGCTGCCTGATTCAATGTCTGAAGTCATTTTTTACCTCTTAAGTTGTGCCAGCCATGCCGCGTGATCCGCTTCTGCCTGTTTTAATCATGAGTCAAGTGGCGCAATATATTCAAACTGCGGCATAAAAGGCAAATCCGTAGAACCCACATCAACCCCTTGCTGAGTCAGTAGGGTGGTCAACTGTCCACGGTGATGTGTCTGGTGGTTGAACACATGCGTCACCAATACCCAATGCGGCGCGGTTCTTTGCTTACCGTCTACTTTGCTGACATAGGTCAGTGTTTGCGCCAGCCACTCTGAGGTCAGACTTTTTGTCCACTCACACATCCTTAAATCCAATTGCTGTCGTTGAACGCTGAGCGCATGAAAGCCGCCGAACAAATCTTCACCCAGCGGTGGCACTTGTGGCGGGTCACCCGTGAAGCGCGATAAAAACGCCAAGTCGGAATACGCGATGTGGTTCAAGGTCATGTAAATGGATTGAAAGAACGCGCCTTTGTCCGCATGCAATTCATGTTCGGGCAGCGAGGCGCAAGCGCGGTACAGCTTGGTGTTCATCCATTGGTTGTAGTCGGCCATCAGCTGGCAGTAGCGGGCATCAATCATCAGCGGTGGGGTTCAGGTTTATCTAGTGTTCATCCTAGTCGGCTTAGGTGCATGCGTCCATTCCTGAATGAGGTGGCACAGCAATTGCTGTCAACATAGCACCTAAACCCGCCGATACCAACGAGAGACAAAGTGAACATCCCGCCGCCCCTGTGCCAGACCTGTAGTTACCTGATGCCGTCGCAATCAGCAAAGACGGGTTTGCGCTGCGGTTTTGATTACTTCAAAGCCTCGGAAATCGCGCGCAAGTTCAAGCTGATGTCGCATTTCGCCGAGGTCAGGCCGGACAACGCCTGCGAAAAATGGGAGCCTAAAACAGTGCAGCTTTAAACCGCGGGCACCCGGTTGGTGCCCGCGCCGCCAAGCCATCAATATTTCAAAGCACTTTGGGGTCAAGCGGCGTCGCTTCTTTGCGTTCGCTGTACCGGTCCACCAAATAGCCGGACACCGAGCGCGTCAGCAGGGTGAATTTCACCAGTTCTTCCATCACATCCACCACGCGGTCGTAATACGCCGACGGCTTCATGCGGCCGTCCTCCTCAAATTCTTTGTACGCCATGGCGACCGATGATTGATTCGGTATGGTGATCATGCGCATCCAGCGCCCGAGCACGCGCATCTGGTTGACCGCGTTGAACGACTGCGAGCCGCCGTTGACTTGCATCACCGCCAGCGTTTTGCCTTGGGTCGGGCGTACCGCACCCAGCGCCAGCGGTATCCAATCGATTTGCGCTTTCATGATGCCGGTCATCGCGCCGTGGCGCTCTGGTGAACTCCACACCATGCCTTCACACCATGCGCTCAGTTCGCGCAGTTCCACTACTTTGGGGTGGGTGTCCGGCGCATCGTCTGGCAAAGGTAAACCGCTCGGGTTGAAGAACCGCGTTTCGCAGCCCATGGTTTGCAGCAATCGCGCGGCTTCTTCGGCCAGCAAGCGGCTGAAAGAACGCTCGCGCAGTGAACCGTAGAGCAGCAAAATTTTTGGCGGGTGTGTCAGCAAGTTGCCGCCGTGCAGTTTGTGGTTGTCGGGGATGTCCAGCAGGTCCTGGCGCAGTTGAGGAAGATCGTGGTTACTCATTAAAAAACTTTTTTTCTAAAGTAAATACTTGGTGTCACTTGAACGGTGTTGTCATGTTAACCACCTATCATGTTTACAGATGGGCACCATAGACACCGCATTGATTTACCTGTTGTTCGCCATTGTCGGCGTGGTTGGCTGCCGTTTATTGCATTTGCCGGCCATCCTGGGTTATTTGCTGGCTGGTATTTTTCTGGGGCAGGGCGGGGCTTTGATTGAACAAAGCGAAGCAGCGGTGGCCTCGGTGGCCGAACTCGGCGTGGTGCTGCTGATGTTTGTCATTGGTCTTGAATTCAATTTGCCCAAGTTGATGCGGTTGCGGCACATGGTGTTTGGTTTCGGCATGGCGCAGGTGCTGGTGACTTTGCTGGGAACGGTGCTCGGACATTTTTTGTTATCGAGGCTGTTGCCGACTCTGGGCCTGGCCTGGGACTTGACCTGGCAGGGTGCCGTGGTGTTGGGCGCAGCGCTTGCTATGTCCAGCACCGCCATCGTGGTCAAGCTGATGGCCGAACGCTCTGAAATCGACACCCAGCACGGACGCCGGGTGATTGGCGCATTGTTGTTTCAAGACCTGGCGGTGGTGCCTTTGCTGGTGCTGATTCCGGCGCTGGGGCAAATGAACGAAGGCAATGTGTGGACCGAGTTGTCGCTGGCTTTGCTGAAAGCCTCGGCGCTGGTCGGCCTGCTGCTATGGGGCGGGCAAAAAGCCATGCGCGTGTGGCTGCGAGTGGTCGACCGCCGTGACAGCGAAGAACTGTTCATGCTGAATATTTTGTTGGTGACTTTGGGTTTGGCCTGGATCACCGAGCACGCCGGTCTGTCCATGGCCATGGGCGCATTCATGTCTGGCATGCTGATTGCCGAGACCGATTACAAGCACCGGGTCGAGGAAGACATCCGTCCGTTTCATGATGTGTTGCTAGGCTTGTTTTTCATCACTTTGGGCATGAAGCTGGACTGGCATGTACTGCAACTGCAGTGGCCGTGGGTCTTGGTGCTGGCGCTGATTCCTGTGATCGTGAAGGCGGTGTTGATCGGAGTGCTGGCTTACATAGGCGGCGCCGGCAACGGCGTGGCAGCGCGCACCGGTATTTATCTGGCACAGGCCGGTGAATTCGGATTTGTTCTGCTCACGCTGGGTTTGGCCCAGCATTTGATCGAGCCGCGCTGGTCCAATCCTGTGCTGGCCGCCATGGTCTTGTCCATGGTAGCCACGCCGTTTTTGATTCAACACGCGGACCGGCTGGTATTCCGTTTTTCGCCGGACGACTGGTTGACGCAATCGCTGCAAATCACCAGGCTGGCCAGCCACGCCATGGCCATAGACCACCATGTGCTGGTCTGCGGTTTCGGCCACACCGGGCGCAATCTGTGCCAGTTGCTCGAGCAGCAATCTATTTCTTATATTGCGTTGGACGTGAACCCCGAGGTGGTCAAGACCGGGGTGCTGGACGGCCATCAGGTCGAAGTGGGCGACTCGTTTCAGATGTCCAACCTGGTGTCGGCAGGCCTTAACCGCGCCTCTGCCGTGGTGGTCAGTTTTGACGATACCGCTACCGCGCTGCGTGTGATTGAACTGGTGCGCGCCCATGTGCCGCAAGTGCCGGTGATTGTGCGCACCCGTGACGACCACGACATGTCTTTGCTCAAACAAGCCGGGGCCCACGAAGTGGTGCCAGACGCTTTCGAGGTCAGCCTGAGCTTGGCCACCCACACCTTGAGTCTGATGGGCTTGCCGGCCGAGCAGGTCAACCGGCTGGTTTTGTCAGAGCGCGAATCCCAATATGCAGGACTGAAATAAAAAGTAAACATTTACAATCGGAAACCCTAATTTTTGCTGAATTAACTTAAATTTATAGGGAATCTCTGCATAAGTCATCCACAGCACTGACTCAAGCGTTATAGGTAAATGAAACAAACTACCTTTGCCAGCACCGGATTTGAATTGGTCACCAAACGCACACGCAAGCGTGAG
>CAISPG010000137.1 GCA_903887325.1 uncultured Burkholderiales bacterium | reverse complement strand
TCCGCCGAGCATGCCCTAAGTCCGGAAAACGATTCAAATCGTGGACAAGGGGAAAGTCAGATTTATTCAAATAAATCATGAGGTTACGCTGAGTCTGACGGCAAACGTTGGGACACTAGTGATAAATACTCTAAGATGAATATCGAATTCAAAATGTCCATCAAAGCGATAGGAAGAATAATAAATAATTCAATTATTGAATTCTGAAATAAATCTCATGTTTTGAGATTCGCCGGAAGTTTGAAATTAAAGCTGTATTACAGGCAATCAGCGCCGACGACCGCCGCCTAAGAGACCACCGAGTACGCCGCGTACGATTTCGCGGCCTATGGCAGAACCTACAGTTCTAACCGCGCTTCTAACTACGAGTTGTGCAACGCCATCGTGCCGTCCGCCGCGCGGGCCGGTGGAGCCAAACAAAAGCTCAGACACCTGGCCCATGACTCCATTGTCAGCAGGTGTTGAAGCGGTTTGCATGCTTTGTCTGGCCTGGCTGACCGCATGCTCGTCCATGGCAGGCGCGCGACCTTTGATTTTTTCGTAGGCTGATTCGCGATCCACGGTTTTTTCGTAAACACCTGCCAACAGTGATTCAGCCATCAATAATTTGCGTTGCTCTGGCGTTATAGGGCCGAGCTGACTGCCGGGGGGCAGAACAAACACGCGTTCGGTTTCGCCGGGACGTCCTTTTTCGTCAAGCAGGCTGACCAGGGCTTCGCCCACAGCCAGCTCAGTGATGGCCGCTTCAATGTCCAGCCCTTTTTTCGGCCGCATGGTTTGAGCTGTTGCCGCCACAGCTTTTTGGTCACGGGGCGTGAAAGCACGCAATACGTGTTGCACCCGGTTGCCGAGCTGCCCCAGCACACTGTCAGGTATATCCAGCGGGTTTTGTGTGACGAAATACACGCCCACGCCTTTGGAGCGAACCAGGCGCACCACGAGTTCAATGCGTTCAACCAAGGCCTTAGGTGCTTCGTTGAAAAGCAAATGCGCTTCGTCGAAAAAGAACACCAGTTTGGGCTTGTCCAGGTCTCCGACCTCGGGCAGCTGCTCGAACAACTCAGAAAGCATCCACAGCAAAAAAGTGGCATACAGACGCGGGGAGTTCATCAGCTTGTCGGCTGCCAGAATGTTCACCAGACCGTGGCCGTTGCCGTCGGTTTGCATGAAATCGTGGATGTCGAGCATGGGCTCGCCGAAGAAGCGGTTCCCGCCTTGCTCGTCAATCTGCAATAAGCCACGTTGAATCGCGCCTACGCTGGCGGCGCTGATATTGCCGTATTCGCTGGTGTAGTCCTTGGCGTTTTCGCCCACGTGTTGCAGCATGGCGCGCAGGTCTTTCAAATCGAGCAACAACAAGCCGTTGTCATCCGCGATCTTGAACACCAGATTGAGCACACCTGCCTGGGTGTCGTTCAGATTCAACATGCGCGCCAGCAACAAAGGCCCCATGTCACTGACAGTTGCGCGCACCGGGTGGCCTTGTTCACCGAACACATCCCACAACGTGACCGGACTGGCGGCAAATGCGGGCGTGTCAAGGCCGCGCTCTTTCAATACAGCCGCCATCTTGTCCGACAACTTGCCCGTCTGGCTCATGCCAGTCAGGTCTCCTTTGACGTCGGCCAAGAACACAGGAACACCTGTGCGTGATAAACCTTCGGCCATGGTTTGCAAAGTGACGGTTTTGCCGGATCCGGTGGCCCCGGTGATCAAACCGTGGCGGTTAACCAGTTGCGGCAACAGAAAACATTGAGTGCTCCTGTTGCGGGCGATCAGTATGGGGTCTGACATGGCGTGAGACAGGCTGTGCGAACTCAGCGCAGTGAGAGATCCGGCTTGGTAACAACTGCATCTGCGCTGACACGGCGGGCGCCATTAAAACGATTGCGCCAGTAACTGTCTGACATGTTTTCAATACGCACTTCGCCGCCCGCGCGCGGTGAATGTATGAAGCGCCCTTCGCCGACATAAATGCCGACATGGCTAAAGGTTTTGCGCAAGGTATTGAAAAACACCAGGTCACCGGGTTGCAATTCGGCCTTGTCTATGGTTTCGGTGGCGGCCGCTTGCGCC
>CAISPG010000136.1 GCA_903887325.1 uncultured Burkholderiales bacterium | reverse complement strand
TGCTGAATTAACTTAAATTTATAGAATTCATGCCGATATTGCCAAATCTCAAGAATCGTTTGTGCGTTTTCTGACCCCTGCGGTCATGGCGCGCAATTCCCCCTCATTCACCAAGGTGCCACCATGTCCGATCAAGTTTTCCGTTCAATTTCCAACAAGCTTTCATCTTGTGCTTGCTGTACACCGCCTTCCATGTCGCCAAGCGCAGGCATGGGCCGTCGCCAGTTTTTGAACTGGGGCGCAGCCGGTGCCGTGGCAGGTGGTCTGGCCCTGGCCGCGCCCTCTGCCAGCTGGGCCGGTGGCGGTAACTACGAATCCATGTTGGTCAACTGTATTGACCCGCGTTTCACCACACTGAGCTGGCAGTACATGGGCTTGTTGCAAGGTGTCAGCCGCGACAAGCTGGAAGACAACTACAGCCATTTCGTCATGGCCGGTGGCCCTATCGGTGCGGTGCATCCCAAGTTTGAAGCCTGGCACAAAACCTATTGGGACAATCTGGATATCACCGTGTCTTTGCACCACATCAAGCGCGTGGTCGGTTTGACGCATCGCGATTGCGGCGCCGCCAAATTGGCTTTCGGCGAAGCCGCTGTGTCTAAACGCGAAAGCGAAACCGAGGCGCATGCCGAGGCGCTGGCCACCTTCCGCGAAGCCGTGAAAAAACGCCATCCCAAGCTGAGCGTCATCACAGGCGTGATGGACGTCAGCGGCAAAGTCGATTTGATCGGCTGATCAGCCACAAGCCCGGGCGGTGCTTGTGCCCGGGTAAATGCGGCGCTTTACAACTGCGCCAGAAAACGCAGCAGGCAGCGGTTCACCGCCTCTGACTGTTCCTGCTGCACCCAGTGGCCGGCGCCGGGTATCCATTCGCAGATACGCAAATCGGTACAGCCCTGGCCTTGCATTTTTTCAAACGCGCCCGGGGTTTGTAAAACGCCCCAATCCGCTGCGCCACCTATAAAGGCCGAGGGCACGTTAATGGCCTTACCGCTGAACTTTGACAAGGCAGTGAAGTGCTCACTGTCGGTACCGCAGCGGTACCACTGCAATCCCCCTTGGTAGCCTCTGCGCGTGTATTCCTGCGAATACACCGTCAGGTCTTTCTCAGTCAGCCATTGGCAAGCTGCAACAGCGGCGGCGTCCGGCATGAACTCGGCCACCGCCTGCGCCATGGTTTGGTGCAAAGGCATGACGTAATAGTGCGGCAGCAAAGCCAGTTCCTGCGCCGTCCAGGATTTCAAGTTGTGCGGCTTGTTCGGCGCCCAGTCGGCGCTTTTCACGTGGTAGTAAGCGCGCATGAAATCGTGCAAGCCCTGAGGCGCGTGCCACATATCGTCGTTGGCCTGCGGCCCGGCGTAGTACCAGTGGTAATGCAGCCGCGCTGGATCCAGTTGTTTCAAAGCTTCGACTTCGCGCGTCAGATGCGCGTAGATCTGGATTGCTGTGGCAGCGTCCGGCGGACCTCCGAACGGCGCGCTCATCAACACCACGCTGCGAAACACATCCTGGCGTGTCAGGGCGCACCAAGCCGACACGGGCGAGCCGAAATCGTGGCCGACCAGCGCGTGTACATGCGAGTGACCCAGTGCCTGCACCAGCGCCAGCGTGTCGTCGACCATGTGTAGCAAACCGCTGGCGCGCCAGTCGCCGTCATAGCGGTCGTCGCTGCCAGTGGTGCGGCCGCAGCCGCGCAAGTCCGGCGCGACCACATGAAACCCCGCCTGCGCCAGCGCGACCAATTGGTGACGCCAGCTGTAAGCCAGTTCCGGGAATCCGTGCAACAGCAGCACCAGCGGTTTGGCGGCACTCGCTGTACCGTGACCGGCTTCGAGCAGGTGCACGTTCAGACCGGTGGAGATGTTTACCTGGCGCGACCTGACACCGTCGGGCAAGGGCAAGGGGGCTAAGTCAACAGAGGTCATAAGCAGTTTTGAATGGGGTCACCGCGCTATGCAAATGCAAAGCGCTTCAGGACTGCGCCGCGGCCAATGTCAGCGGCAGCGAACGCAAGCGTTGTCCGCTCAGAATGTACAAGGCATTCGCCACCGCCGGTGCAATAGGCGGTGTGCCCGGTTCGCCCACGCCTTGCGGGTGCGCATCGCTTGCCACGATGAAAGTTTCCACCACCGGCATTTGCGGCAGACGCAACACCGGGTAATTGTGGAAATTGCTCTGCTGCACCCGGCCCTTGTCCAGGTTGATTTGCCCGTAAAGCGCGGCAGACAAACCGAAAGCGACAGCGCCCTCCATTTGCTGAGCGATCAAGTCGGGGTTGACAGCGGTGCCGCAATCAATGGCGCACCAGACCTTGTGCACTTGAGGTTTGCCGTCTTTCACCGAGACCTCGGCCACCTGCGCCACGATGCTGCCAAATGATTCGTGCAAAGCCATTCCCATGGCGCGCAGGCTGCCGTCTGCGTGTTTGTAAGAGGTGGTTTTCCAGCCGCTTTTGTCGGCTGCGAGTTGCAGCACGCGGGCGTGGCGCGGGTGCTTTTGCAACAGCGACAAACGAAACGCCAGCGGATCTTGCTTGGCCGCGTGGGCTACTTCGTCAATGAAACTTTCTTTGAAAAATGCCTGGTGCGAATGACCGACTGAGCGCCAAAAACCCACCGGCACCGGCAGGTCGATGGCGCTGTGCGTCACGCTTGCATTCGGCCATTCATACGGCTGGTCATAAGCGCCTTCAGCCGTGGTTTTGTCCGGGCCGGCCGATGGCAGACCTAACAAACGGCCGAGCACCTGAGGCAGCACCGCCTGGCTGGCCGAGGCGTTTTTCCAGGCTTTTAAATGCCCCTTGTCGTCCAGACCGGCGGTAAACCTGCTGACGCAAGCCGGGCGGTAAAAATCGTGTTGCAAATCCTGGCTGCGATCCCACAAGGCTTGCACCGGCGTGCCTTCGCAGGCCTTGGCAATAAAGGCAGCCTGGGCGATGAAATCCATCTCTAAGCGTCGACCGAAACTGCTGCCAATCAACATCAAGTGAAGCTGCACTTTGTCGTCGGCAATGCCCAGCACCTGGGCCACCACGTGACGCGCGAGGTCAGGAATTTGGGTCGCCGCCCAGACCTCGGCGCGACCCTCTTTGAACCACACCGTACAGTTAGGCGGCTCCATGGGCGCGTGCGCCAGATAAGGCACGCTGTAATCAGCTTTGACCAGGCTGGCCGATGCGGTCAAAGCCTGGTCGGCATCGCCGTTGGAAAAATAAGTGAAACCGTTGTTGCTCTCTAAGGCAATGTCCATGGCATTGCGAATGTGGCTGTCGGATAGGTTATTGGCTTTGCCCGGACACCATTCCACCGCCAACTGGCGCAATACCTTCATCGACAAATAGCTTGACTTGGCGACCACGGCGATGCCGGTGGTGCTGCCGTACAACTCGGGCAGCGTCACTATGCGAGTCACGCCGGGTATGGGCTTGATCTGGGTTTCATCAAAGATCTGAAACGTGCCGCCGACCTCGGGGTTCATGCCGACCACGGCATACAAGAGGCCCGGGGGACGCGCATCAATGCCGAACAGCGCAGAGCCGTCAACTTTGGAAGTTCCCTCAATGCGCGCAACGCTTTGACCGATCAGCGTGAACTGCTCTGCGGTCTTGAGTTTGGGATTTCCCGGTCTGGCTTGTTGCGCGGCCAATGCCGCCAGTTCGCCAAAGCGTGCCGATTTGCCCGAAGGGTGAGACAGCACGCCTTCTTTGACTTGTATTTGCTCAGCAGGTACTTGCCATTGCGACGCCGCTGCCTCCACCAGCATGGCGCGTGCGCTGGCCCCAGCCTGGCGCATGGGCAGCCACAAGTCTTTGATGCTGGAAGAACCGCCGGTCATCATCAAGCCGATCTCGCGCATGGTTTTGGCGGTCAGGTGTTGCGCGGCATGCTTAAGGCTGGTCTGGCTGTCCGGGTGAAACGGCAGGCCGTCAACCGCCACTGCCAGGTTGTTGTAAATGCGGTCTATCGGGGCTTGTTCGGTGCGTACCTGGTCGCGGTGCGCATCCAGTTCATCGGCCAGCACCATGGACAGCGCCGTGTACACACCTTGTCCCATTTCGCTGCGGCTCATCACCACGGTGACAGTGTCATCTGCGCCAATGCGCACCCAGCCGTTGAAGGCCGGTTGACCAGGGCTGTCAGCCAAAGGCGTTTCGGGAAGCAAACGCTGTCTGGCGGGTAACACGCTCCAGCCGACCACCAATGCGCCGACGCCGCCGAGCATTGCAGCTAATACATGTCTTCTTTTCACTGCGCTGTCCTTGTTAGCATTGTCTGCATGAATCCATTGACAACTGCGCCTGAATTCGGCCTCATCATCGTCGGCGATGAAATATTGTCCGGCAAGCGCCAAGACAAACACATGAGCAAAGTCATCGAATTGCTGTCATCGCGGGGACTTAGTCTGTCGCATGCCGATTATGTCGGCGATGACCCGCAGCGCCTGACGCAAACCTTGCAGCGTGCCTTCACCGCCCCCGGTGTGGTGTTTTCCTGCGGCGGCATAGGTGCCACGCCGGACGACCATACCCGTCAATCAGCGGCGGCGGCGCTGGGCGTGCCGCTGGCATTACACCCCGACGCAGAGCAGCTGATACGCGAGCGAACCCGTGACGTGGCGTTAGAGCAAGGCCTGCCGTATGAGCCTTTGCGTGAAGACAATGTGCACCGATTGAACATGGGGCGCTTTCCCCAAGGGGCGGACATCATTCCCAACCCGTACAACAAAATCCCCGGCTTCACCTGTCGCGGCCCGCTAGGCGTGGTGCATTTCGTGCCCGGGTTTCCGGTCATGGCCTGGCCCATGCTCGACTGGGTGTTGGATCGTTTTTATGCGGAATTCGCCAACACCGGCCAGCGGCTTGAAAAATCCGTCATCGTCATGGGTTCGATGGAGGCCACGCTCACCCCCTTGATGGAAGCCATAGAGGCAAAATTCCCCGGGGTCAAGGTGTTCAGCCTGCCAAGCGTGGACCATCCCGAGTACGGGCGACATATTGAACTGGGCGTGAAAGGCCCGGTTGCAGCGGTGGAAAGCGCATTTGTGCAATTGCTCAGCGGATTGAGCCAATTTGGTGCAAAATTAGGCCCTGAATTGGTGCGTCTTTGAAAGTGCATTGTTTTGGCGCATTGAATAGCTGACTGGTATTTTGGGATTTCGCTGGAAAAAGAGATTCCCATCTGCCAAATCCTGAATTTTGACAATTCATCATGGCATTTCAAACATTTCTGCACAGACCAGAAGCGTGGCATAAAAAGTGCACGACAATGCTGAACTTCTTATTTGCAACCAACCTCTCCAGGAGAATCTGATGGCCAAGACCGTCGCCGACGTCATGAAGGACGTCAAAGACAACGAAATCAAATTTGTTGACTTCCGCTTCACCGATACCCGTGGCAAAGAACAGCACGTGACCGTGCCTATTTCCGCGTTCAACGAAGACAAGTTTTCTGAAGGCCATGCGTTTGACGGTTCTTCCATCGCCGGTTGGAAAGGCATCGAAGCCTCTGACATGTTGTTGATGCCTGACGCCAACACAGCCTTCCTCGACCCCTTCTTCCAAGAGCCCACAATGGTCTTGTCTTGCGACGTGCTCGAACCCGGTGACGGCAAAGCCTATGACCGCGATCCCCGTTCCATCGCCAAACGCGCCGAAGCCTATTTGAAAGCTTCCGGCATGGGCGACACCGCTTACTTCGGTCCCGAGCCAGAGTTCTTCATTTTTGACAATGTGCAATGGGGCAATGAAATGTCCGGCGCATTCTTCAAAATCGACGAATACGAAGCCCCCTGGAACAGCGGCGCCAAACTCGAAGGCGGCAACCGTGGCCACCGTCCCACTGTCAAAGGCGGTTATTTCCCCGTACCTCCCGTCGACAGCACCCAGGACATGCGCGCTGAAATGGTCATGTTGCTCGAAGAAATGGGCATCCCGGTTGAAGTGTTCCACCACGAAGTGGCAGGCGCCGGTCAAAACGAAATCGGTACCAAATTCAGCACCTTGGTTGAGCGCGCTGACTGGACACAAAAACTGAAATACGTGGTGTGGAACGTGGCTAACGCTTACGGCAAAACCGCCACCTTCATGCCCAAGCCCATCGTCGGCGACAACGGCTCAGGCATGCACGTTCACCAGTCCATCTGGAAAGACGGCAAAAACCTGTTTGCAGGCAAAGGCTACGCTGGTTTGAGCGACACCGCTTTGTTCTACATTGGCGGCATCATCAAACACGCTCGCGCTTTGAACGCCATCACCAACCCGACTACCAACAGCTACAAGCGTCTGGTGCCTGGCTTTGAAGCCCCGGTGAAATTGGCTTACTCCAGCCGCAACCGTTCCGCTTCTATCCGTATTCCTCACGTCGCGTCCGACAAAGGCCGCCGTATCGAAGCACGTTTCCCCGATCCTATGGCCAACCCCTACCTGTGCTTTGCCGCACTGATGATGGCGGGCTTGGACGGTATCGAAAACAAAATCCATCCCGGCGAAGCAGCCACCAAAGATTTGTACCATTTGCCGCCCGAAGAGGACGCATTGGTGCCCACCGTGTGTCACAGCCTGGACCAGGCGCTGGAGTATTTGGACAAAGGCCGCGGCTTCCTGACCAAAGGCGGCGTGTTCACCGACAGCATGATCGATGCCTACATCGAACTCAAAATGCAAGAAGTCACACGTTTTCGCATGGCCACCCATCCGGTGGAATTCGACATGTACTACTCACTCTGAGCACAGGCATGCGATTCAATCACGGGCTGCCCAGCCTGTGACCACAGGGCGGCCGTGTGCCGCCCTTTTTTTACTTTGTGTGGATGGGAGTTTCGCCATGTTCAAGCCAGTCTATGTCCTGTGTGTCATGGCCTGCTTGCTGTCAGCGGATCTGTCAGCGCAGCAGACGGCTTACCCGGTGTGGCGCTGCGGCCATGAGTTCACCAACCAGCCGCGACCGGGCGAGAACTGCCAGCAAGTGGATTTGCCGGCCGACATCACCATGACCGCACCGCGCAAACGCCCAAACTTGGATAAAAACGACGACATGCCACCGGTGTTGGCGATGCCGCAAGTCGACGTCAACGGCCAGCGCCAGCGCGATGGACATGCCAGAAGTATTTTGAATGATGAACTGGGCAAACTTCAGTTGCGTTGTATGCAATTACCGGCCAACAGCACCGAGCTGGTGCGTTGCCGGGCTGACGAAGCCGCGTTGCGCCGTGAATTGGCGCGAGCGCCCTGAGTTGGTACATCAAAATGCCGGATAAACGTTTCAACGCCCTGGATTTGCTGGCTACGCTGGTGCTTGTCGTCAGGCGGGACAACCGCGTGTTGTTCGCCAACGCCTCGTTCGAGGATGTGATGGGCTTGTCCCGGCGTAACTTACAGGATGTCGATGTGCCGGGCCTGTTTGTCGACGAGGCGGCCATTGCCCAATCGCTGAAAGGCGCCAGACGGCATGATTTTTCTGCGCTGCGCTTTGATGCCCAGCTCAAACGACCGGGGGCAGAGCCGTATGCAGTGCATGTGGTGGTGGCCAGCAGCGAAGACCCGGATGAAGTGCTGATTGAGTTGCTGCCGCAGGAAACCCAAAGCCGCCAGGACCGCGAAGAACGGCAACTGGAGCATGCGCAGGCCAACAAAGAGTTGATCCGCAACCTGGCGCATGAGATCAAAAACCCACTGGGCGGCATACGCGGCGCGGCCCAGTTGCTGCAACTCGAACTCGACTCGCGCGACTTGACCGAGTACACCCAGGTCATCGTGCGCGAGGCCGACCGTTTGCAAACCCTGGTGGACCGGCTGCTGGCGCCGCACCGGCGTCCGCATGTGGTCGGCAACGTCAATATCCACGAGGTTTGCGAGCGCGTGCGTACTTTGATACTCGCCGAATTCCCCAAAGGCCTGCAAGTGCAGCGCGACTATGACATTTCATTGCCCGAATTTCGCGGCGACATGGAGCAGTTGATACAAGCCGTTCTCAACATCGCGCACAACGCGGCCCAGGCCTTGTCCGAGCGCATGGCGACCGGCGATGCGCGCATTGTGTTGTCCACGCGAATTGCGCGGCAAATAACCCTTGTC
This sequence comes from uncultured Burkholderiales bacterium, assembly GCA_903887325.1. Lineage (GTDB taxonomy): Bacteria > Pseudomonadota > Gammaproteobacteria > Burkholderiales > Burkholderiaceae_C > Limnohabitans. The sequence goes on along the minus strand of CAISPG010000136.1, from coordinate 2,814 downwards.
AAACACAGGTATCGGCTGGCACTGGAATTGCATGTCACTGACAACGGTCCCGGTATCCCCGAGGACATCAAAGACCGTTTGTTTCATCCGCTGGTGTCGGGGCGCGACGGCGGTTCGGGTTTAGGCCTGAATCTGGCGCAAACCTTTGTACAGCAGCACCAGGGGGTGATTGAGTGTGACAGTCAACCGGGGCGAACGGATTTCAAAATTCTGATTCCTTTGCCCTGAAACCCGGATAACCAACGCAGGTAGCGTGAGACAACAGGCGAAGTAACTGATGAAACCGATTTGGATCGTTGACGATGACCAGTCCATACGCTTTGTACTGGAAAAGGCATTGATGCGTGAAAACCTGCCCACGCGCAGCTTCACCAATCCCCGCGAAGTTCTGCAAGCGCTGAACAATCTGTCACCCGAGGACAGCCCGCAAGTGTTGGTCAGCGACATACGCATGCCCGGCGGCTCGGGCCTGGATTTGCTGGCACAGGTCAAAGAGCGATTGCCCGGTCTGCCGGTCATCATCATGACCGCCTACTCTGACCTTGACAGCGCAGTGTCTGCGTTTCAAGGCGGTGCATTTGAATATTTGCCCAAGCCGTTTGATTTGACCAAAGCCATCGAGTTGATTCGCCGTGCCTTAGAAGAAAGCCAGCGCGAAGCAGTCGGTGCAGTCGATGTGGACAGCACACCCGAAATGCTGGGTCAAGCCCCCGCCATGCAAGATGTGTTTCGTGCCATAGGGCGACTCAGTCAAAGCAATGTCACCGTGATGATCACCGGTGAATCCGGTTCGGGCAAAGAGTTGGTCGCGCGTGCCTTGCACAAACATTCGCAACGTGCAGCCGGTCCTTTTGTGGCGATCAACACCGCAGCCATTCCCAAAGATTTGCTGGAAAGCGAATTGTTCGGTCACGAGCGCGGCGCGTTCACCGGCGCGCAAAGCATGCGGCGCGGCCGCTTTGAGCAGGCCGACGGCGGCACGCTGTTTCTGGATGAAATCGGCGACATGAAATTTGATTTGCAGACACGCTTGCTGCGTGTCTTGAGCGACGGCAGTTTTTATCGCGTCGGCGGTCACAGCGCCATCAAAACCAATGTGCGCGTCATCGCCGCCACGCACCAAAACTTAGAGCAACGTGTGGCCGAAGGTGCGTTTCGCGAAGATCTGTTTCACCGCTTGAATGTGATCCGTTTGCGTTTACCGCCCTTGCGCGAGCGGCGCGAAGACATACCTGTGTTGACCCGACATTTTTTACAGCAAAGCGCACAGCAACTGGGTGTTGAAGCCAAACGCATTTCTGATTCGGCGATTGCCTTGTTGCAAGACTTTGCCTTTCCCGGCAATGTGCGACAGCTGGAAAACATTTGCCATTGGCTGACGGTGATGGCCCCGGCGCAAGCTATCGAGCCCAAAGATTTGCCGCCTGAAGTCTTGTCGCCATCGGCTGGTCAGTCAGTTTCACACGCAATGCATTCCGCTCAAGCCATGGATACGTCCGGCGGCGTGGATACTGGCATGCCCGCGCAAGTGGCAGTCAACACATCACCCAACCCAACGTCAATCGCAGCACCCAAACCCTTGGTGTTGAACATCCCGGGTGCCGACTGGCAAAGCGGCTTGGAAGCACAAGCCATGGCTTTGCTGGTCAGCGGTCGCACCGATGTCTGGGACGAAATGAGCAAACTGTTTGAAGCCACGCTGATACAAACGGCGTTGGCGCATACACGCGGCAGACGCATTGATGCGGCGAACAAACTCGGTATTGGCCGCAACACCATCACACGCAAAATTCAGGAACTCGGCTTGGAGTGAACTGTTGATAAGGCGTGTTCGGTCGTCGTGATGTGAAGACTGTCTTCGCCTGAGCGAACCCGGTTTTCAGTCTGACTGCAATTGGACGACGACCGGTGTGTGGTCGCTGGGGCGTTCGTTTTTGCGCGGTGCTTTGTCAATGTTGCAAGCCACCACCTGGTTCTTCAATGCCTGGGACACCAGAATATGGTCAATGCGCAAACCCCGGTTGCGGCGAAACGCAAACTCGCGGTAATCCCACCAGGAATAACTTTTTTCAGCTTGATCGAACAGCCTGAAAGCGTCAACCAAGCCTAAATCAATCAGCGCTTGAAAATGCGCACGTTCTTCGGCTGTGCAATGGATGGTCCCGGCCAGCGCCACCGGGTCCCACACGTCGCGGTCGTCGACGGTGATGTTGTAGTCGCCCATCAGCACCAGTTTGTCGTGCCGTGTCAGTTCATCTTTCAGCCACTGGTGTAACGCAGTTAACCATGCCATTTTGTAAACAAACTTGTCGCTGTCCGGCGCTTGGCCATTGGGGAAATACGCGCCGACCACGCGCACACCGTTGACTGTGCCGGTGATCACACGCGCCATCTCATCGGCAAAACCGGGAATGTTGTGCACCACGTCAGTGATGGGGTGTTTGGAGATCAGTGCCACACCGTTATAGGTTTTCTGTCCGAAGAAAGCCACTTGGTAACCGGCAGCTTCAATGTCCGCGCGCGGAAATTTATCGTCCGTGGTTTTGGTTTCCTGCAATGCCAGCACGTCTATGGATTCACCATCAGTGTGGGCGTTCAGCCAGTCGAGGACTTGGGGCAGGCGTACGGTGAGAGAGTTGACGTTCCAGGTGGCGAGGCGCATGGTTTTCAGTTTCCTAAAAAGATTGTGTGAGCAGCAGTAGTGTCCGGTTAAATCATGAGGTTAGTTGAATAAAGCCAATACTGGCGCTGGTTTGCAGTCGATTTTGTTTGGTGCCGATTTGAAACTCTTTTTCACATTCTTGTGTAATTTCC
>CAISPG010000135.1 GCA_903887325.1 uncultured Burkholderiales bacterium | reverse complement strand
CAGGTGACGCCGGTGGTGGCTGTCTCCAGCGCCGTCACCTTGGTCAGGCCGACCAGGCCGTGCTTGGCCGCGACGTAAGCAGATTTGTCGGCAGACGCCACCAGGCCGTGCACCGAGGCGATGTTCAAAATGCGGCCCCAGTTGTGCCGACGCATGGCAGGCAGTACGAGACGCGTGGTGTGAAAAGCGCTGGACAAATTGATGGCGATCACGTCATCCCATTTGTCGACCGGAAACTGATCGACAGGCGCCACGTGTTGAATACCGGCGTTGTTCACCAGAATATCTATCTGGCCCCAATGGCTGGATGCCATTTGCACCATGTCTGCAATCTCAGCGGGACGGCGCATATCGGCAGCGTGGTAAAGCGTGTCAACGCCCATGGCTTCAATGTCGGCACGCGCTTGATCGACATCGCCGAAACCATTCACAACAATACGCGCTCCGGCTTGCGCCAGCGCCTTGGCAATACCCAGACCGATGCCGCTGGTGGAACCTGTGACCAGGGCTGTTTTGCCGTTCAAAAAACGATCTGCCATGAAATTTCCCTATCCTTTAGGATGATGCATCCAGGGATTTTGCCCGAGTCCGGTGTATCGACTGTTTTCAATGAAATCTTCTTCCCCTGCTACGATAGTTATCACGCAGCCCGAACTCAACGGTCTCGCCACGTCAGATCTGCACAATGTTTGCGCCAAGGCCAGGCAGTTTGCCGAGCCCTTGTTAAGCGGCATGAAGCAAACCGGCGGCGAACCTACGCTGGCACATGCCGACGGCGTGGTGTCACTGCTAGCGGGTATTGGTGCCACCAGCGAGATGCAGGCCGCTGTGTATTTGGCTTATTGCGCCGCCGTCCTCAACCAACCAGCCGAGACTTTGACCGCCACCTTCGGTAACAGCTTGACGGGTTTGGCGATCTCCGCCAACAAATTGTTTCAACTGCAACAAGCGGCCAGAGAAACCAAATCTCAGTCCAGAACCTCTGTGGGGCAAATTGAAAATGTGCGGCGCATGTTGCTGGCTTTTTCAAAGGATTTGCGGGTCGTCATGTTGTTGCTGGCATCGCACCTGGTCAGCTTGCGCTTTGCCACGGCGCAAAAAATAAGCGGCTTTGAGCAGTTGTCGCAAGACGTTTTGCATATCTTTTCGCCGCTGGCCAACCGGCTCGGTATCTGGCAAATCAAATGGGAAATGGAAGACCTGGCGTTTCGATTGTTGGAGCCTCAGGTTTACAAGCAGGTCGCCGGTTTACTGGAGAAAAAACGCACCGAACGCGAGCAGGAAATTGAACTGCTCAGGCAGGAGTTGCAAACGATTCTGCTGTCTCAAGGCATACGCGCAGAAATTCAAGGCCGGCCGAAAAACATTTACAGCATTGTCAAAAAAATGCGCGGCAAGTCTTTGCAGTTTGAGCAGGTGCTGGATTTGCGCGCCATGCGCATCATTGTGGACAACGTGGAAGATTGTTACCGGGCACTGGCTTTGGTGCATCAGCAGATGCAGGCCATAGACAACGAATTTGACGATTACGTCGCCAAACCCAAAGCCAATGGCTACCAGTCTTTGCATACCGTTGTCAGCACTGACCATGGCCAAGTGTTTGAAATACAAATCCGCACCCGCGCGATGCACGAGCATGCAGAGTTTGGCGTGGCGGCGCACTGGGCTTACAAGGAAGCCGGTATCAAAGGTTATGCCGGGGTTGCGGCACCCGCAGAGCAGGCTCAAAAAATGGCGGTGTTGCGTCAACTGCTGGCTTGGGAAAGAGAGCTCAGTGCGGTTCAAGACCAGGACGCGCAGTTGCTCAAGCAAAGCGCAGAGGAAAAAATCTATGTTTTAACGCCGCAAGCCTCTATTGTGGAATTGCCTCAAGGGGCCACGCCGGTTGACTTTGCTTACACCTTGCACACTGAACTTGGTCACCGTTGCCGGGGCGCCAAACTCGACGGCGTGCTGGTGCCCTTGTCAACCCGCTTGCAAAATGGTCAGACGGTGGAAATCACCACAGTTAAGGAAGGTGGACCGTCGCGCGACTGGTTGAACCCGGATTTGCAATTCATCGCCAGCCCCAGGGCCAAGGCCAAGGTCAGAGCCTGGTTCAATGCGCAGCAAGCCAGTCAAACGATTTCGCGCGGACGCGAACTGATTGAAAAGCTGTTGCAAAGAGAAGGGCGAACGGCTTATAAATTAGAGGATCTTGCCAAGAAATTAGGTTTTGAATCTGCGGCGCATTTGTTTGAGGTGGTTGGTAAGGATGAGTATTCCTTGCGCAATATTGAAATGTTTTTGCGCCCGGTGTCGGCTCCACTTGCCGAGGATGACAAGCTGTTTCGCAAAGCTCAGCAACCTAAACCTTCGCAGCAGCACGCAGGTGTGCTGGTGGTCGGCATGGATTCGTTGCTCACGCAATTGGCCAAATGCTGCCGACCTGCGCCGCCTGACGATGTGCGGGGCTATGTCACCAAAGGAAAAGGTGTGAGCGTGCACCGCGCCAAGTGCGGCAATTTTCTACAGTTGCTGCAAAACAACCCTGACCGCGTGATTGAGGTGGCCTGGCACGGCAAGCTGAATGATCCAAGTGCAGAGCTTTACCTGGTCGATATACAAGTGCTGGCCGATGACCGGCAAGGTTTGCTGCGTGACATATCCGAAGTTTTTGCCAGAGAAAAAATGAACGTGGTGGGCGTGAAAACCCAAACTATCAAAGACACTGCCTGGATGACATTCACAGTGGAAGTCCATAACGCATCTGGATTGAACAAGATGCTGTCAGCGTTGAATGCGGTCAACGGGGTCAGATCAGCAAGAAGGCATTGACCGTACCGGACAACAACCGTTTTCCAAGACGCATTTGCGATGCTGATAGAATATTGCTTTCGGCAACGAAGGCGCGTAGCTCAGCTGGTTAGAGCACCACCTTGACATGGTGGGGGTCGTTGGTTCGAGTCCAATCGCGCCTACCAATGCCTTAGTGGTAGGTCAGTGTTTTCTTCTTGTCTTAATCCACTTTAGGCGACATATTCTTTAGGACAACTCTTGTCACGTTCCAAAGACCCAAACCCTAAACAAGCGCAAAGCGAAACTCAACCTCAGGATGCCTGCAGGTTGATCAAAAAATACCCGAATCGCCGTCTCTACGATACCCGCACTTCCAGTTACATCACTTTGCAGGAAGTCAAGGCCATGGTGATTGACGCTGAAACCATCAAAGTGGTTGATGCTAAATCCGAAGAAGATCTGACGCGCAGTATTTTTCTGCAAATCATTCTGGAAGAAGAGGCCGGCGGGCTTCCCTTGTTTTCTGAAGCCGCATTGGCCAATATGATCCGTTTTTACGGCCACGCCATGCAGCCATTCATGGGCAATTACCTGGAAAAGAATATTCAACAATTTCTCGATATGCAAGCGCAACTGGCGCAGCAGTCTCAGCAAATGACGCCTGAAGTCTGGGCGCAGTTCCTGGCCAATCCGGCCGGTGGATTGCCGACTTTGGTCGGCAACTACACACAGCAGTCCAACCAGATGATGTTGCAATTACAAGAGCAAATGCTCAAGGCCATGGGATTAAAACGCTGATGTCTACACCACCTAAAGTCGGCTTTGTCAGTCTCGGATGCCCCAAGGCATTGACCGACTCTGAACTGATACTGACGCGCTTGAGCGCCGAAGGCTACGCCACTTCAAAAACCTTTGCCGGTGCTGATTTGGTGATCGTCAACACCTGCGGCTTCATTGACGATGCGGTCAAAGAAAGTCTGGACACCATCGGCGAGGCGTTGGCGGAAAACGGCAAGGTCATCGTCACCGGTTGCCTGGGCGCAAAAACAAATGCAGGCGGCGGCAACCTGGTCAAGGACTTGCATCCCAGCGTGCTGGCCGTCACCGGCCCGCATGCCACGCATGAAGTGATGGAGGCGGTGCATTTGCATTTGCCCAAGCCGCATGACCCTTTTTTAGATCTGGTGCCGGCAGCCGGCATCAAATTGACGCCCAAACATTACGCGTATTTGAAAATCAGCGAAGGCTGTAACCACCGCTGCTCGTTTTGCATCATTCCTTCTATGCGCGGTGACCTGGTGTCGCACCCGGTCGGCGATGTGTTGAATGAAGCCCGGGCCTTGTTCGAGTCTGGCGTGCGCGAATTGCTGGTCATCAGCCAGGACACTTCCGCGTATGGCGTCGATATCAAATACCAGACCGGTTTTTTCAACGGTAGACCGGTTAAATCGCGATTGTTTGAACTGGTGCAAGCCCTGGCCGAACTGGCCGAGCCTTTCGGCGCCTGGGTGCGCTTGCATTACGTGTATCCCTACCCCAGCGTGGATGAGATTCTTCCTTTGATGGCTTCGGGCCGCATCCTGCCTTATCTGGACGTGCCTTTTCAGCACAGCCATCCCGATGTGCTCAAACGCATGAAGCGCCCGGCCAGTGGCGAGAAAAACCTCGAGCGCATAGAGGCCTGGCGCAAGATGTGTCCGCAATTGGTGATTCGCAGCACTTTCATTGCAGGCTTTCCCGGCGAAACCGAGCAGGAGTTTGAGCATTTGCTGCAATTCATGCGCGAAGCTGAAATTGACCATGCAGGTTGTTTTGCCTACAGCCCTGTCGACGGCGCGACCGCTAATCAATTGCCCGGCATGTTGACTAAGGAAGTGCGCGAAGACAGGCGCTCCAGGTTCATGGCGGTGGCTGAAGAAGTATCCACAGAAAAATTAAAACGCTATGTCGGTTCGACCATGCTAGTGCTGGTCGACAGTGCCAAAGCCATGGGTCGTCAAGGCGGTGTGGGGCGCAGCTTCAGGGATGCGCCTGAGATTGACGGACTGGTGCACATGGTGGCACCTGAGAAAGTAAGTAAAAGTTACCGTGCCGGTGAATTCACCAAAGTCAAAATCCTGGGAACACAAGGACATGATTTGATTGGATTGCCGGTTTGACCGGAATGAACCTGTGTAGGGGTTCGTTGGTCTGTAAGATTGGTGCCCAGGAAGGGACTCGAACCCCCACGATGTTACTCGCTAGTACCTGAAACTAGTGCGTCTACCAATTCCGCCACCTGGGCCTTCAGGAAAGCAGAGGATCATATCAAAAAAAGTACCCCAAATACCGTCGGACTCCTTGAAGAATTCAAAGGCGTCGTAGAAGGTCATCGCGACGGCCATGGATTTGTCATCCGCGACGACGGTCAATCCAATGTGTATTTACCTCCTAACGAGATGCGCGCCGTGTTGCATCGCGACTGCGTGATTGCACGTGTCACACGCACCGACAAAAAGGGTCGGCCTGAAGGCCGCATTCTCGAAATCACTGAAAGACCGGCGCATCCCATCATTGGACGCTTGTTGCAGGAAAGCGGTGTCTGGCTGGTTGCGCCCGAAGACCGGCGTTACGGTCAGGACATACTGGTTCCCAAAACCGCCACTGGGAAAGCGCTGGTCGGTCAAGTGGTGGTGGTCGAGTTGACAGAACCGCCGAGTTTGTACGGTCAACCTGTGGGACGTGTGCAGGAAGTGCTGGGCGAGATGGACGACCCCGGCATGGAGATTGAAATTGCGGTGCGCAAATACGGCGTGCCTCACCGTTTTTCCGAGTCGTGTTTGAAACAAGCTGATGGCTTGCCGGACAAGGTCACTGCCAAGGACGCGCAACACCGTGTGGATTTGACTGATGTGGCCTTTGTCACCATAGACGGCGAAGACGCGCGAGATTTTGACGATGCGGTGTATTGCGAACCGCTGACCGACAAGTCACAACCCGGTTGGCGCTTGCTGGTGGCCATCGCCGATGTCGGGCATTACGTGGACACCGGCAGCGCTATTGATATCGATGCCTACGACCGGGCCACCAGTGTGTATTTCCCGCGCCGTGTGATACCTATGCTGCCGGAAAAATTATCCAACGGCTTGTGTTCGCTCAATCCCCATGTGGATCGCTTGTGCATGGTCTGCGACATGATGATCGGTGCAGATGGCGAAGTATTCGCCTACCAGTTTTATGAAGCTGTCATGCACAGCCATGCGCGTTTCACCTACACCGATGTCGCCGCTGTTTTGTCCAACACACGCGGGCCGCAAGCGCTCAAGCACAAGGCGCGCGTGAATGATTTGCTCAATTTGCACGATGTCTACCGGGCTTTGCTCAAGTCGCGTCAAAAGCGCGGTGCAGTGGATTTTGAAACCACTGAAACACAAATTGTTTGCGATGAAAGCGGAAGAATTGAAAAAATTGTTCCTCGCATACGCAACGAAGCGCACCGTTTGATTGAAGAGGCCATGCTGGCCGCCAACGTTTGCAGCGCCGACTACATCATGAACAGCAAACACGCATCGCTGTTTCGGGTGCACGAAGGGCCGACGCCGGAAAAAATTGAAATATTGCGCAACTACCTCAAGGCCATTGGCGTCGGCATGCAAATCGGCGAATCGCCTAAGCCTGAACATTTTCAGACGATTGCCAACGCCACCAAAGACCGGGTGGATGCGCAGCAAATCCACAGCATGTTGCTACGTTCCATGCAACAAGCGATTTACACGCCTATCAACAGCGGGCATTTCGGTCTGGCTTTTGAGGCCTATACCCATTTCACCAGTCCTATTCGTCGTTACCCGGATTTACTGGTTCACCGTGTCATCAAGTCCATCTTGCATGGCCGACGCTATCAACTGCCAGCCTTGCCGACGCCCGGTGAGGCACACGCCAAACTTGCCAGAAGACTGGCCACCCAGGCGGCCAAATCATCCAAACCTTCAGCGCAAGCGAATGTGAAACATTCGCCCGAGTTGCAGTCCTGGCAGGCGGCAGGCTTGCATTGCAGCGCCAACGAGCGTCGCGCCGATGAAGCCAGTCGTGACGTAGAAGCATGGTTGAAATGCCAGTACATGCGCGAACACCTGGGTGAAGATTTCAGCGGCACCGTGTCTGCCGTCACCACCTTCGGCGTGTTTGTCACGCTCGACGCTATGTATGTCGAAGGTCTGGTGCATATCACTGAGTTGGGCGGCGATTATTTCCGTTTCGATGAAGCCAGGCAGGAGTTGCGCGGCGAGCGCACCGGTATTCGTTACGCCATAGGCGCGCGTGTTCGGGTACAGGTCAGCCGCGTCGATCTGGACGGCCGCAAAATCGATTTTCGCTGGGTACAAGACGATTTGATGGATGGTGCGGCAGCGATTGTTCGCAAAGCCAAAACGCAGCCGCAAGCTGAGGCCGGAAAAATATCAGGTAAAACCGGGGCAAGCGGCGCAAAGAAAACCACCGATTCCAAGCGCGGATCCAAAAAACCATTCGGCAAAGCGGCGAAAAAATCGCCTACTGCTTTACAAACAACCAAAAAAAGCGCGAAAAAACGTGCTTGAATTTTCAGGAGATACAACATGAGTCAGCAAAAAATAGCCATCGTCACAGGCGCCGGTACCGGTGTAGGCAAGGCGGCTGTCATTGCCTTGGCAGGTGCCGGCTGGAAAGTGGTGCTGGCCGGTCGCCGTCAGCAGCCCTTGGATGAGCTTGCTCACAGTCTCGGTCAAGCCGGTAGCAGCCTGGTAGTACCTACCGACGTGGCCAACCCGGATTCAGTGGCCGCGCTGTTTGCAACGACGGTGAAAACCTGCGGTCGTGTGGACTTGTTGTTCAACAACGCCGGTGTCAGCGCGCCTGGCGTGCCATTGGACGAACTCAGCATTGAGCAATGGCGCAATGTGGTCGATATAAATTTGAACGGCATGTTTTATTGTTTGCAGCAGGCTTTCAAAGCCATGAAAACCCAGGATCCCATGGGCGGGCGCATCATCAACAACGGTTCTATTTCAGCTTATGCGCCGCGTCCCAATTCGATTGCCTACACGGCGACCAAGCACGCGGTGACCGGTTTGACAAAAACGGCGGCCTTGGACGGGCGCAAGTTCAATATCGCCGTAGGTCAGATTGACATCGGCAATGCCGGCACTGAAATGGCGGCCAAAATGGCGCTGGGTGTGCCCCAGGCGAATGGTGAAATCAAGGCGGAACCTTTGATGGACGTTACGCATGTCGGCGAATCCGTGCTGTACATGGCCAGCTTGCCTGCCAGCGCCAATGTGCTGTTCCATACCGTGATGGCCACCAACATGCCATTCGTAGGCAGGGGTTAAAAGCGTTCTATACCCAAACCTTTGAGGTCGATTTCGCAGTCTCTGCCTGACACCATGTCAGCGATGGCGCGGGCGCTGCCGCTGCTGCAAGCCCAGCCGTGGTTACCGTGTCCGGTGTTGAGCCAAACACCGGGCACGCCGCTGAGTCCCAACACAGGAACCCCGTCACTCATCACGTCCCGGGTGCCGCGCCAGACTTGTACGTTGTCTTGGGTTTTGGCGGCACCGGCAAACCAATCGTTCAAGACTTTGTAAAGCAGCCGCGTGTTTTCTTCCGCAGTTGGCCTGGCCGGGCCGATTTCACACATGCCGCTGACACGTATGCGTTGCCCCGAGCGCGCAATGGCAACCTGGTGTTTAGCGTCAAGTACGCCACAAGTCGGCGCATCCATTTCCTCGCGCAAGGCTGCGCTCAGGGAGTAGCCGTGTACAGCCAGAACCGGCAGCTCTATGCCGAGTTTTTGAACAAGTGCTTTGCTGTGAATACCAGCGCAGACAACCACGTGGTCAAACAAGGCTGTCTCTTTGTCGGCAAAATTAAGCAGGCCGGGTTTGGAGATTGAAAGAGGCAGCACTTCATGCCCTGTCTTGAACACCACGCCGAGTTGTTCGGCTTCCTGTTTGGCCAATATGGTGAATTGACGGCAATTGGCCACGGCATCGTGTGGAAAGCAAACAGAGCCCCATAACTCTGTTTCCGTGGATAGCGCAGGTTCCAATAACTGTGTGTCTGCAGCACTCAGTGTTTTGTAAAGAATACCTGCGTCTTTGAGCAGCGACAGTTGTAATTCGACTTCCTGGAAATCTGCTTCACTGCGGCACAACAGCAAAGAACCCGGGCTGTTTTCATAACTCAAACCGTATTGTTCGGTGACGCCTTTGAACACTTCCTGGCTGTAAAAAGCAAGCCGTTGCAAAGAGGCCAGCTTCAAACCGGCTTCAGGATGTCCGCAAGCACGTAACCATTGCCAGACCCAGCCGCCTGGAAACTGCAACAAGCCGTTCACGTGTATGCCGCTTTCACCTGTGAGCCATTTTTTGAATTGGCGTGAAAACAGGCCGGATGCCGTCCACGAGTTCACCAGACCGGGGCCCATGAAGCCCGAGGCGGCAAAACTGGCCTGCTGGGCAATGCCCGAACCTTTTTCGTAAACCACGACTTCATGCCCGTGGGAAACCAGTTCGAGTGCGGTAGTCACGCCGATAACGCCTGCTCCGATGACGGCAATTTTCATAGATTTAAACCAAAGTTACCAATTCGCCGGGGGAGAGGGGGTGAAGATATGTTAAAATTTTCTGGCTTTGCGGGGATCAAATGGTTTGATCTTTTCAAGCAAATCCCAAACCGGTTCAATAAAGGTGTTGCCAGTTGACAGTTCATCCTGTCATTCTAGCGATGGCGAACCGGCTTTAAGACTCAACCTTTGGAGCAATCAATGTCTACAACCATGCGCGAAATGCTGGAAGCCGGTGTCCACTTCGGACACCAAACACGTTTCTGGAACCCGAAGATGGCACCGTATATTTTCGGCCATCGCAACAAAATTCACATCATTAACCTGGAAAAGTCTCTGCCTCTGTTCCAGGATGCCATGAAATTCGCCAAGCAGTTGTCTGCGAATCGCGGCAATATTCTGATGGTTGGCACCAAACGCCAGGCCAGAGAAATCATCGCCAGCGAAGCCAAAAGAGCCGGTGTGCCTTTTGTCGATCAACGCTGGCTCGGCGGCATGCTGACCAATTTCAAAACCGTTAAAACATCCATCAAGCGCCTCAAAGACATGAAGGCTCAGCAGGAAATCGGTTTGGATGCCATGTCCAAAAAAGAGCAACTCATGTTCATGCGTGAACTTGAGAAACTGGAAAAAGACATAGGCGGCATTCAAGACATGATGACATTGCCTGATGCCATCTTTGTGATCGATGTGGGTTTCCACAAAATCACCATTGCAGAAGCCAAAAAACTCGGCATTCCCCTCATTGGCGTGGTCGATTCCAACCACTCGCCTGAAGGCATTGACTATGTCATTCCCGGCAACGATGACTCTTCCAAAGCAGTGACCTTGTATGCGCGCGGCATCGCTGACGCCATCCTCGAAGGTCGCGCCAACGCTGTCAACGACGTCATCAAGGCAGTGGCTGAGGGTGACGATGAATTCGTCGAAGTTGAAAGCGGCAACCCGGCTTGATCCGCTTGGAGTTTGAGATCAAGGGGCTTGATTGGCCCCTTTTTTGCACCTGATTGAATAAACGCAACAAGATAGAGGAGTTTGACATGGCAACAATAACCGCAGGCATGGTCGCTGAACTGCGTGCAAAAACCGACGCACCCATGATGGAATGCAAAAGAGCTTTGACCGAAGCCGAAGGCGACATGGTCAAGGCAGAAGAATTGCTGCGCGTCAAGCTGGGCAGCAAAGCCAGCAAGGCATCCGCGCGGGTGACGGCAGAAGGCGTGGTCACCATTGCCATGCACGCTGGCGCAGGCGCCATGCTCGAAGTCAATTGCGAAACAGACTTTGTCACCAAAAACGACAGCTTTCTGGCGCTTGCCAATGCAGCTGTCGGTTTGATCGCTGCTCACCAACCCGCCGATGTCGCTGCCTTATCGGCCTTGGCTTATCAGCAAGATGGATTCGGCCCGACGGTAGAAGACGTGCGCAAAGGCCTGATCGGCAAGATCGGCGAGAACATGAGCTTTCGCCGTTTCAAATACTTTGATCAAAGCAATCATCTGACGTCTTATTTGCACGGCACTCGCATTGGCGTGGTGGTTGAGTTCAACGGGGACGAAGCCGCCGCCCGCGACGTCGCCATGCACGTGGCCGCCATGAAGCCGGTGTCATTGACCAGCGCCGATGTGCCTGCTGCTTTGATAGAGACCGAACGTTCTGTTGCAACAGCCAAAGCTGCTGAATCCGGCAAGCCCGCAGAGATCGCCGCCAAAATGATCGAAGGCGCAGTGCAAAAGTACTTGAAAGAAGTGTCTTTGTTCAACCAGACTTTCGTGAAAAACGACAAGCAAACGGTCGAGCAAATGCTTCAATCGGCCAAAACCACGGTCAAGGCTTTCACCATGTATGTGGTCGGGGAAGGCATTGAACGCAGAGTCGATGACTTTGCCGCCGAGGTGGCTGCCCAGGTGGCCGCTGCCAAACAATCAGCATGACACGAAAAGGGGACACAAGTTAGTCCCCTTTTTTTTGAACCCTGTTCACACTGATGTATCCGGAGAAGAATGCAATGACATCCAAAAAACCCGCCTATAAAAGGATTTTGCTCAAGCTTTCCGGCGAGGCTTTGATGGGGGACGATGCATTCGGTATCAACCGCGACACCATCGTCCGTATGGTCGAAGAAATCGCCGAAATTACCCGGCTTGGCGTTGAAGTGGCCGTGGTCATAGGCGGCGGCAATATTTTTCGCGGCGTGGCCGGCGGTTCTGTCGGTATGGACAGAGCCACGGCGGATTACATGGGCATGTTGGCGACGGTGATGAACGCACTGGCGCTGGCTGACACCATGAACAAGGCCGGTTTGATCGCGCGCGTCATGTCGGCCATTGGTATTGAGCAGGTGGTCGAGCCTTATGTGCGCCCCAAGGCCTTGCAGTACCTGGAAGAGGGCAAGGTGGTGGTGTTCGCCGCCGGTACCGGCAACCCGTTTTTCACGACAGACACAGCAGCAGCCTTGCGCGGAGCTGAAATCGGCGCCGCCATGGTGTTGAAAGCCACCAAGGTCGATGGTGTTTATACCGCCGACCCGAAAAAAGACCCGACAGCAACCCGCTATAGTCAACTCAGTTTTGACGATGCCATCAACGGCAACCTGGGCATCATGGACGCAACGGCTTTTGCCTTGTGCCGTGACCAGAAGTTGCCTATCACCGTGTTTTCCATATTTAAGCACGGTGCGCTCAAGCGGGTGGTGATGGGTGAAGATGAAGGAACACTGGTTTTTGCTTCATGAAGCAGTGACGTTTTGGCAGGAGGACTTGGAACCATGGATATCAGCGAGATCAAGAAAAACAATGAAAGCAAGATGGACCAATCCATTGCAGCTTTCAATAACAGCCTGAGCAAAATCCGCACAGGCAGGGCCAATCCCGGCTTGCTTGACAACATCATGGTCGAGTATTACGGCAACCCCACGCCTTTGTCACAGGTAGCCAATGTGTCGCTGCTGGACGCGCGCACCATCAGTGTTCAGCCCTGGGAAAAAGGATTGGGCCCAAAGATAGAAAAAGCCATACGCGAAAGCGATCTGGGTTTGAACCCTTCCTCTATGGGCGATCTGATTCGTGTGCCTATGCCGCCCATGACCGAAGAGCGCAGAAAAGAGATGACCAAGATTGTCCGCAACGAAGGCGAGAACGCCAAGGTAGCCGTGCGCAATTTACGCCGGGACGCCAATGAAGCAGTGAAAAAACTCGTCAAAGACAAATTGGCCTCCGAGGACGAGCAAAAACGCGCCGAAGCAGACATACAAAAAGTGACCGACAGGCACATCGCAGACATTGATAAATTAATGGCTTCCAAAGAACAGGAAATCATGGCTGTCTGAGCGGCTTTTCATATGCTTAAACAACGCATCATCACCGCCTTGCTTTTATTGGCGGTCTTTTTACCGGCGTTGTTTCACCCGGACGCGCACTGGCTTGGTTTAGCCGGCTTGTTTCTTGTTGCCGCCGGTTCCTGGGAATGGGGCCGCTTGAACAACATGGGCACCGTCTCTGCTCTGCTTATGCCGGCTATGTGTTTGATGCTTTGCGCTGCTGCGTGGTTCAGCGGTGCTGCTGCTTTGATGCCGAATGCTTTGTGGTTGCTGGGCGGTGTTTTCTGGATCAGTCTGCTGTTTTATTTTTTAAAGCATGGTGTCGACAGTTGGCGAATACTGCCTGCAATCATCAGAAACCTGATCGGCATTGGGGTGCTGACCATGACCTGGCTGGCTTTGTACCAGGCCAAAAGCACCGGAACTTCCTTTTTGACATCGGTGCTGGTGCTGGTGTGGGTGGCGGATATTTCTGCGTACTTCGTCGGCAAACAATGGGGGCGTCACAAGCTCGCTCCTGCTATCAGTCCGGGCAAGAGCCGCGAAGGCTTGCTCGGCGGGTTGCTGGGCGTGGTTGTGTTGTCGTTTGCCTGGCTGGCCTTGCAAACCCCGTTTCCGGCTTTGAGCGATAGCCTGTTTGCCAGACTGAATGCGCACGGTGTGTTTTTCATGATTGCAGGAGTGATTTTCCTCACCCTGATCAGCGTCGCCGGCGACTTGTTTGAATCACTTTTAAAACGCAGCGCAGGTGTCAAAGACAGCAGCCGTTTATTACCGGGTCATGGTGGTGTGCTTGATCGCCTGGATGCGTTGTTGCCCACCTTACCTATAGCCATGATGCTTTATTTGATGTGAGCCAAACGCTATGAAAAAAAATCTGACCGTGCTGGGCTCTACCGGTTCCATCGGTGTCAATACCTTGGACATTGTGGCCAGGCATGCAGACCGCTACAGCGTTTACGCGCTGACCGGTGCCACCCAGGTCGACAAAATGTTGGCCCAGTGTGCAGCGTTCAAGCCGAGATACGCTGTCATGGTTCACGAGGCTGCGGCTCAACAATTGAAGGACAGGCTAAAGGCTGAGGGACTTCAGATCCAGGTCTTGTCCGGACCGCAAGCCTTGAACGATGTCGCATCTGCTCCCGAAGTCGATATGGTCATGGCGGCCATTGTGGGCGCTGCCGGTCTTGCGTCCTGCCTGAGCGCGGCGCGTGCCGGCAAACGACTGCTGTTGGCCAACAAGGAAGCCCTGGTGGTGGGCGGTGAATTATTTCTGGATGCGGTTCAACAAGGCGGTGCCAAGCTGTTGCCGATTGACAGTGAACATTCTGCGGTTTTTCAAGCCTTGCCCGAAGATGCCCGCACTTGGCCTAGTGTGGTCAGCAAAATCATTTTGACGGCATCCGGCGGACCTTTCAGAACTCGCGCACCTGCTACTTTGAATGCGGTAAGGCCTGAAGAAGCCTGCGCCCATCCCAACTGGGTGATGGGAAGAAAAATCTCTGTGGATTCAGCCACCATGATGAACAAGACCCTTGAGGTCATTGAAGCCAGGTATTTGTTCGGCATGGCGCCTGAGCAAATAGAAGTGGTTATCCACCCGCAGAGCATTGTTCATTCCATGGTCGAGTTCGTCGACGGCTCTATCGTGGCTCAACTGGGTACACCGGATATGCGCATGCCGATTTCCTACGGCCTGGCCTGGCCGGACCGCATTGCTTCAGGTGCCGGTAATATTGATTTCCGCAAAAGTTCTTTGATGACCTTTGAGTCGATGGAGGACACTGACCATCAAAAAAGATTTCCCGGCCTGGCTCTGGCCTGGGAATCTCTCAAGGCCCCGAGCGGAACCACGGCAGTTTTGAATGCTGCGAATGAAGTCGCTGTCGCACTTTTTCTGGCTGGTGAGATTCAGTTTGACCAGATTCATGCGGTGAATCTGGCCACTTTGTCCGCCTGCTTACCTGAAAAACCGCGTTCGCTGGAGGATTTATTGGAAATTGATGCTAAAGCGAGAATTAAAGCAAACCAGGCGGCAAAGAAAATGCTTCAAAAGCACTGAAAAAATCCAAGTAAATTGACAATTTTTTGCTGGTGCATTCTTCAAATAACATGTCTTGGCTGATGTATTATCAAGTTAATCTTTCTATCTGGCGCGTGCAGCACAACAAGGTGAA
Organism: uncultured Burkholderiales bacterium; assembly: GCA_903887325.1. Taxonomy (GTDB): domain Bacteria; phylum Pseudomonadota; class Gammaproteobacteria; order Burkholderiales; family Burkholderiaceae_C; genus Limnohabitans. Next base: position 14,047 of record CAISPG010000135.1, on the reverse strand, counting down.
TGGCTGTATGCAATGAAAATCGGCTCAGCGCATGACTTAGGCGGTTAGCTTGATTTCAGATTTGTTTGACATTCCACATATAGATTAATTGCACAACCCATTCATGAAATCCAAATTCTTTTCCAAGCTTTTCTCGTGCTTTCAAGCCGTGGTGCTCACCGTCTTTTTGTCTCAGGCAGCCCTGGCTGTCGAACCCTTTGTGGTCAAAGATATCCGCATGGAAGGTTTGCAAAGGGTGGAACCTGGAAACGTGCTTGCAACTTTGCCTTTCAAAGTGGGCGAAAACTACTCTGATGACAAGGGTACTTTGGCCATCCGTAATTTATTTGCTTTGGGCTTGTTCAAAGATGTACGCATAGAAGTCAAAGACGATGTGGTGACTGTGGTGGTGGAAGAGCGACCGTTGATTTCCGCCATTAACTTCACCGGTATTAAGGAATTCGATAAAGACACATTGAAAAAAGCGCTCAAAGACATCGGTTTGTCTGAAGGACGGCCATTTGATAAAGCGCTGTCCGACCGGGCTGAGCAGGAGTTGAAGCGCCAGTACATCAATCGCAGTTTGTATGGTGCCGAGGTGGTCACCACCGTCGCACCGGCCGAGCGCAACAAAGTCAATTTGAACTTCACTGTCATTGAAGGTGATGTGTCAAAAATCAAGGAATACAAAATTGTCGGTAACAAAGCGTTTGAGCTTGCTGCTATCAAGGACCAACTTGATTTGTCCGAACCCAATTACATGTCCTGGTACACCAAATCAGACCGTTATTCACAAGCCAAGTTGAATGCCGATCTAGAGAATCTGAAATCCTTTTATTTATCGCGCGGCTATCTTGAGTTCAGGGTTGAATCTACCCAGGTTGCTATTTCACCTAACAAACAAGATATCACCATCACCATCAATATCTTTGAAGGTTCGCGCTTTGTGGTCAGCGAAGTTGCTCTGGAAGGTTTTTATCTGGGCCGCGACAATGAGTTCAAGTCGCTAATCACCATCAAGCCGGGCCTGGCCTATAACGTCACTGACGTGGTCAACACCAGTAAAGCGTTTGCTGATTATTTCGGCAACTTCGGCTTTGCGTTTGCCCGGGTTGAGCAACGCACTGAAATTGACCGTCAAACCAGCCAGGTCAAAATCATTCTTCAGGCAGATCCCTCCAGGCGAGCTTATGTCCGCCGTATCAATATTGCCGGAAATGAGCGCACCAGGGACGAGATCATCCGTAGAGAATTTAGACAAATGGAGTCATCCTGGTATGACGGTCAGAGAATTAAATCATCCCGCGACAGAGTGGATCGCTTAGGCTTCTTCACCGAAGTCACTATCGATACCCAGGAAGTTCCGGATAATCCAGATCAGGTCGATATTAATTTAAAAGTCACTGAAAAACCTACAAATTCTTTATCACTTGGCGTTGGTTTTTCGTCTTCTGAAAATGCTTTCTTAACTGTTGGTTTGAATCAGGATAATTTTTTCGGCACCGGTAATTCTGTCGGTGCCCAAATCAATACCAGTCAATTCAACAAAATTTACTCCGTGCACACGACAGATCCTTATTTCACCGAGGATGGTGTGTCACGAACGTTTAATCTTTTCAGTAAAAACTCTAGGCCTTACTCGACTTCCACCAACTACTACAACATGAACTCTTCAGGTGTGGGTCTGAGTTTCGGCGTTCCCATTGCAGATACGGATACTATTTATGTCGGTGCGGCTTATGAAAGCACAACCATTTCAAGCGGTTCAAATCTTCCAGCCGCGTACGCCAGTTACGCCGATGATCCCATCACCTCTATTCCTTTGACCGTAGGCTGGGCCCGCGACAGTCGTGACAGTATGCTGGCTCCCAACAAAGGTATATTCATGCGTTTGAATTCAGAGCTTGGATTGATGGGTGACACTAGGTATTACAAGAACTCCGGGCAATACCAGCAATATTGGCCGCTTAGCCGCATGTACACCTTTGCAGTCAACGCAGAACTCGGTCTCGGTGGCGGATTTGCCGGCCATGATTACCCGGTTTTCAAGAACTTTTATTCAGGCGGTTTGGGGTCGGTGCGCGGTTTCCAGCAGAACTCCTTGCAGACAGACACCACCTATAGCCGATACAACGGCGAATATTCCACTGGCGGTTCCAAGAAAATACTGCTCAATACCGAATTCCTGATGCCTTTTCCCGGGGTTGGTACCGATAAAACCCTGAGGCTTTACACTTTTCTTGACGTCGGTAATGTCTATACTGCCGATGAATCCATAGATCTGAGTCAGTTGCGAAGTTCTACAGGCTTGGGTTTGAGTTGGATTTCTCCGGTTGGTCCGCTGCGACTGGCCGTGGCAAAACCCCTCAAGAAATTCGATAACGATAGAATACAGAGCTTTCAATTCCAGATCGGGACTTCATTCTGATGAAAACTAAACTGACACGTTCATTATTGCTGGTCTGCCTGGGCTTGGCTGGCTTGACTATTCATGCGGAAGAATTCCGCATTGGTTTCATCAACACCGATCGGATTTTCAAGGAGTCGAGCACAGCCAAAGTCGCTCAAACGAAGTTGGAACAAGAGTTTTCCAAGCGTGAAAAAGAGTTGATGGAACTGGGTAACGGATTGAAATCCAATTCTGAAAAGCTTGAACGCGACTCTCCTACCTTGTCAGATTCTCAGCGCACCACCAGACAAAGACAATTGTCCGATCAGGACCGTGAATTCCAGCGCAAGCGCCGCGAATTTCAGGAAGACTTGAACGCCAGAAAAAATGAAGAATTGCAGCAGGTTCTTGAAAAAGCCAACAAAGTGGTCAAGCAGATTGCTGAAGCAGAAAAATACGACGTGATACTTCAAGAAGCTGTGTACATCAGCCCCAAGCATGACATCACCGACAAGGTGATCAAAATCATCAACAGCGGCAAGTGATGGCGTGGTGTCCCTTGCACTAGGGTTCATCGTAGAGCAACTCGGCGGTATCTTGCATGGATCGCCGGACACTGTGATTACCGGTTTGGCACCGCTGGCTACTGCGGGTAGCGGCGACTTATCTTTTCTCAGCCACCCGAGATACACCTCACAACTTAGCAACAGCCAAGCCGCCTGCATCATTGTCGGGCAGGCGCATGCGACTATCGCCATTGAGCGAGGCTGTTGTCTGGTGGTCGACAACCCTTACCTGTATTGGGCAGGATTGACACAGTTATGGCGTCAACACGCAGTCCCCGACAAGGCGTCCCGATTGATTCACCCGTCAGCAGTTGTTTCAGAAACTGCAGTCATACACCCGACGGCCCGCATTGGCCCGCTGTGCGTGGTGGAAGACGGTGCCTCCATCGGCGCCGGCAGTTGGCTTAAATCCAGGGTCACCGTTTCTACCGGTTGTGTTGTGGGTGAAAACTGCATTCTTCATGCGGGCGTGGTGATCGGTGCCGATGGTTTCGGCTTTGCGCTTGACGCGGGAAAATGGGTAAAGATAGAGCAATTCGGCGGCGTATTGATAGGTAACGATGTGGAAATCGGGGCGAATACATGTGTTGACCGTGGCGCCATTGAAGACACCGTCATTGAAGACGGTGTCAAGCTGGATAACCTGATTCAGATCGGACACAATGTTCACATAGGTAAGCACACGGCCATGGCCGGATGTGTCGGGGTGGCCGGCAGCGCCAAAATAGGTGCGCATTGCACCGTGGGCGGTGGCGCCGTCATACTCGGTCATTTGGAGCTGGCCGACCATGTGCATGTGTCTGCCGCCTCTGTGGTCAGCCATTCCTTGCTCAAACCCGGGACTTACAGCGGCGTCTTCCCGATAGACGAAAATGCAGCATGGCAGAAGAATGCTGCCAGTTTGCGGCAACTCAATGCTTTGCGCGAACGCATACGCAGGTTAGAAAATAATTTCAATACGTCAGGGTCATGATCATGGATATCCATCAAATTTTAAAAATGCTGCCGCACCGCTACCCGTTTCTGCTGGTAGATCGTGTGTTGCAGTTGGATAAGGGTAAATCCATAGTCGCCTTGAAAAATGTCACCATCAATGAGCCTTTTTTCAATGGCCATTTTCCGCACCGCCCGGTCATGCCAGGCGTGTTGATGCTCGAGGCGCTGGCGCAGGCAGCAGCTTTGCTGTCTTTTCACACCCTGGATGTGGCGCCGGATGAAAACACCATTTATTACTTTGCCGGCATTGATGGCGCGCGTTTCAAGCGCCCGGTCGAACCTGGTGACGCTTTGACCTTGATGGTTGAACTCGATCGCATGAAAGCTGGAATCTTCAAATTCAAAGCCAAAGCCATGGTGGGTGCGGAACTGGCGGTTGAGGCCGAGTTGATGTGCACCATGCGACGTATTGACTGACTTGCCCATGGCTCAGATACACCCGACCGCTCTGGTAGACCCGGCAGCGCAAATTCACGAATCAGTCTCGATCGGTGCTTACAGCATCATCGGACCTCATGTTCGCATCGGCGCGGGCACCACCGTGGCTTCACACTGCGTCATAGAGGGCAGAACCACCATAGGCGAAGACAACCGCATTTTTCAATTCAATTCACTCGGTGCGCAGCCGCAAGACAAAAAATACGCCGGTGAACCTTGTGAACTGGTGATCGGTGACCGCAACACTATTCGTGAATTCTGTACCTTCAATATCGGCACCGCCCAGGATCAAAGCGTGACGCGGGTCGGCCATGACAACTGGTTGATGGCCTATGTTCACTTGGCCCATGATTGTCGGGTGGGTGACCACACCATCTTCGCCAACAGTACTCAGTTGGCCGGTCATGTCCAAGTCGGAGACTGGGCGATTCTGGGCGGCTTCACGGTGGTACATCAGTTTTGTCGGCTAGGCGCTCACAGCTTTACAGCCATGAATTCCTTGTTATTTGCAGACCTTCCCCCGTTTGCCATGTGCCAGGGACAACCGGCGCAGGTGCGCTCTATGAACTACGAAGGCATGAAGCGCCGGGGTTTTTCTGCGGCTCAGATTCAAGCGGTCAAGCTCATGCACAAGGCGCTTTACCGGCAAGACCTGAGCCTGCAAGCCGCACTTGAGCAAATTCAGGCCATGCCTGAAACGGATGCAAGCATTGCCGATGTGGTCGACTTGATGTCAAGCTTCCTGGCGCAGGTGTCCCCCAATCGCGGCATCATCCGTTGAACCGTGTCGGGCCACACATGACCGACATACCGGCGCTTGACATAGCCATGGTCGCCGGCGAAACCTCAGGCGACTTGCTGGCCTCTTTGGTCATTCCCGGCTTGCAACAACGCTGGCCTTCCTTGCGCATGACAGGTATCGGCGGACCGCGCATGCAGCAATCCGGCTTTGTTTCCTGGTGGCCGATGGAGAAGTTATCGGTGCGCGGTTATGTGGAAGTGTTTAAGCATTACCGCGAAATCGTAGCCATCAGGCGGCAACTTAAAAGCCGTTTGCTTGAGGCCAGACCGGATATTTTTATCGGCATTGATGCGCCGGATTTCAACCTGGATCTGGCCCGTGACTTGCGGCAAGCAGGATTGAAAACCGTGCAATTTGTCTGTCCTTCTGTGTGGGCCTGGCGCGCGAATCGTCTGCAAAAAATACGCGACAGCGTGGATCACGTGCTATGTATTTTTCCTTTTGAACCCGATCTGTTGTCGCAACACGGCATTCCCGCGACCTTTGTCGGCCATCCCTTGGCGAATTTGATTCCCGAGCAGGCGGACAAGGCTGCTGCCAGAACTCAACTGGACTTGTCACAGGAGGCGAGGGTGCTGGCCGTGCTGCCCGGCAGCCGCAAAGATGAGATCAAACACTTATTGCCCCGGTTTTTAGCCGCTGTTGAATTGCTACGCCGACAGCAGCCCGATTTACAGGCTGTGATGCCTGTGGCACCCGGCATGACCGGTTTGGTCAATGACATCGCCCGGCAATTTCCCGGCGCCCGGCATTTGAAAATCATCCAAGGCCAAAGCCATGCGGTGATGGCTGCTGCTGATGTCGCTGTGGTGGCCAGCGGTACGGCAACCTTGGAAGCTGCTTTGTTCAAATGCCCCATGGTGATTGCCTACGCCATGCCCTGGTTAAGCTGGCAAATCATTGAACGCAAACGCTTGCAACCCTGGGTCGGGTTGCCGAATATTTTGTGTCAGGATTTTGTGGTGCCCGAGTTGTTGCAATCTCAAGCAACACCAATGGCGCTGGCCCGCTGCGTGACGGATTGGTTAGAGCAACCGGCCCGTGTGCAGACGGTGCAACAAACTTTTTCCCGCTTGCACCAATCTTTGCGTGCTGACACGCCCAAGGTAGCCACAGATGCGATCGCGCAAATCATCCAAGCCTGAGCAGGTCAAGCTCAACTGGGACCATGGCCCGGCCTTGATTGCCGGCGTGGATGAGGCCGGGCGCGGCCCGCTGGCCGGTCCGGTGTTTGCAGCGGCCGTCATGCTCGATGACCTGGCACCAGTGCGCGGATTGGCTGATTCAAAAACGCTCAGCCCTGCCAAGCGCGAAAAACTCTATGACCAGATCCGTGCGAATGCCTTGTGTTTTTGCGTGGCCCGGGCGTCGGTAGAGGAGATTGATGAACGAAATATTCTGCAAGCCACTTTGCTGGCCATGCAGCGTGCGGTGCAAGGCTTGCGTTTGAAGCCCGGCAAGGTGCTGGTCGACGGTAACCGTTTGCCGGTGCTGGATGTGCTGGCAGAGGCCATCGTCAATGGCGACAGCAAAGTGGCGGCCATCTCAGCGGCTTCCATTTTGGCCAAGGTCGAACGTGACCGTTGGTGCGTCGAGATCGACGGGGCGTTTCCGGATTACGGTTTTGCAAAGCACAAAGGCTATGGCACCGCTGAACATCTCAAGGCTTTGAAAACCTTGGGTCCAACCATTTGGCACCGGCGCAGTTTTGCACCTGTGGCGGCCATGCTGGGTGACACAGGCGGGAGCAAAACACATGGCGGTTAAATCCATCAGCTCCAAAGATAATCCGGTTTTCAAGCAGTTGAAAGCACTGGCGAATGACAACACCGCCTACCGCATCAGCAGGCAAGTCTGGCTGGAAGGTGAGCATTTGTGCCAGGCCGCGTTGGACAGCGGGCTGCGCTTTAGCCAATTGGTGTTGCTCGATTCGGTGCAGGCTGACAGTCTTGCCCTCTGGGTAGCGCGTTGCGACACGGTATTGCAACTCTCCGAGAGCTTGATGTCGGCACTGAGTTCTTTGCCGTCCCCGTCCTGGATAGGCGGGGTGGTGGAACTGCCGCAAACCCATGCCTTGAACCCCCTGGCATCTGTTGTGGTACTTGATCAAGTGCAGGATCCCGGCAATGCCGGCGCTATCTTGCGTTGTGCCGCAGCCTTTGGTTTCACGCAGGTCAGCACCACACCGGGCTCGGTGGCTTTGTGGTCTGCCAAAGTGGTGCGGTCTGCGATGGGCGCGCATTTTGGTTTGCAGTTGAACGAGTCTATGGACGTGGCTGACATCTTGAAACTCAATACGCCGGTCTTGCTGACTGATGTTCACCAAGGCGTTAACTTGCACGAACTGATGGCGGACAAAAAATTACCCTGGCCTTGCATTTGGGTCTTTGGGCACGAAGGCCAAGGCGTCAGTCTCGACTGGCCGGATGACAAGGTGCAACGGGTCAGGATTGCCCAGCCGGGCGGGCAGGAGTCTTTGAATGTGGCTGCTGCTGCTGCCATTTGTTTGCATGCCAGTGCAGCTCAACGTGTAGAGAAGTGGTAGCAGACGATTGCAGCGGTCGTAGCGATGAGGCGCAGGCATATAATGCATGACTTCTATATCAACCGCACGCCCTTAGCTCGAAAAAAAGCCAATCCCCTTGTATAGCAGCCAAAGAGAAGGCCTCTCTTGCACCTGGGGCGTCACCGAATCTCGGAGATCTGAGTGCTTTTGACTCTTCAGGGAAATCGTCCTCCCGCTATTTTGGCGCTATCAGACGGCACGGTCTTCATGGGGCAATCCATCGGTCATGATGGTCACACTGTCGGCGAAGTTGTTTTCAATACATCCATGACCGGGTATCAGGAAATTCTGACCGACCCGAGTTACTGCCAGCAATTGGTCACATTGACTTATTCGCACATCGGCAATTACGGTATCAACAGCGAGGACAACGAAGCCGACCGCATTTATGCCGCCGGCCTGATCATCAAAAATTTACCTTTGATGCATTCCAACTTCCGCGCCGACAGCGATTTGACGCATTTCCTCAAAGCGCAGGGAACCGTGGCCATTGCCGACATTGACACCCGCATGCTGACCCGCCATTTGCGCGAAAGGGGTGCGCAAAACGGCGCCATCGTGGCCTATCCTGCTAAGCATCTCATCACGTCAGAGGACATGGCTCAGGCGGTTGCCCTGGCTAAGCAAGCCCCGGCCATGAACGGACTGGACTTGGCGTCCAAGGTCAGTGTGGCAACAGCCTATCCCTGGCACGAAACCGAATGGCAACTCTGTGAGGGCTACCGCAAGCTGAAAAAAGCCAGTTACCGTGTGGTGGCCTACGACTTCGGTGTCAAAAGAAATATTTTGCGCATGCTGGCGCAACGCGGTTGCGAGGTCACCGTGGTGCCCGCCACAACATCAGCACAACAAGTGTTGCAAATGAAGCCGGATGGCGTGTTTCTTTCCAACGGCCCGGGAGACCCCGGTCCTTGCACCTATGCGATTGAGGCCACGCAAACTCTGCTGGCCGAAAAAATCCCTATGTTCGGTATTTGTCTGGGGCACCAGATATTGGCACTGGCCTGCGGCGCCAGCACTTACAAAATGAAATTCGGGCACCACGGTGCGAATCACCCGGTCAAGGACTTGCAAACCTCCCGCGTGTCCATCACCAGCCAGAACCACGGTTTTGCGGTAGATGAAAAAACACTGCCTGCGCATGTGCGCGCCACCCATGTCAGTTTGTTTGACGGCAGTTTGCAAGGACTGGAATTGACGGATCAAGCCGCATTCAGCTTTCAGGGGCATCCGGAGGCTTCACCCGGCCCTCATGACATCGGTTATTTGTTTGACCGCTTTATTCACTCAATGGCGGTTTCTCAGCATGGCTAAACGCACAGACATTAAAAGCATTTTGTTGATAGGCGCAGGTCCAATCGTCATCGGTCAGGCCTGCGAATTTGATTACTCCGGCGTGCAGGCTTGCAAGGCCTTGCGCGAGGAAGGCTACAAGGTCATTTTGATCAACAGCAATCCGGCCACCATCATGACCGACCCGGCCACGGCGGACGTCACTTACATAGAACCCATCACCTGGAAGACGGTGGAAAAAATTATCGCCAAGGAAAAGCCGGATGCGATTTTGCCGACCATGGGCGGACAGACCGCTCTCAATTGCGCCTTGGATTTGTGGCGTCACGGTGTGCTGGACAAATATTTGGGTGCCAACACCGGCAAGCCGGTGGAATTGATCGGTGCGACACCTGAAGCGATTGACAAAGCCGAAGACCGTTTGAAGTTCAAAGACGCTATGACCAAAATCGGTCTGGGTTCGGCGCGTTCCGGTATTGCCCACAGCTTGGATGAAGCCTGGGCGGTGCAAAAAACTGTCGGCTTTCCCGTTGTTATTCGCCCGAGTTTTACCTTGGGCGGCACCGGCGGCGGCATTGCCTACAACCCGGAAGAATTTGAAGAGATTTGCAAGCGCGGTATTGAAGCCTCCCCGACCAGCGAATTGCTGATTGAAGAATCTTTGCTCGGCTGGAAAGAATACGAAATGGAAGTGGTGCGCGACAAGGCGGACAACTGCATCATCGTGTGTTCCATCGAAAACCTGGACCCCATGGGCGTGCACACAGGCGACTCCATCACCGTCGCGCCGGCCCAGACCTTGACCGACAAGGAATACCAGATTCTGCGCAACGCCAGTCTGGCGGTGTTGCGTGAAATCGGCGTGGACACCGGTGGCTCTAACGTGCAGTTCTCCATCAACCCCGCTGACGGGCGCATGGTTGTCATTGAAATGAATCCGCGCGTGTCGCGCTCGTCTGCGCTGGCGTCCAAAGCCACCGGCTTTCCCATTGCCAAAGTGGCCGCCAAACTGGCCGTGGGTTTCACGCTGGACGAATTGCGCAACGACATCACGGGAGGCGCCACGCCGGCGAGTTTTGAGCCCAGCATTGATTACGTGGTCACGAAAATACCGCGCTTTGCGTTTGAAAAATTCCCGACAGCAGACAGCCGCCTGACCACACAAATGAAGTCTGTCGGAGAGGTCATGGCCATAGGCCGCACCTTCCAGGAGTCTTTCCAAAAGGCTTTGCGCGGGCTTGAGGTCGGTGTTGACGGTATGAATGAAAAAACCCAGGACCGTGAGGTGCTGGAAAAAGAACTCGGCGCGCCCGGCCCCGAGCGCATCTGGTACGTCGGCGACGCATTTGCCATGGGCATGAGCGTGGATGAAGTGCATGCACTCACCAGCATCGACCCCTGGTTTTTGGTGCAGATCGAGGACATCGTCAAGATCGAGCTTGAACTCGAAACGCATCAACTGGCTGACATCAGCGCTGGCGAATTGCGTTTGTTAAAGCAAAAAGGTTTTTCCGACCGACGCCTGGCCAGGCAACTTAAAACCACTGAAAAAACTGTGCGCGAAGCCCGCCATGCTTTAGGCGTGCGCCCGGTATTCAAGCGGGTAGACACTTGTGCTGCTGAGTTTGCGACCAACACTGCCTACATGTATTCCACTTACGAGCAGGAATGCGAAGCCGCACCGACTGACCGTCAAAAAATCATGGTGCTGGGTGGCGGACCCAACCGCATCGGCCAGGGCATTGAGTTTGATTACTGCTGTGTGCATGCGGCGCTGGCCATGCGCGAAGACGGCTATGAAACCATCATGGTCAATTGCAACCCGGAAACTGTGTCCACTGATTACGACACCAGCGACCGCTTGTACTTTGAACCTCTGACACTGGAAGACGTGCTGGAAATCGTTGCCAAAGAAAAGCCCATGGGCGTGATCGTGCAATACGGTGGTCAAACCCCTTTGAAGCTGGCCTTGGGCCTGGAAGCCGAAGGCGTGCCCATCATCGGTACCAGCCCCGACATGATTGACGCAGCCGAAGACCGCGAGCGGTTCCAGCAATTGCTTCACACCCTGGGTTTGCGTCAGCCGCCGAACGCGACCGCCAGAACCGAAGAAGAAGCTTTAGACAAGGCCAAAGAACTCGGTTATCCGTTGGTGGTACGTCCCAGCTATGTGCTGGGCGGGCGGGCCATGGAAATCGTGCACGAGCAGCGCGACCTCGAGCGTTACATGCGCGAAGCAGTCAAGGTCAGCCACGAATCCCCGGTGCTGCTGGACCGCTTTTTGAACGATGCCATCGAATGTGATGTCGTCGCTATTTGCGACGGCCAGCAAGTGTTTATCGGCGGCGTCATGGAGCATATCGAGCAAGCCGGTGTGCACAGCGGCGACTCCGCGTGTTCGCTGCCACCGTATTCCTTGTCCGACGCCACCATTGCCGAATTGAAACGCCAGACCACTGAAATGGCCCATGGCCTCAAAGTGGTCGGTTTGATGAATGTGCAGTTCGCCATTCAAAAGCTCGACGGCCAGGACGTGATTTATGTGCTCGAAGTCAATCCGCGCGCCAGCCGCACCGTGCCCTTTGTCAGCAAAGCCACCGGCATACAACTGGCCAAGGTAGCGGCGCGTTGCATGGTCGGGCAAAGTCTGGCATCGCAAGGCATTACCCGCGAAGTGCACCCCCCGTATTTCAGCGTCAAGGAAGCGGTGTTCCCGTTTGTCAAATTCCCCGGTGTCGACACCATACTTGGCCCGGAGATGAAATCCACCGGCGAGGTCATGGGCGTAGGACTGAGCTTTGGCGAAGCCTTTGTCAAAAGCCAGTTAGGTGCAGGCACCAAGCTGCCGCGCCCCACAGATGCGGTGCGCAAAGTGTTCCTCACGGTGAAAAACACTGACAAGGCACGCGCGGTTGAAGTGGCACGGCGTTTGTCAGATTACGGCTTTGAACTGGTCGCTACCAAAGGCACCGCTGCAGCCATCCATGCCGCTGGTATTCCTGTGGTGGCGGTCAACAAAGTCACCGAAGGTCGGCCGCACGTGGTCGATATGATCAAGAACAACGAAATCGCGTTGGTCATCAACACCGTGGAAGAACGGCGTAATGCGATTGCCGATTCCCGTCAGATCCGTATTTCTTCATTGCTGGCGCGTGTCACCACATTCACGACGATTGCAGGTGCAGAAGCCGCGGTCGAAGGCATGAAATACTTGGACGATCTGGACGTTTATTCATTGCAAGATTTGCATCTTCAATTGCAAGCCTGATTTTCAACCTGCTCATACCTGCCATGGCCACCATTCCCATCACCAAAGTCGGCGCTGAAAAGCTCAAACAAGAACTGCACACATTGAAAACGGTAGACCGTCCCTGGGTGATCAATGCCATCGCCGAGGCGCGTGCCCAAGGTGATTTAAGCGAAAACGCCGAATACGACGCAGCCAAAGACCGCCAAGGTTTTATCGAAGGCCGAATCCAGGAAATCGAGAGCAAGTTGTCCATGTCGCAAATCATCGATCCATCTTCGCTGGACGCAGGCGGGCGCGTAGTTTTCGGTGCGACGTTGGAGCTAGAGGATGAAGCCTCCGGCGAGCGGGTGAATTACCAGATCGTCGGCGAGGACGAGGCCGATTTGAAACTCGGGCTGATCAATATCAGCAGCCCGATTGCCAGGGCCTTGATAGGCAAGGAAGAAGGTGATGTCGCCAGTGTTCAAGCGCCGGGTGGCGTCAAACAATACGAAATCATCAAGGTTTCCTATATCTGATTTTTCTTCTTCACTGATTTTTGTTTAGGTTTGGCGCGTTTGACTTGACCGCCTGCAGCTAGACGCTGGTTACCCAAAATCATCACCCGTTTCATTTCTGGGCGTTGACCGCCACGGCTGCTGTATTTCAGGACTTTGAATTCACGCGGTCCGGGCATTTTGTCCTGGTCCATTTTTTTTTCTTTTTCAGGCTGCGGCCGCCATAACACCAGCAACTTGCCTATGTGTTGAATAGGCGCCGCGTTGAGTTGATCGGCCAGAGTTTGAAACATGAGTTCGCGTTGATTGCGGTCGTCGCCGAGCACACGGATTTTGATCAAGCCGTGCGCATTCAGCGCGAATTCGGTTTCTTTGGTCACAGCGGCGCTGAGACCGTCGTTACCGATCATTACCACAGGGTCGAGATGGTGCGCGGCAGCGCGGTGAACTTTGCGTTCAGCAGGGGTCAGTTGGATTGCAGGCATACGGGTATTATCTTCCTACACAGAGGGTGTTGAATTGAAAGTCAAAACGCAGAGCAAAAAAGTGAACAAGTCATGGTTGAACGACCATGTCAACGACCCTTACGTGAAGATGGCAAAAAAAGACGGCTACAGAGCGCGGGCCGCCTACAAACTCAAAGAAATCGACGAAACCCTGGGCCTGTTCAAACCCGGCATGGTGGTGGTCGATCTGGGCAGCGCACCAGGTGCCTGGAGCCAGTACCTCAGGCGTTGCATGGCGCCTGACGGCGCTGCTGCAGGCAAGCTGGACGCGACTCTGATTGCGCTGGATTTGCTGCCCATGGAGCCGATTGAAGGCGTGAATTTTCTGCAAGGCGACTTCAGAGAACCCGAGGTGTTGGAGCAATTAAGCCAGTACCTGGACGGCAGAATTGTGGATGTGGTGGTGTCCGACATGGCACCCAATTTGTCAGGCGTCGAATCAGCAGACGCCGCGCGCATGGCGCATCTGGTGGAACTGGCTGTCGAGTTTTGCCTGGTGCACATGAAAAAAGAAGGCGCGTTGGTGGTGAAAGTTTTTCACGGCAGCGGCTACAGCCAGTTGGTCAAACACTTCAAAGAGACTTTTAAGGTGGTCAAGCCTTTCAAGCCCAAGGCAAGTCGCGACAAATCCGCAGAAAATTTTCTGGTCGGTATTGGCTTGAAATAGCAGCAGGCTAAACAGCCTTGTTCAATTTAAGTATTCTTTTGTTTGTTAAATTTTGTTTTACTTACCTTGTAAGAGATCAATTTCCGGCGGTCTGAGTG
>CAISPG010000134.1 GCA_903887325.1 uncultured Burkholderiales bacterium | reverse complement strand
CAGTCCCCAGCAGATGAGATCCGCCGAGCATGCCCTAAGTCCGGAAAACGATTCAAATCGTGGACAAGGGGAAAGTCAGATTTATTCAAATAAATCATGAGGTTACGCTGAGTCTGACGGCAAACGTTGGGACACTAGTGGTTTGAAATCAATAATCACTTGAACGCACCCGTGTTTTGCATAGGCGCGAATTTTGAGTTCAAGGACGGTAAAAAACGCAGCCAGGGCTTCGACCCCAAGCTGTATGTGCCCGCAAATGCCGTGAGGCGAACCAGCATCAGGGGCATAGAGAAAAAAAATGTGAAGTCTTACAACTTCAGCTGCCTATGCATGAAAGCGTCAGCACAGGGGGCTTGCGAAAAAAATATCAATTAACGTCTTTGCCGGGAATCGCAGCGGCCGGTTTTGGTGCAGACATGGATGTTGAGCCTGCAGGATAAACAGGAGGAGCGCCTACTTGCTGCATTTCGCAACGGAATTCGCCGCCGCGCTCGATCTGGATTTGTGAGTATTCCAGCTTGCCGGATACTTTGCCGGATACACGTATGTGCAAATGGTCACGGCAATGAATGACCTGGTGCAATTCGCCTTCGACTTCAATACTGCGGGCCGTGACTTTGCCGGTGATCTTGCCTGACTGGCCAATGAATATTTCCTCAGCGGTCAATTCGCCATCGACCGTGCCGTAAATCGTGGCTTTTTTGGGCACGTTCAAGGTTCCCTTGAATGTCACGCCATTACCGATCACGAGGTTATTGGATTGATCCATATTGGTTGCCATGAAAGTCTTTCAGTAGAGAAGTTTTAGAAGAAGAGGAAATAACCGTTGAGCGTACACACAGATCCGACAATTCCCAGCAGGAATGATACATAAGCCATGGAATGTCTTCCGGTGATGATGCCAACTGAGGTCAGCACGATGGCCAGTTGCAGCAAGCCCTCGGCGTAATCAAACCAGGGGTCTTTTTTGAGGGCAGTGTCACGCTCGTGTTCGTATTCCTTGGCCTTGACCATCAGTTCTTTTTTGCCCTCGCCGTTCTCAGGCTCGGACTCATAGCGTTCTATGGTTTTTTTGTAAGCGGCCAGTTTGTCCTGGAGTAACTGCTTGGACGCAGGGCTCAGTTTGTCTGCTGCCAATTGGATTTCAAGTTGATCGACCGCCAGTTTGTACTGGGTCTGGCGCACATTTTTGGCCTGGTAAAAAGAATACATATTGGCCGCAAGAATATTGTTCATTGTTGCGTCTTTGCCGGTATTGCTGCCACCAAGATTGCACACAGCCAAAACCATGGCCAGCACAGACACCAACAAAGCACAATAGGTTTTGAAAGGATTGGACGATGCTTCGGCGAGTTCGGTGGGATCAGATGTTTCCATACAGCTTCAAAATCAAAAAAATGGATAACTCCTATTGTAGGTCAGCGCTTGACCGGTTTAGTCTCATACGGGGCAACGCTGACAGCTTCGAGCAAATAACCGCTCACGCCCTGCCCGGTGCTGACGCGACCTTCTTTCAATTCGCCTTCCACCCACAACACGTCCATGGATTCGGGCATTTTTTTGATCTTGCTTTGCGCGGTCGGGCGAACCAGCACAATTTGATTGGCGGGCGGCGGTGGCGTGTGTATGCAGGCGCCGAAATACGGCACCAGCAAAAATTCACGTTTATCGGAGCGCTCTGCATCCAATGGCACGGCATAGCCGGGAATACGCACTTTTTTATTCAACTGTGTTTTCACAATCGGCGCTTCATCCAGTTTTTTGCGGATGGCGCTCATGGCCTTGGTGGCTTCGTCGCTGGAATCCTGCAAATAAGACAGCTTGCTCATGGCCGCCATGTCCTTGCTCATTTCCTTGACCCAAGGGTCGGGCATGAGGTCATTCCAATCGATGGTTTTGTAAACCTCGGTTTCAGCCCGAGATAAACCGGCACCAGCCAGTGCAGCCAGCATGAACAAGGCTTGACGGCGCGCCAGTAAAGCTTGAAAAGTGAACATGTGTATCTCCTGATTCAAAGTGCCGGCGGATGCAAACCATCCATCAGCGACAAGCGGTAAGCACGCCAGGCGGGCATCAGACTGGCCAGCACGGCCACGCTGAACAATGCAGCCAGACTGACCAGACTCTCGCCTGAGGGTAAGCCGGGTTGCACCATGACACCGAAACCGGTGCGCAGCACATCTTGGGCACCCCACATCAACAATTGACTGACCGCGTATCCGCAGACTATACCCAGCAGACACACCAGCACCGACTCAAGCAAGACAAAACCCAACAAAGCCCGGAGGGCGGCACCCATGGCGCGCAATATGGCGAGTTCCTTGCGACGCCCGCTCATGGCTACCAACAGCACGGCGGCCACGCTGAGCATGGCGCTGACCGCCACCAGCATGCCTATGAGCACCAGGCTGTTTTCCACCACTTTGACAACTTGCCAGAGTTCGTCCAGGGCGACACCCGGCAACACGGCCATCAAGGGGTCACGGTTAAAGCTTTCAATTTTGCGGCGTACCGAGAACACCTCGGCGCGGTTGTGCAAACCCACCCAGACAGCCGACAAGCTGACCGGCTGCAAGTCCTTGGCATTGGCGACCTCGGGCAATGCCGCCGCCGCTGATTTCAATGATTTGGGCGAAATGCCCATGCCCCAGCCCTGGTGCATGGCTTCAAAGCCTTCCAGGTTGACCAAAACGGTGCGATCTATAGGTGCACCCGTGGCGGCAAGAATGCCGACAATGACCAAGGGGTGATCGTCATGGTCCGTGTCCTCGGGGCCGCCGCCGGCACCGTGTGTCAGCACCAGTTTGTCGCCGACGCGATGATCGAAACGTCTGGCAACCTCTGCCCCCAGCACCACTTCAGACATGGCCTCGGCGTTGTCGCTAGGGTTGCCGAAAGCGCGCCCCTGAGTCCATTGCAAGCCTTTGCCCTGGCTTTTGAATTCAGTGAACAAAGTGGCCGTGGTGCCCAGCACCGGGTGTCCCTTGTAAGAGTCGCCCAGTTGTATGGGCACCGCCCAACGGACCTGCGGCATGCGACGAATTTCCTCATAACCGCTGATGCCCATGTTGCGCGACGGGCGACCGATTTGAAACACGCTGTAGAGCATCAATTCGGTGGCGCTGCCGCGCGGGCCGACGATCAAATCGACGCCACTGAGTGCGTTGGAAAAACTGCGTCTGGCGTCTTCCCTCAATTGCTGCACACCGAGCAGAATCAGCACCGAAACGCTGACGGATACTGTCACCAATGCCAAAGCAAAACGGCGCGACCAGGCGCTGTGCCAGGCCAGAGAGATCCACAAACTCATGAGTGGCCTCCGGCGTGCATTTCAAACACCTGGTCAAAGCGATGCGCGAGCCGTGCGTTGTGGCTCACCATGATGACGCTGGTGTTTTGCTTTTCAGCGGTATGCAAAAGAAGATCCAGGAATTCGAGTTGCCGCGCATCATCCAGCGCTGAAGTCGGCTCGTCAGCAATCACAAGTTCTGGCGCACCCATCAACGCGCGCACGGCTGCCACGCGCTGCTGCTGACCGACCGACAACTGGTTGATAGGCTGACGCCACATTTTTTCTGCCAGACCCAGAGCCTGAGCCAGCGCTTTGGCTTGGTCAGCCGGGCTGCCCCAGACACGGGAGGATGCAGCTGCCCGGCTCGGGAAAAGACGCGTTGGCATCAACACATTGGCCTGTACGTCCAGATAAGACAATAAATTGAACTGCTGAAAAATCACACCCATGTGCTCGCCGCGCAAGCGGTCGCGTTGCACCGCAGTCAGCGCAGCCATGTCCTGACCCAGCACCTGACAGACCCCGGTTTGCACCGCTTGCACACCGGCAAGCAAAGACAACAAAGTACTTTTGCCGCAACCGCTGGGGCCTTGAATGAACAAATGCTTGCCCTGAGGCACAGTCAGTTCATCAATCTGGAACAACGGCTGCTGGCCGGTCCAGGCGTGGGTCAACGCACTGAGATGAATGGCAGACTTGCTCACCAGCGCAACACCGGGTCTTTGGCCTTGACGGTCAGTGACTTTTGCCCTTTGGGGCCGACCATGTCGACTTTCAAGCTGCCCAGACGCGGGTGTTTGGCAAACAGCGGAAATTCGATTTGGGTCAAAGCCTCAGGCTTGGCGCACTCAAATTCAAGCTCTGCATCCAAGTCTGCGTGCTCGGATTTTTTGCCTTCAAACATGGCCGATTCGGTTTTCACTGATTTTTCCTGACACTGTGCAGCAGCTGGAAAATCCATGAAATAAGCAGCCTTGGTCACGCCAGCCTTTAAATCGGCCATGGCCTTTTTTTCAGCGGCACTGCGAGGCAGGTATTCATGGCCGAGCAGGCTTTCCATGGGAATCTCAAACGTTGCTTTGACGGTCTTAGCCTGAATGACGAGTTCAAGCACACCCAGTCCATGGCTGTGGGCCGCATGGCCTTGGTGATCCGCTGCGTGGATATGTACAGCAGACATCAGCAAGGGCAAACATAACAACAAAGAGCGAGAGGATCTCATCGGTTTTTTAGTCAAGAAATTCATTCGAAGATCAGAATTATGCGCTCGTGCAATGCTGAAAATGACCAGCATTTGCGAGAGTGACAAACGCACAATGGTGTGACAAGCGATTCAGTCGCCTGCCACTTTCAACATGATTTTTCCGATGTGCGTGGATGACTCCATCAATGCATGGGCTTGAGCCGCTTGGTCAAGATCAAACACCTGGTGAATCACAGGAAGACATTTACCCTGCTCCATCATGGGCCAGACGTTTTGTTTGAGTTCAGCGGCCATTTGCGCCTTGTCCGCCACGCTGCGCGGGCGCAAGGTAGAACCGGTGAATGTGAGGCGCTTGACCATCAAGGCTATCCAGTCAACCTCGGTTTTAGAAGGTTGCAAAAACGCAATCTGCACCAAACGACCGTCTACCGACAAGGCCTTGAGATTGCGTTGCATATAGTCGCCGCCGACCATGTCCAAAATGATGTTCACGCCTTGCTGGGCGGTTGCTGCCAAGGCTTCATCGACAAAGTCCTGGGTCCGGTAATTGATGGCCACATCCGCACCGGCTTTCAGACAAGCCTCGACTTTGTCAGCATTACCGACGGTACACAAAACGTGCGCGCCAAAAGCCTTGGCCAGTTGAATCGCCGTCAAGCCTATGCCGGAGGATCCGCCGTGCACAAGGAATGTCTCACCCGACTGCAAACGACCGCGCTGAAACACATTGGTCCAGACAGTGAAATAGTTTTCAGGCAGCGCGGCGGCTTGCAACAAGCTCAAACCTTTAGGCACAGGCAAAACCTGGCCTTGCGGGATGGCCACATACTCGGCATAAGCCCCGCCGTTGGCCAGGCCGCAGACTGCATCGCCAACGCGCCATTGCGTCACACCTTCACCCACTGCAACCACATGGCCTGAGGCTTCCAGACCCAAAATGGGGGAAGCACCGGGCGGCGGCGGATAGCGTCCGCTGCGTTGCAAACAATCCGGCCGGTTGACACCTGCATAAGCCACTTTGATCAGCACGTCGCCGGGGCCGGCCTGAGGTGCGGCGGTTTGCCCCGGGTGCATCACCTCGGGGGCACCGCCAGTGCCGTGTTCTATGTAGCGCATGGAAGATGTCATGGTCAGCCTTTATTCAAAGAATTTTGTTTAATGAATGAGGATAGCACCGCTTCTTCGACATACCGGCCTCAGCGGCACAAACCATCTTTTGAGAACAGCCCTTCACAACCAGACAACAGGCTCGAAATGCACGCTGCCTCGGTTGGAACTCAAGGTCATGCCGGCTTCCTGAATAGTGACCTGTAGTTGCATGCTGCGTTCAGCCATGGCGGCCATGTCTTGCGCGGCCTGATGCGGAATTCTCACCACACCCAGTTTTTGCTGACGGTGCAATTTGTTTTCAATGCCACGCCACCAGATATCAGCCGAGGATGAAAACGCATAGACCAGCACCCGATCCGATTTGCTACCCGCGCGCTGCAAGACTTTGTCGTCAGGTTGACCGACCTCTATCCACAAACGTTTACGGCCGGTGAAGTCGGTCAGAGAAACATCCGGGTCGTCGGGGTCGGACAAGCCGGCGCCGAAAGCCAGAACGCCGTCGCCATTGCAAACGCTTTGTAACTGGTAGGCGTTGAGCGACAAGGCGGCCAATCTGACCATCATGCGCTCGTCGGTTTCGCTGGGGTGCCTGGCCAGCGTCAGTGCGTGGTCGGCGTAATAGGAGTTGTCAATATCGGCAATTTGCAATTGCGCTTTGTAAACGGTAGATTTGAGTGCCATGGCGAATCATAGTCGCCGGCACCCGGTAAAGCGCTAACTTAAGGCTTAACCGCTCTCAAACTCGAGTAAAGACGGGACACAGGACGGCTTTTTTGCTCGGCTTCCTGAGCCAACTGGGTACGGATACGTTCGAAGGTATTGCGAATCGGGGTGTGCTCAGAGGGCACATACTGGTAGCGACGGTCGATTTCGAGGGTGCTGCTGTCAGTTTGCAGTTGAAGAGACTTGTACATGAAGTGATCCGTTAACAATCTTGTGAGAGATAACGGATCAAATGCAAAACCGGATGACAGGTTTTGCATAAAAAAAGAATTAAATTTGGTTTTTCAACGCAAAAAGCAAAAAATGTATTTAATAGTACTATTTTTTGACAGCTTGTGAGTCAAGTGGTTTATTCGCCGGTTTGGCATTTGCATGCTGAACCATGTTGCCCTTGAACTGACCGCCGCGCTCGATTTCTATATCGGAATAATCCAATTGACCGGACACACTGCCCGTACGGTGAATCAAAATATGGTCATGACAGAGAATATTGTCGGACAACAATCCATGTACATCAATGACTTTGGCTTCTATCTTGCCGGCCACATTGCCCTTGGGTCCGATTTGCAAATCAGACACGTTGACTTCGCCATTGACTGTGCCGTTGATATTGGCAGTACCAGGAGCGTGTATGGTGCCGGTGAACACCACGCCTTCTCCAATGATCAAACTGCTATGGGTGACTTGGTCGGCCATGTTGTTCCTCAAATTTAAATATTCAGTCTAAGGTACCTATTCTAGAGCATTGTTGGTAATTTTTTACACTAGTGTCCCAACGTTGGGAAGAGGGTTTGTTGAATAGGATCTTGGCCGATTTCAGGCCCATCCTGTAGTTTTCCCAGTAGGGCGGATATTGGCGTGGTTTCAAACATATTCAGAT
>CAISPG010000133.1 GCA_903887325.1 uncultured Burkholderiales bacterium | reverse complement strand
TTGGCTGCGCTTAGCACCGCGTTCGATGACACCGAGCCATCCACCGATATCGTTGAGTTGGTCGCATTGCTGATTGCGTTTGGTAACTAACAGGGTTGGTGTCTGTGATTGATATTTGGTCACCGTCAAGCCTGCTGTGTTTGCGCTGCCGTTTTGTGCATGAGTCAACGAAAAGCCCAGCTAGCCTTAAGCCCGAAGGGTAGGGTTTTGTTGGCGCTCTGGCGCCGTGGCGTCAAAGAGTTGACAACGACAGAAATCAAACAAGCGACAGGCGACTGGTCTAAGGACGCAATTGGCAAGTTTGCAGGCTTGGTTCCGGCATGGCTTTTCACCTCTGTTCAACAAGTCAACGCACCGCGCAAATCGGTCAAGTTAGGTTTGTCGGGCGCGTATGACTGTTCTAACCCGAACATCCGTGATGATGTTTTGATCGGCAAGGTGCTCGAAGTGCATAAATTTGAGGACGTTGCGCGGCTGTGTTTTTATTACGGCGTGGCCAAGGTCAAGCGCGTGTTCAAGCGGTGTGAGTTCGGGCAAATGACCCGCGACATTGTGACCAGAATGCTGGGTAACATCAGCAAAGGCCTTAGCGCAATGCAGGCAGGAAATGCCGACGATAGACGAAGACTACCGTGACAATGTTGACCTCAAATCTTGTTCTGATGCGTTTAGGCTTGCGGGTTCGTTCGATGGCAAGCTGCCCAACGATGTCACCTCAAGATGACGATTTTTCGGTTGGCAGCAAAATTGCTCGGATGGCCACTGAATGCCAACCAGCGATCTAAGCGCGGGACACCTGCTGACAGTGTAAATTGGGGTCATGTAAATTGAGGTCAGATCCCGATTGTTTTTGAATGGATGAAACGATGACCCAAGTTTTGGTGGTCGGTGGGGCCGGTTATATCGGCTCACACATGGTGAAGATGTTGGGCCGTCATGGTTGCGCTGTGACGACGCTGGACGATTTGTCCTCTGGGCATCGCGATGCGGTTTTGTGCGGCGACTTTGTGCAAGGTGATATGGGCGACCGCGCTGTGCTGGACACGGTCTTGTCACGGGGTTTTGACTCGGTGATGCATTTCGCGTCCTTCATTCAAGTAGGCGAGTCGGTGCAGCAGCCTGCCAAGTACTACCAAAACAACGTGGTCAACACGCTGACGCTGTTAGATGCGATGCGGGGTCACGGGGTGGATCGCTTTATCTTTTCGTCTACTGCCGCGACGTTTGGTGAGCCGCAGTATTCGCCTATTGATGAGAGGCACCCGCAGCAACCCATCAACCCTTATGGCCGCACCAAGCTGATGGTGGAGCAGGTGTTGGCAGATTACGCACAGGCCTATGGTTTGCGTTCGGTGAGCTTGCGTTACTTCAACGCGGCCGGTGCCGATCCCGAGGGCCAGTTAGGCGAGCGGCACGAGCCCGAGACGCATTTGATTCCGCTGGTGTTGCAAGCAGCGTCTGGCCGCAGACCGCACATTGGGGTGTTTGGCCGCGATTACGACACGCCCGACGGCACCTGTGTTCGCGATTACATCCACATCGAAGACCTGTGCTCAGCGCATTGGCTGGCGCTGCAGTCACTGATGGATGGCGGGGGCAGCCAGGCCTACAACTTGGGCAATGGGCAAGGCTTCTCTGTGCAAGAGGTGATCGACACGGCACAGCAGGTCACCGGCCGCAGCATTCCCGTGGTCAACGGTCCCCGCCGTGCAGGCGACCCGGCACGTTTGGTGGCCGACTCCAGCTTGATCCGCGAAAAGCTGGGCTGGGAACCACGTTACGCGGACCTGGCCACCATCGTGGCCCATGCTTGGGCGTGGGAGACACGACAGACTTGACGGTTTCAGACTTTCAATTTTTGTACAAAAGGGCCGCGTTTGGCTCTTTTGTTTTTTGAGCTGACGAAAATGACAACGTGAGGCATTTTGAAGCGGTAATTTTTTGTTCGGTATCCGTCCAATCTTTCGGGTTACCAAATGGAGGTTGTCCATCTGTGTGTCTGAAAACAAACTGTAGTCACACACGATGGACT
>CAISPG010000132.1 GCA_903887325.1 uncultured Burkholderiales bacterium | reverse complement strand
TTGAACCCAGCCCATCGGATCCGTTTCACATGTTCATTTTGATGAAGGACACCAAGGCCACAGTGGGCTCAATGACAATGGCATCATGGATCAGCATTTGTTCCCGCCCCTGACCTCAGGGGATGGGCTGAGTCCGTCAATTTTTGATTAGACGTTAAAGAAAGATCAAACGCATGAAAAAACTATGTCTTGTCGGTCTGATGTTGCTGGCTGGCTCTGCTTGGGCAGAGTGGGTGATTTATCAAAAGAGCGAGAAAGTCACGCAGTACTATGATCCAGCCACCATTCTTAAAGATGGAAATATGCGTCAGGTGTGGCAGTTACAAAACTTGAGCCGGAGCCTGCAAAACGGCACTACATCACTAAGGATGTTGCGTGAATACGACTGCAACAAAGCGCGCTGGAGGAGTCTCGCCATCTACGCACACACTGAGCCTATGGCTGGCGGCACGGTACTTGAAACCACGGGCGAAGATAACAGTTGGAATGGCATCAGGCCCGACACTATTGTCGAAGTTCTGCTAGACCTGATTTGCGTACAGAAATAGATGGATGATAAAAGACATCAAGGCCGTGGCGGGAAAAGCCTGAGTTGTTAAATTTTTTAGAAAGCGTACAAATGTTATTCATCACCTCCATCATTGCTTCGGTATTAACCGTCATCTTTGTCAGACTGTCGTTTGCCGTGATAGGGCTTAGAAGAAAGAACAAAGTTGGTTTGGGCAGCGGGGGCCACGAAGAATTAGAAAGAGCCATCCGAGCTCAGGGTAATTTTGCTGAATACGTGCCATTCGGCATTATGTTGATCGCCTGCCTTGAAATCAACGGTGCGCCGTGGTGGCTGGTGGCCGTTCCGGGAATAACACTGATTGCCGGGCGTTTGATACATGCCAAAGGAATCAATATGCCACCGCCAGACTTCAGCCAAAGAGTGTTGGGCATGAAATTCACATTCAATACATTGATTGCGCTGGTTGTATTGAATCTGGCCTGGACTTTGTATAAGTTAGTCGCTTAAGCCCGCCGATATGCATTACACCGGTACGCATTAATTCACGGGCGCGTAGAATGAGGCTTCTTGGGGCTGCATTGGTTTCGACATGGGTTCGGACGCGGCGCAGGGCATGTCGAGGTTCTGTCACCTCGTAAATCCGCAGAAAAAAACTAACTGCAAACGACGAACGTTTCGCACTCGCGGCTTAAACCCGCGAGCCTTGCAACAGTTGGCCGATAGGCTGGGCAAGGGCGGTCGCAAGACTGTCCAGGCTGCAAGGTAATTCATATGGGCTGGTCCTTCGCCGGGTGCCTTGGCGAGGGACGAGACAATAGGGCACTGGTCCGGGATGCAGCGTGTCGCTGTGCGGCATAACGGATAAGACACAAACCAGACGACTACACATGTAGAACTGTCCGAAAAAGGCTTGTGGACGGGGGTTCAAATCCCCCCAGCTCCACCAAACGCAAGTTTAAAGGCCGCTAGGTTTCACCACCTAGCGGCTTTTTTCTTAGGCAAATCAAGGGTTTTAGCGATAAGGATGACCAGCAGCAACTATTGACAGCTAACACTGGGGAAAACCGAGGAATTTCACAAAATGACCGCCGTATAACGAATCGATTGTGGCGATCAGGTCGATCTTGCTATATCATGAAATGTCAAGATGAATCATGATGGAGATGACCATGACAACCGCTGCTCGCGAAAAGTTTTCCTCCCAAGCCGCACCTGATGTGCTGGCTGCAATGCGCCAGATCGCAGAAAGCCAAGGCCGCCAGTTCCAGGCGGTGCTTGACGAGGCTTTGCGAGACTACATTGAACGCCAGCAGAAGGATCGCCCCCGCCGCCAAGTGATGGTTTCTCTCGCTTCCAGTCTGGATGAGTTCGACAGCCTCTACCGCGAACTGGCCAAGTAACCCGTGTCGCACGATTACCTGACCGTTGCCGACGTGCTCGGCATACACGCTGTGCTGATGCAGCGGTATGGCGGCGCGCTGGGCGTGCGCGATCCCGGGGCGCTGGAGGCAGCACTGTTTCGACCACAGACCGGCTACTACGATGACATCGTCGCCGAGGCGGCCGCACTGATGGAAAGCCTCGCGATCAACCATCCGTTTGTTGACGGTAACAAACGCATTGCCTTTGCAGCGGCCGATGTGTTCCTGCGTATCAACGGCTGGCGCTTAAAGCGAGCGCCAATGCAGATCTATGCAGAGTTGATGCAGATGTTCGAATCGGGCACCTTCGACATCGCTCGCCTCGACCCATGGCTGCGGTCTTTCGCCACTCCGGCAGGATGATGCAATGAAAGAGCAACCCCCCAATTTTTGCTTTTCAAGTTTTCTTGAGGCTGGCTTATATGAAAAGACATTTCATCAGCTTTAACGCCATCTGCATGGTGAGTGCGCTTGTCCTGGCGCTGCCTATGGTCTGCGGCGCGCAAACGCTTGACATGAATACATTGAATGCAAGCATGTCCTCTGCGGAAGTTTCAGGCGAAACTTACCGTGATTGCGATGTCTGCCCGAACAAAGCCGGGCACGCCATGATGGAAGACGCTAAGCCACTGGCCAAACGCTGTGACACCTGCTCCGACACCGAGGTCATGGGCGTTGAGACTGACCCCATGGAGATGTCGCCTGATTTCACGGATTACACCGACCCGGCAGCGGATTCGCCTGCATCCCTCAAGCCGTTTTGAACATGTGCAACGCTCTCGACCCTTGCGCATGCCCTTTGTGCGGACTAGCCAAACCAATGCGCCATGGCTCCGGGGTCACTCTGGGTATGACGACCCGCCAGCCAGCCTGTACCTGCGGTAAAAATCCAGCGCATGCGACACACCGGCTGCCAACAGGCAGGCAAACACAGGCAGCGGCACCTCAGCTGGTGCCGCAAACCGCAGACCCAGCATCAGACAAAACCCGGGCAGCAATCCCATGCATATGTCTTTGTCTGACAAGCCCAGACCGCTTGCGCGGTAACGCCAGATAAGAAAGACTGCTTCTAGCAAAGTAAAGCCCAAAATCAAGTCGATGTAAAAAAGGGGCAAGGTGTAAGTTAGCAATCGGGTTCCCCATTCATCAGCAAAAGTGCCAGCGTCAGGTGATAAGCATAGCGGTGACTGGCCTGAAACTCATGGCTGTGGCGCTTTTGAAGCATTACAAAGCGTCGCTTGCGTCAGCTGTCATTGAATTGTCAAATATTTCCATTAGCATGGAAATATGGAATCAGAAGCAGTCATCAAGGCCTTAGCCGCGCTCGCACAAACCAGCCGCTTACAGATTTTCCGCGCCTTGGTGGTGGCTGGCGACACCGGCATGAGCCCCGGCGAGTTGGCCGAGCAGTTACAGGTACTGCCCAACACTTTGTCGTTTCATTTGAAAGAGCTGATGAACGCCGACCTGGTGACTCAGGAACGCGACGGGCGGCGCTTGATTTACCGCGCCGGATTTGTGCAAATGAATGCCGTGATGAGCTATTTGACAGCCAACTGCTGCCAAGGACAGGCTTGTGAATTGCAAGACGTCACGCAGTGCACTGCGTGTTAAACAAAGGAAACTTTCATGAACCAGCCAAAACCATTGAACGTATTGTTTTTATGCACCCACAATTCGGCGCGCAGTATTCTGGCCGAAGCCTTGCTCAACCATATGGGCCGCGGACGCTTTAAAGGATTTTCAGCCGGCAGCAGCCCGCGCGACAAGCAGCAGCCCAATCCTCTGGCCTTGGAAGTGCTGCAAAAAGAAGGCATAGGCATTGAAGGTTTACGCAGCAAAAGCTTGGATGAATTCGCCTTGGCAGATGCACCGCACATGGACTTGGTGATCACGGTCTGCGACAACGCTGCCGGTGAAGTCTGTCCGTATTGGCCGGGCCAACCGGCGACAGCGCATTGGGGTTACGAAGACCCGTCGGCAGGCGACGCAAGTGAAGATGAAAAGCGCATGGCTTTTCTCAAAACGCTGCACATGATCCGCCGACGCCTTGAGATTTTCATTAACCTGCCAGTCGCCAGTTTGAGCAAAATGGCTTTGCAGCAAAGCGCCAGAGAACTGGCCAAGCCATGAGCAAATTCAAACACCTGCTGGCAGAGTTTGCGGGTACCGCCGTCTTGTTGTGTGCAGTCATTGGCTCGGGCATCATGGCCGAGCAACTTTCTCAGGGCAATACCGCGGTGGCCTTGCTGGCGAATACTTTAGCCACGGTGTTTGTTTTGTATGTATTGATCGAAACCCTGGGGCCTGTCAGCGGCGCGCATTTCAATCCGGTGGTCACTGTGTTCATGGCCTGGCGGGATCGCTGGCCTGTGATGCTGACCTTGGCTTGCGTGCTGGTACAACTCGCCGGAGCCGGCTGCGGTGCTTGGCTGGCGCATGCCATGTTTGAGTTGGACATCGTGCAATGGTCAACCAAAGTAAGAACCGGCCCGGCGCAATGGCTGGCAGAGGCGGTGGCGACCGCCGGTTTGTTGTCGGTGATTCTTTTGGCACCGCCCGGGCGTGTTGCCGGTCTCGTGGCTTGTTACATAGGCGGGGCGTATTGGTTCACTGCCAGCACCTCGTTTGCCAATCCGGCGGCGGTGTTCGGTCGCATGATGAGCAATACTTTTGCCGGCATACAGCCTGCGGATGCGCCGGGCTTTGTGCTGGCGCAATGCGTTGCCGGTTTGCTGGTTGCTGCGGGCTACAGCTTACTGAAAAAAGACTAAAGCGCTGTCAGAGCGACAAACACTCAGAGTAACTCGGGTGTTTGCACGGTGACCAGCATGGTTTGCGGTTTTTCGTCCTTGAAGCGTGAACGCAACCACCAGACAGACCCTTTTCTCACCACCAGTTCCTGCAATTGAATGTGCATTAATTGAGAAATGATTTCGCCGATCAAAGGCTGATGCGTGACCAGCAAGACGCTGTGTTTATTCAGCGGCCATTGCGCCAGTGTCAGCACATCGTCAATAGAGGCGTTCGGCGACAGTTCTTCGCGCAGCTTGTATTTGCGGCCCAAGGGAATCACGGTTTGCTCGGCACGCACACTGGGGCAGCTTAAGACCTTGGTGCTTTCCGGTAATTGACGTTCCAGCCAGTGCGCCATTCGCGCTGCCTGACGTTCGCCACGTGCGGTCAAAGGCCGCTCAGAGTCGGCTTGCCCGTCCTCAGCTTCTGTGGTTTCCGCATGACGCCAGAAAATCAAGTCCATAACTGTTTGTATTCATGCAGGTTGATTGAAACGCTATTGGTTATTAACAATGTACAAATAAGCCATGACTGTTTAGTGACAAGCCTTCATCAAAACTTCATGAAATAGACAAGAATTTGTCACGCAAATTTCCTAGGATCTTCACAAACAGAAAGCAACGCGATGAAGATCACCGTATTTGGAACAGGTTATGTAGGTTTGGTGCAAGGTGCCGTTCTGGCAGACGCCGGTCACATTGTTACCTGCGTCGATATTGATGAAGTCAAACTGGCGCGCTTAAAAGATGGTGACATGCCTATCTTTGAGCCGGGTTTGGAATCGATTGTCAAAAACAATTACGCTGAAGACAGGTTGGTATTTACCTCCGACGCAGCAGCTTCATTGCAACAAACCGACGTTGTTTTCATCGCGGTCGGCACCCCGCCGGATGAAGATGGCAGCGCAGATTTGAAACACGTATTGAAAGTGGCTGACACCATAGGCAAACATTTAAACGCTTATGCGGTGGTGGTGAACAAATCCACGGTGCCGGTAGGAACCGCCGACAAGGTCAGCCATGCGATCACGCAAGCGCTCGCTCAAAGAGGTAGCAGCATCGAATTCGATGTGGTGTCCAACCCCGAGTTTCTGAAAGAAGGCGCTGCTGTGGCCGATTGCCAACGGCCGGACCGCATCGTCATCGGCACCGACAGTGCACGCGCTGAAAAAATGTTGCGCGAACTGTATGAACCGTTTAACCGCAACCACGACAAAATCATTGTCATGGGCATACGCAGCGCAGAGATGACCAAGTACGCTGCCAACTGCATGTTGGCCACCAAAATCAGTTACATGAACGAACTGGCCAATCTGGCCGAAGCTGTAGGCGCTGACATTGAGTCTGTGCGCCAAGGCATAGGCAGTGACCAGCGCATCGGTTATCACTTCATATATGCAGGCGCCGGTTACGGCGGCAGCTGTTTTCCCAAAGACGTCAGCGCATTGGTGAAAACCGCGCAGCAAATGGGCTACGAGCCTTTGATATTGAATGCAGTGGAAGCGCGCAATCAAGCGCAAAAACGCGTCATCTTTGACAAGATCGCCGGTCATTTTGTTGACGGCCTCAAGGGCAAGACCATCGCCTTATGGGGTTTGTCTTTCAAGCCGAACACGGATGACATGCGTGAAGCGCCCAGCCGTGTGCTGATGGAAGCTTTATGGAAAGCGGGTGCCAAAGTTCAAGCCTTTGACCCGGCAGCCATGGAAGAAACCCAGCATATTTACGGTCAGCAGCCTTTGCTGCAACTGTGCGGCACCAAGGAAGCTGCGCTGCACGGCGCTGATGCGCTGGTCATCATGACCGAATGGCGTCAGTTCAAGGCGCCGGATTTTGAATTGATTAAAAAGTCACTCAAGCAACCGCTGATATTTGACGGCCGAAATTTGTTCGACCCGGCCCGCATGCGCGAAAAAGGTTTTGTCTACAAAGGCATAGGCCGCTGATTCTCAATACCTGTCAGGCACATACATGTCTGCGGGTACCGGATGACGTAAGTAATCCGGATTGCGCACACGTGCAGGCAATTCAATCGCCGGATGTTCGATTTCGCTGTAAGGCATGAGTGACAGCAAATGGTCTATGCAATTGAGACGGGCTTTCTTTTTATCAACGGCTTGCACCACCCACCAAGGAGATTCCGGTATGTGGGTACGCTCAATCATGGATTCCTTGGCCTGCGTATAGGCTTCCCAGCGCTTGCGGCTTTCCAGGTCCATGGGACTGAGTTTCCATTGCTTTAACGGATCGTGTATGCGGCCCAGAAAGCGGGCATGCTGTTCATCGTCAGTGATGGAGAACCAGTACTTCACCACTTGTATGCCGCTGCGGGTCAACATTTTTTCAAATTCAGGCACTGAGCGGAAAAATTCTTCATATTCTTCATCGGAACAAAAACCCATGACGCGCTCGACGCCGGCGCGGTTGTACCAGCTGCGGTCAAACAAAACAATTTCACCAGCGGCTGGCAAATGCGCCACATAACGCTGGAAATACCACTGGGTACGTTCGCGGTCGTTAGGGGCGGGCAGAGCGGCGACGCGGCAAATACGCGG
Source organism: uncultured Burkholderiales bacterium (assembly GCA_903887325.1). Classification (GTDB taxonomy): domain Bacteria; phylum Pseudomonadota; class Gammaproteobacteria; order Burkholderiales; family Burkholderiaceae_C; genus Limnohabitans. The sequence goes on along the minus strand of CAISPG010000132.1, from coordinate 96,787 downwards.
GTTCAAGCGTTGCGTGATGCGTTTGATGACGCCGCCTTTGCCGGCTGCATCCCGGCCTTCAAACAAAATCACCACCCGGTGCTTGGTGTCAACCACCCAATCCTGTAGCTTGACCAATTCACCTTGCAAGCGCAGCAGATTTTTAAAGTACTGCAAGCGTTGCTGGCGGTTCTGCACAGACGCCTGGCCCTCGTCGTCCAGTTGATCGTCCATTTCCAATTCGTACTCTTCGTCCAGGTTGTCCAGCATGTCTTCACGCACGCGTTGCAACAAGTGTTTGTCTATAGAAGATTTGTCTTGCATATGTTTTCCTTTCAGACCAGGCCTACAGGCACAGCCATGGCCGAAGACCCGGTGTAGTGTTGTTCGCGTTGCCGAAGTACGTCGTACATGACCGATTCTGTTTTTTGCACAATCATGTCCCAGCCCATGGCTTTTGCAGTGACACAGGCTTGTTGTCTGACATAAGTCATCAATTCAGGGTTGTTCAGCAAGGCCTGTGCAGCCATTTCGAAATGTACGCCGGAGTCGTGGGCTGCCAGCATGCCGTTGATGCCGCTATGTATCAATTCACCGGCTGCTGCGTGTTTGAACGCCACCACCGCCAGGCCCGAAGCCATGGCTTCCAGCGTGACGTTGCCAAAAGTTTCGGTCTGGCTGGCAAATACAAACATGTCTGCGCTGGCGTAATGTGCCGCCAAGTCTTCACCGGTTCTAAAGCCGGCAAAAATCACGTCACTGTGTGTTTGTTCAAGTTCGGCCCGCATAGGTCCATCGCCTACCAGCACCAGTTTGATGTCTGGCGTTCTTTGTTTGGCCATGGCATAGGTTTGCAACACCAGCTTGAGGTTTTTTTCTGCCGCCAGTCTGCCCACATACAGCATGACAATCTGATTTGCAGCGGCCTTCCAACGGTCACGCAAAAATTGGCTGCGTTTGTCCGGTGAGAATAATTGCGTGTCTATGCCGCGCGGCACCACTTGCAAACGCTCAAAGCCACTGCTGTGCAGGCTGTCGGCGAGTTGTTGTGTGGGCACCATGGTGGCATCGGCTGCGTTATGGAATTTACGCATATAAGAAAGAATAGCGCCGCTTAACCAGCCAATACCGTAGTGGCTGCTGTAAGCATGGAAGTTGGTTCGAAAATCAGTACTGACCGGAATACGTAATTTGCGCGCGACTTGCAAAGCCGACCAGCCCAATGGACCTTCGGTGGCGATATGCACCACATCCGGCCGCTTGAACGACCACAGGCGGTGCAATTCTTTTTTGGCCGGCAAGCCCATGCGCAATTGTTTGTAAAAGGGAATCGGCATACCCTTGACCAGCAACTCGTTAAAGCCCTGGCCGCTTTGCGCCAACTGTGTTTTTTGTTGACGCGGCCGCACCAGCCATATGTCGTGGCCGTTGGCTTGCAAGCCGTTGACCATTTTTGACAAGGTGTGCGCCACGCCGTTGATGTCAGGCGGAAATGTCTCGGTGACCACGGAAATGTTCAATGCCCGTCGGGCATGACCGAAACGCTCTACGTGTATGTGTGTATTCATCCCTCTACTGTGACGCTCAATTAAAACAATTTGATGAAACTCATGTGTCAGAAACATGACATACAAAAGACTTGGCAATGTCATGAAAATTTCATTCAAAACCGTGACAGTTGCAAGTCGGATTGTTTGATATGTCTGACCGGAACCCTTCACTCACAGGAGAAAGCATGAAGCATTTATTGAAAACACTGGAAACCCAGCGCTGGGACGATCACCGCTACTACCACCACAGCCGGGTGAATCAGTCACTGCACCTGATCAGCGCGCTGTCTTTTCTGGTGGCCTACGTCTATTTGTTCATTGACCCGGTGGTCTCCGCCTTGATCGCCTGGTTGTTTTCCATGAGCACGCGCCAGATCGGTCATTTCTTTTTTGAGCCCAAAGGCTTCGATGAGATCAATCTGGCCACGCACGAATACAAAGAAGAAATCAAGGTCGGCTACAACTTGAAACGCAAAATCGTGCTGCTCTCCATCTGCGCCATGATTCCTGTGCTGGCCTACTGGATGCCGCAGTACCTGACCTGGGCAGTGCCGGCCGCTTATGAAGACACACCCGTGCGCATCACCGGCATGCTGTGGCTGTTTCTGGGCATCGCCGGTTTGATGTTCCGCGTCTTCCAACTCTGGCACCAGGAAAGCCTGCTGGCCGGTCTGGCCTGGGCCATGAAGATCATCACCGACCCGGTGCACGATATCAAGATGTATTACAAGTCACCTTTTTATCTTTTGCGCGGCGAGTGGATTGATCCCATGGACCATGTCAGAACCTCAGTGCATTAAGCCAAACTCCATTTCTTATTCAGCATTTCTTTCAACAGGCTTCTACGGATTCGACGGTTGGTTTGCTCGGCTTGCACCCAGAACCAACCGTCGTTTTGCATTTGCTGCGCGGCCCGCACAAAGCGCTGAACGAATATTTCAAAGTCAGCGTCGCTGATGTTCAAGCTGAAGATCATGCGGCCTGAGCCCACCCAACTGAGCGCAATGCCTTGGTCTCTCATATAAAACTGCAGCAACCAGTTGTAGCGGCCTGCCACCGTGTACAAAATCGACCAGACGCTTTCCATGCCAGCCACTTGCACCGGCACGCCAGCTTGTTGCAAGCGCGTGTTCAGTGCCTGCATGCGCTCAGACCAGGTGCGGCTGCTGTCAGCGTACATGGCTTGCACCTCATCGGTTTGCAGTTGCTCCAAAAACACCTGCATGGTGGTCATGACATAAGGGTGAGCATTGAAGGTGCCGCGAGCAAAACACAGATCGCCCGGACGCTGTTCATCAAAGCGTTTCATCCATTGGGACATGCCGCAAATCACTCCGACCGGCAAACCGCCGCCCAGTGTTTTGCCGTAAGTCACCAGATCGGCTTTGACGTTGAAATATTCCTGCGCGCCGCCCGGTGCCAGCCTGAAGCCGAGAAACACCTCGTCCATGATGAGTGCAATGCCTTTGTCGGTGCAGACCTGACGCAGTCGTTGCAGCCATTCTGTATAGGCCTGGCGGTCGTAGTGGATGCTGCGTCCGCCATCGACCAGGGTCGAATCAGTCGGTGCAGATTTGTTCGGGTGCATGGCTTGCAAGGGGTTGACCAGCACACATGCGATGTCATTGCGGTTGCGCAGCACACGCAGCGTGTTTGCGTGCATGTCGTTCAAGGTCAACGTATCCGACGAAGGTGGCATGGGATTGCCGGGGCCGGGTTGCACATCGTCCCACCAGCCGTGGTAAGCGCCGGTGAAGCGAACTATCTTGCGTTTGCGGCTGTGGTAGCGCGCCAGGCGCACGGCTTGCATCACTGCTTCGGTGCCCGACATGTGAAACGACACTTCTTGCATGCCGGAGATTTCACACAAGCGTTTGACGTTGTCCAGCACACAGGGGTGGTAAGAACCGAGCACCGGGCCCAGCGCTTGGGCGCGGGACACGCCTTCTGCAATACAGGCTTTGTAAAAGTCCAGGCCGAACAGATTGACGCCGTAAGAACCTGTGACATCAAAGTAACGGTTACCGTCCATGTCAGTCAGGTAAACGCCTTCGCTTTCACGCCAGAAGCTGCCCAGTTGTATGTGTTGGCTGAGTTGTTCGCGAAACTGGTAGGGCACGCGGTATTGGCTGATCAATTGCAAATCCGAAATCATGGGCTTGACCTGAGCCGACATGGCCAATGTCTCAGGGCTGCGCGATTGCAAGCGGTGGGCCAGTGCTTGCAAGCTTTGCTGCCGCTGCAACACCACAGTCTGCGGCGCTTGATCGGCGGCAAACCATTGCTCATCCCGGTAGCTGTAGGCTGGAATCCAAGCTGCCACACGTTTGGACATGCGCAAATGACCACCCAGCGACGGATGCTTGGCCATGGACAGTTGCAGGCGTTGGTGCATTTTTTTCAGCAGCACTGCGCAAGCCAGTGCACTTGCAGTCAGGGTCAATGTATTGAGCAACTCCATCAAGCGTTTCCTTTCAAAACCTCCTTTGTATGACGATTGGGTTAAAAAATGATGACTATTCGCGATGTATTTCAAAAAATAGGTGCCAACGAAGATTTAAATTTTTTGTTGACTAACCGTATTCCCAGAGCGGCACTGACCCGTTTCATAGGCTGGTTCAGCCAAATACGCCATCCTTGGGTGCGGGATGCATCGATTGCTGTCTGGCGAAGTTTCGCGGATTTGGACTTGTCCGAGGCCCGCAAAACGCATTTCGACAGCTTGCACGACTGTTTTATCCGCGAGCTCAAACCCGAAGCCAGAACCGTGGATATGTCGCCCGATGTATTCACCAGCCCGTGTGACGGCATTGTCGGCGCCATGGGACGGGTACAAGACGGTCAGGTGTTTCAAGCCAAAGGCTTTCCTTACACGCTCAAAGATTTGCTGGGCGAGCAAGCCAGCGCCGCTCATTGGCATAACGGTTGGTTCATGACCATACGCATCACCTCGTCGATGTACCACCGTTTTCATGCACCTTACCAAGGCAGGTTGAAACGGGTTCAGTACTTTTCCGGCGATACCTGGAACGTCAACCCAATTGCTTTAAAGCGGGTTGAAAAACTTTTTTGCAAAAACGAGAGAGCCTTGTTGGAGACAGAAATAGGGCCACAGGCTTACCCGGTGGCACTGGTGCCGGTGGCGGCGGTGCTGGTGGCCAGCATTCGCTTGCATGCGCTTGACGGACTGTTGCGCGATGTCTGCCACGGCCCCTTGGATGTGTCGTGTGATGCCGCGTTTGACAAGGGCGATGAACTCGGCTGGTTCCAGCACGGTTCGACGATTCTTATATTTGTGCCTGAATCATTCAGCTTTGCTGACGGCATACAAGAGGGTCGTGTGTTGAAAATGGGTCAAGCGCTGATGCGCTTACCCGGTGATAACCGCGCCGCTTGAGATTTGCCGGTAACGCCAGGTCATGGCGCACATGCCGGTGGTGATGAGGGCCGCCAGTGCCCAAATCAAACCCTGCACCGGCACATGCAAAAACACCAGCAGGCTGTAAGCGCTTAAAAGCAGCAACACGCTGCTGTTTTCGCACGTGTTTTGCACCGAGATAGAACGCCCGGCGCTCAACAGTTTCACGCCGCGTGCCTGCAACATGGCGTTCATGGGCACGACAAAAAAACCGCCCAGCATGCCCAGAGCCAGTGTCAAAGCCAGCGCCCAAGGCCAGGTGTGAACCAGTGTCATCAAGGGCAAAGCCAGACCCAAACCTATGCCGGCGCTCAAGACCTTGGGCGCATTGACCAAAGACACACAGCGTGCCGCCAGTACCGCGCCTGCCATCACACCGATGGCGGTGCCGGCTTGCAGGTAAGCGGCTTGCGTCAAATTCAAATCCAGCATGGCCTGGGCCCAGGCCAGCACCAGTAACTGCATGCTGGCGCCGACTCCCCAGAACAAACTGGTGACCGACAAACTGATGCCGCCCAAGGGGTCGCGCCACAAGCGGCGCTGGTCTTGGCAAAAGTGTTGCCACACCGAGGCTATGTTCCAAGCGGTGGCTGCATAGCGTTTACCGCTGTCGGGAATGTAAAGATTGAGCAACGCAGCCAGTAAATACAGCATGCCAACTGCTGACATGGAGACCGCATAGAGTTGATTCAACGGTAACCAATCTGTGAGGAAGATACACAGTTGAGAGTTCAACCAAATACCTGACACCAAGGCACCGCCCAGCATGACGCCGAACAAGGCGGCGCATACGGCAGTGACTTCTATCCAGGCATTGGCATGCACCAATTTATCTGCGGGAACGAGTTCAGTGACCAACCCGTATTTAGCCGGGGCATACACGGCAGCGCCTAAGCCAGTCAGCGCAAATGCGGCAATCGGATCCACACCAGCCAGCAGTGCCAGACAGGCAAGAATTTTCAAACCGTTGGCACCCATCATCACGCTGTGTTTAGGGCGGCTGTCAGACCATGCGCCTACCCAAGGGCCTGACAGCACATAGGACAAGGTGAACATCACCTTGATCAGCGGTATCCAAAAGGCCGCTTGCCCTTGGGCTTGCAAGACTGCGATGACCAGCAGCAACATGGCGTTGTCGGCCAATGCTGAAGCAAATTGGGCTGCGAACAGAACATAAAAACCGCGCTTGTGTGAGGACACTTTGAGCGGATCAGGACACCAGGCTGGCGGGTTCAGCCGCGACGGCGGTTTCCGGCAATAAACGTACTTTGGCAGGCGTAAAGTCCAGTTCCTGGTCCCAGAAAATCAATTCCAAATGACCGTCTACATGTTCAACCAGGGCCGAGCGGCTTTCCACCCAGTCGCCATCGTTGCAATACAGAATGCCGTTGATCATGCGGATTTCAGCGCGGTGAATATGGCCGCAGACCACGCCTTGGTAACCGCGTTTTTGCGCTTCGTGGGCAACCGCATTTTCAAAGTCAGTGACAAAGTTCAGCGCCTTCTTGACCTTGCCTTTGAGGTAGGCAGACAGCGACCAGTAGCGCATGCCCAGTCTGGCGCGCAAACGGTTGAAGTGCCTGTTCAAGCGCAAGGTCAACTCGTACAAACTGTCGCCGACATAAGCAAGCCACTTGGCGTACTGCACCACGGCATCGAAATAGTCGCCGTGAATCAGCCAAAGTTTGCGACCGTCTAGCAAAGTGTGCGTGGCTTCTTCCATCACTTCGATGCCGCCGAAATGGTGTTCGACAAAATCACGCGCAAACTCGTCGTGGTTGCCGGGAATGTAAATCACGCGGCTGCCTTTGCGCACCCGACGCAGCAGTTTTTGCACTACGTCGTTATGCGCTTGCGGCCAATACCATTTGCGTCTGAGTTGCCAGCCGTCGACGATGTCGCCGACCAGGTACAAGGTGTCGCTGGTATGTGATTTCAAAAAATCCAACAGTGCCTCGGCCTGACAGCCCGGTGTACCCAGGTGGAGGTCAGAGATAAATACTGCTCTGTAATGCATGCATTCCCCAAAGGATGAATGAGATGTATCAAACTTTTGCGTCTGTACGCCAGTTAGATTAAGAGCGCAATGTGACTGAATGATGAAACAATAGACTGCTGTTGCAATACGGCTTATTTAACTAGGAACATAGAAACCATGGCCATGATCGTCAAACAAATATGGACAGCCAATGCTTACCGCAATTTCAATTACCTGATTGCTTGCAGCGAAACCGGCGAAGCCTTGGCCATAGACCCGCTGGACAGCGATAAATGCTTGCAGTCAGCCAAAGAAGCAGGCTGGCAGATCACGCAAATTCTGAATACGCATGAACACCATGACCACACCGGCGGCAACCAGGCGGTGGTCGATGCCACCGGCGCCAAGGTGCTGGCGCATGCCAAGGCCGGTTACGCCATACCCGGCATGTTTCGCGGCCTGATCGCAGGCGACATCATCAAAGTAGGCAAGACCGTGGAGCTTGAAGCCATGGACACACCGGGGCACACCATGTGCCATATCTGCCTGCGCTCGCACACCGATCAGCCCGCGCTGTTTTCCGGCGACACTTTGTTCAACGCCGGTGCAGGCAATTGCCACAACGGCGGCAATGTGCAGTCAATGTTTCATACCTTCAGTCAGCAATTGAATCGCTTGCCTGACAACACCTTGATTTACCCGGGCCACGATTACATTGAAAACAATTTGCGCTTCACGCTGAACCGTGAGCCGGACAACGAAAAAGCCGCAACGCTTTTGAAGCAGGTCAGTGTGCAAGATGTGAACAAGCCGCTGGTCACGACTTTGCAGGTCGAGCGCGAGATCAATACGTTTTTCCGGCTCGATAGCCGCAGCGTGCAAGCGCAGTTGCGCGCGTCGTTTGCTGAATTGACAGGGCCGCTAAATGATGAAACTGTGTTCGCCAAGTTGCGTGAACTTCGCAACAAGTGGTGAGTGCGGCGGCTTTAAAGCGCAGACACCCTGTCAATGATGAAGTTGGCGGTATCCATGATGTGCTGGCGGGCTTTTTTTTCTGCTGCCGCCGGATCACCGTCAACCACTGATTGCAGCAAATCCTCGTGCTGGTCCCAGATGTCGCGCGGTTTTTCGTCGCGCATCAACACCTCGCCCATGACGCGTTGCGTGTAAGTCCAATGCGCGTCCATGGTGGGTGCCACCAGCAGGTTGTCTGACAAACCGTAAACAAAATGGTGAAACGCCATGTCGGCGCTGATGAGTTGTGTCACCTGACCGCTTTTCACGGCTTTTCGACCCTGCTGAATCAAGGCCGGCCCCTGACTGCGGGCGGTGGCTGAATTGTTCATCGCAGCTTTGCGAAATGCCAGGCCTTCGAGCACTGCGCGTACTTCGTACATCTGGCGTATGTAGTCCGGGTCCAGCGGCGCCACGATCAGCCCGCGCCCCGGCGCGTCGCGCAGCAAGCCCTGGTTGCGCAACAGCAGCAAGGCCTGTTGCACCGGTTGGCGGGAGACACCTAGCTCGGTGGCGATTTGTTCCTGAATTATGCGTGTGCCCGGGGTCAGTTTGCCGGCTGAAATCTCCAACAGTATGGCCTCGTGTACCTGCTCGACCAGGTTAGGTTGCACAGACAAAATCTTCATTCAAAACCTTAGTCAATTTCTATTTGTTATCTGTTTGTTCTGACGCAGTGCGCCATTTTCTTTCGGCATCATCCCACGCCGAGAGCGCTTGCAGGTCCGGCACCCAGGCAAGCCCCGACTTGGCGTCAGACGATTCTGCCTCGGGCGTGACCAGCACATCCAGTAAAGCCGGGCGGTTTTGCAGCGCCAGTGCGATGGCCGCCGGTAAATCTTCAGCCTTTTCAACACGTTGCGCGTGCATGCCGAAAGCGCGGGCCATGGCGGCGTGGTCGGCGAATTGCAGACGGGTGCCGACCACTCGGCCGTGGGTTTGCTGCTGGTCGCGCACTTCGATGGCCCAGGAGCCATTGTTGGCCACCACCACCAGCAAGGGAGCTTTGTGTCTGACGGCGGTGTCAATCTCCATGGCGTTGAAGCCGAAAGCGCCGTCTCCGGTGGCGACCACCACAGTGCGACCGGGGCAGGCCAGGCTGGCGGCCACGCCAAACGGTGTGCCCACGCCTATGCAACCCAAGGGGCCGGGGTCAAGGTAGGTTTCCGCCTGCAAACCCACACGCGCAAAACTCAGGAAATCGCCGCCGTCGGCCACCACCACCGCGTCTGCGGGGAGTTGCTTTTGCAATTCAGCCAACAGCCGGTTGGGGTGCATCAGACCGTCGTTACCGGCCGGTGCCTGTTGCATGCTGACCTGCAATTTGGCCGCGCGAGCCTGGTGTTGCTGGCGCAAACCACTGAGCCAGGCGCTGTCACTGGCGGGTGTGCGGCCTTGGGCTGCATCGCACATGGCTTGCAAGCTGTGCGTCACGTCGGCCAGCAATTCCACTTCACCCCGCCGGTTGTCGCGCAGTTCAGCGGCGTTGTCGGCCAGCCGAATGAACTTGGCATCGCCAAAAATGGCGGGAGAACCAAAAGCGAGTTGGAAATCGAGTTTGCGTCCCAGCGTGACCACCACATCGGCCTGACCCATGACACCCCCGCGCATGGCCGCCACCACACTGGGGTGATCAGCAGGCACCAGGCCACGGCTTTCACCGGTGTCCAGGTAAGCAGCGCCCAGCATGCTCAACAGTTGTTGCAAAGGTTTACCAGCGCCTTTGGCTCCGCGCCCCGAAATAAACAAAGGCCGTTTGGCTTGCCACAACACGTCGACCGCCGCTTGCACATCTGCGGGTAAGGGCAGGGCCACTTGGGAGCGAACCGGTTTGAAAAACTCGGGCAGCAACACGGCGGCTGGGGGCGTGCTGCGCAACACATCGACCGGGAAGTCCAGGTACACCGGGCCCGGCTCGCCGCCTAGCCCCAAGGCCCGCGCTGCGGCTTCGTTCAATGTGGACAGTACCAAGGCAGGATGCCGCACGGTTCTGGCCAGCCGGGTGATGGAAGCCACCAGCTCGGTGTGCACCATGTCTTGCAAAGCGCCCCGGTGTTCCTGCGCCAGCGGCGGCGTGCCGGACAGCACCAGCACCGACGCGCGCGCGACATGCGCATTGGCGATGCCGGTCATGGCGTTGGTGACGCCCGGGCCGGCGGTCACCAGCGCCACGCCCAGCGTGCCGGTCAGCTCGGCCTCGGCATGCGCCATGTACACAGCGGCGCGTTCGTCCCGCACATCAATGATGCGTATGCCGTGGGCGTCCAAGGCCATCCAGACGGGCATGATGTGACCACCGCACAGGCCATAAACCCTTTGTACGCCTTGGCTTTTGATGAAGCGGGCAATCAAATCGGCGACTTTCAGATCGTCACTGGCGGGGGTGTGGGTACTCATTTTCAGGTCTCTTGCTTCGGGTTGTCAGGGTTTGCGGCATCAGTTGTTCGGGATAATACCGAGTGAATTCTGAATTCAGAATACTATATTCTATGGCTATTGTGACAAAAATCGGTGTTTAACCTAGAGATGGTGCTTTGAGACAGTTATTGAATATTTCCGACATGGTGCGTTCGCACGCGCGTTTGCGCCCGTCCGACACCGGTGCCATGGATTCGCGACGCAGCCTGAGCTTTGCGCAATGGAACCTGCGCGCGGACGGTTTGGCTGCCGGCTTGTTGGCCCAGGGCCTGAACCACGGTGACCGGGTGGCCGTGCTGGCGCATAACTGTATTGAATGGCTGGAAATTTATGTGGCGCTGGCGCGCGCCGGTCTGGTCGCGTTGCCGTTGAACTTCCGGCTGACCGGCCATGAAATCGCTTACATCCTGCAAGACGCCCGGGCCGCCGCGCTCTTGTGTACGCCGGTGTTGCAGGAACGGGTGCACGACGTCATGCCCGCACTTGGATTGCGCGCCCAAGTGCAAATCGGCGGGCAGACGCAAGAAGACTGGCTGGATTACGAAAAATTGATACATCAGGCCGTTGTGCCTGCACGCTGGCCCGAGATCAAACCCACAGACACCTGTGCTTTGATGTACACATCCGGCACCACCGGCAAACCCAAGGGTGCTATTCGCAGCCATGAAGCCAGCACCTTGATTGCCTACGCCACGGCCATGGAAATGGGCTTCACCCGGCGTGACAAGGCTTTGCTGGTCATGCCTTTGTGCCACGCGAATTCACTTTACTTTGCCAATACCTTCATGCATTTGGGTGCTTGCATTTGCATTGATGACAGCGCCAGCTTCGACCCCGCGCGCGTCATGGAGTTGCTGTGCAATAACGGCATCACCTTCACGTCGCTGGTGCCCACGCACTACATCATGATGCTGGGTTTGTCGGCACAAGCCCGCGCGCAATTCGCCACCGGCAGCGTCGCGCGGTTATTGATTTCATCCGCACCGGCCAATGAAAGCTTGAAGCGAGATATCCAAAAACTCTTTCCTAACGGCCAGTTGTACGAGTTGTACGGCTCGACCGAAGCCGGTTGGGTGACCATCTTGCGCCCCGAAGAACAGTTGACCAAGCTGGGCTCGGTCGGGCGCGAATGGGCGGGCAGTGGCCCCATTCGCATACTGGATGAAAACCGTAATGAAGTGCCCGACGGCGAGGTCGGCGAACTGTATTCATGCACCTCGTATGCGTTTGAAGGCTATTGGAACGCCCCCGACAAAACCGCCCAAGCCTATGCCGGTGCCTGGTGCTCGGTAGGCGACATGGCGCGGCGCGACGCAGACGGTTTCATCTGGCTGATGGACCGCAAAAGCAACATGATCATCAGCGGCGGCGAAAACGTTTACCCGTCTGAGGTTGAGGCTGTGCTGGCGGCGCACCCGGCGGTACAAGAAACCGCTGTCATCGGTGTGCCGCATGACAAATGGGGCGAAACCGTGCTGGCGGTGGTGGTGCTCAAACCCGCTGCGGATTGCCAGGCAGATGAACTCAAGCAATGGTGTAAACACACGCTGGCGGGCTACAAATTGCCCAAAGAGATACGTTTTGTGTCGGCTGCAGACATGCCGCGCACTGCCACAGGAAAAATCGTGCACAGGCGCCTGCGCGAGCAGTTTTCAGAGCCCCAAAAACAATCTTCTCTAGCTTGAAACACCTATTTCATCACCTGCATCTCTGACATACAACCGCCTCCATGAACCCAACTCGACGTCACATCATTCAAATCGCCAGCGCCGGTGCAGCCGGTGTCTGCGGTATTCCAGTCTGGGCCGAAGGCATCGTCAGCGAAATCCAAAAAGGTGACCAGCTGATGGCTGCCAAAGGCGACAACAAGCAGCCTTTGAAAGTGCAGGACATACCCATAGGTGTCAAGCCGGTAATGGCGTATGCCATGGACCCGGCCACGCAAAAACTGCGTGATGCCACACGCATGGACAAATTGCTGCTGCTGCGTTTTGACGAAGCCGATTTGACGCCGGAGGCCAAGTCTATTGCGGTCTCGGGTGTGTTGGCGTTTTCAGCCATTTGCACGCACCAGGGCTGCGAGGTCACCGAATGGTCCAAGAACGACAAAAGCCTGTTGTGCTTTTGCCATTTGTCCAAGTTCAATCCCTTGCAAACCGGTTCCGTGGTCAAAGGCCCTGCTTCTAAAAGCCTGCCTTGGATCGGATTGGCCAGCGACAACGAGGTGCTGGTCATCAACAGTGGGTTTTCAGCCAAACCCGGCGCTTAAGACCGGGGATTCAGCCGACGCACGGCAGTGGCCGGCGTCATTACAACCCTTCACAGGGCGTCCATTGAAACAGAGGAGAGAAAGTATGAAATTGACATTCAAACCCGTGGCAGCCGCCATGTCACTGTTGTTGGCATCGGTAGCCGTTCAGGCCGCCGGTCCTTACAACCCGGTGACAGACGCGCGTCTGCAAAACCCCGAGCCACGCAACTGGCTGGTTACCCGTGGTAACTACCAGGGCTGGGGCTACAGCCCGTTGGAAAAAATCAATGCAGCCAACGTAGGCAAACTGCAACAAGCCTGGTCGTTCACGACCGGCGTGCAGGAAGGCCACCAGGCGCCTCCTATCGTCAATGATGGTTATATGTACATCACGACACCGCAAAACCAGGTCATTGCTCTGGATGCCAAAACCGGCATGGAACTGTGGCGCTACAAAAAGGAAATAGCGCCTGAGCTGTTCCAATTGCACCCGACCAACCGTGGCGTTGCACTGTATGGAGACAAACTGTATGTCGCCACCACCGATTGCAACCTGGTCGCATTGGATGCCAAAACCGGCAAAGTGCTGTGGACTGTTGCGATTGAAGACTGGAAAACCGGCTACTACATGACGCTGGCGCCTTTGGCTGTCAAAGGCAAGATCATGGTCGGCGTGTCCGGCGGCGAATACGGTGTGCGCGGCTTTATCACCGCAGTCGATGCCAACACCGGCAAACAAGTGTGGAAGCGTTACACCATTCCTGCGCCTAACGAACCAGGTGGCAACACATGGCCTGATAACGGCTCTTACAAAACCGGCGGCGGCAGTGTCTGGGTGACCGGCACCTATGACGCCAAAACCAATATCGCCTATTGGGGCACAGGAAACCCCGGCCCATGGACACCTGACATGCGCGAAGGCGACAACCTGTACGCCAGCTCCGTGTTGGCGATTGACGTGGACACCGGCGACATCAAAGGTCACCACCAGTACGCACCCAATGATTCATGGGACTGGGATGAGGTTACACCGCCGCTGCTGATCGACACCGAAATCAAAGGCCGCAAAGTCTCTGCTGCGGTGCACGCCGGCCGTAACGGCTACCTGTGGGTGCTCGAGCGCTCAGGCGGCGCCATCAAGTTTGTCAATGCATGGCCTTATGTTGGCAACAACGTGTTCAAAAGCGTGGATCCGGTCACCGGCCGTCCGACCTATGACATGTCCAGAAAACCAAGCCTGAAAAACGGCGCGGATTTCTGTCCCGGTTTGTGGGGCGGCAAAGACTGGTCTCCTGAGGCCTACAGCCCGAAAACAGGTTTGTTCTACATACCTGCGAACAACAACATGTGCTCCACACTGCCCAAGGGTGAATCCATTCCTTACAAGGCTGGCGAGTTGTACATCGGCTTCCCTATTGCTGAAGTGATTACCAATACACGTCTTGGCCCCGGCGCCAAAGACCACATCGGTGAACTGCAAGCATGGGACATCAAAACCGGCAAGCTGGCATGGACCCACAACTTCAAAGACCAGTTGTGGACGCCTTTGATGGCAACCGGCGGCGGCCTCGTCTTTGCGGGCGGTACACCTGACCGTAAATTCCGTGCTTTCGATGCGAAAACCGGTAAAACACTGTGGGAAACCAATGCACCTTCCGGCGTGATCGGCGTGCCAAGCTCCTATGAAGTCGACGGCGAGCAATACATCGCTGTGCAAGCCGGTTGGGGCGTGGATGCCCAGCGTCTGGCAGGTGCGATTGACAACGTCAAAGGCACCACCACCCTGGTTCCCCAGGGCGGTACTTTGATGATTTACAAACTCCCCAAGAAGTAAGAAAGTCCCCGGGTTTCCCGGTTTAACGGCCCCGCTCCTCGGAACGGCAGGGCCGTTTTTTTATGGGTAAAGCAGGCTCAATTCCATCGGCATCGGTCTGGCCTTGGCGCGAAACACACTGATAGCTGCTTGCCCGCCCAAGTCGTTGGCGTCCACCAGCGCCAAACGGTCATAGCGTTCGGCATAGCCTTGGTTGATGCTGAAATGCTTGGCTGCATCGGTGGCTTCGATCACATCGCCGAATGGCTTGAAAGCCTCTGCCGTCAAAGGCTGCACTTGCAAAACACGGGATGACGTATTCATGGCTAAAGCCCGGCTTAAAAACCGACCACCTGACCGCGTTTGACGAACTGGCCCATGCCTTCGCGGCCCAGCCATTGCTTGCCGTCCACAATCATTTGCCCACGTAAAAACACTTTTTCTACGCGGCCTTGCAGGGTGCGGCCTTCAAGCAAGGTGTAGTCCACGTTGCTGTGCAAATAGCTGGCGTGTATGGTTTGTGTGACCGCCGGGTTGAACAACACCACATCCGCGTCGCTGCCCACCGCAATCGTGCCTTTTTTCGGGAACAGACCGAACAACTTGGCAGGTGAAGTGGCGGTGAGTTCCACAAAGCGGTTGAGCGAAAACTTGCCTTTCATGACACCGATGTCAAACAGGCTGACCAAGCGGGTTTCAATGCCGGGCGCACCGTTGGGAATCATGGAGAAATCGTCTTTGCCCATTTGCTTTTGCTTTTGGTAGCCCAGATGACCTTCCTTCATGCAAAACGGGCAGTGGTCGGTGGCAATCACTTGCAAGTCGTCATAACGCAACGCGCGCCACAAATGTTTCTGGTCATTGGCGGTGCGCAGCGGCGGCGTCATCACGTACTTGGCGATCTCAAAGTCATCGCTGCTGTAAACGCTTTTGTCAAACAACAAATAGTGTGGACAGGTTTCGGCAAACACGGGAATGCCTTCGGCGCGCGCTTGCACAATGTTTTTGAGGGCGTCGTTGCTGGACACATGCACAAAGTAGATCGGCGCTTCAGCGAGTTCAGCCAAGCGTATGCCCCGGTGCGTGGCTTCACCTTCCATGATGGAAGGCCGCGTCATCTCGTGGTAACGCGGAGAGGTGTGACCGGCGGCCAGCGCTTCTTTGATCAGCAAGTCGATGACCGTGCCGTTTTCTGCGTGCAAAGCCAACATGCCGCCGTCAGCGCCGACCTGGCGCAACATGCGGAAGATGGCGGCATCATCGGCCATCATCACACCCGGGTAGGCCATGAACATTTTGAAACTGCTGACACCTTCATGGTGCATGGCGTGGCGCACGTCTTTCAACACCTGGTCATCCACCCGCGTGATGATGACGTGCAAGCTGTAGTCGATATTCACTTGTGATTCGGCGCTGCGTTGTGCGCGGGCGATGGCGCCCAGCGGTGAGTCCTGTGCAGTTTGCAAAGCAAAGTCGACCACGGTGGTGGTGCCGCCGAAAGCAGCCGCTTTGGTGCCGCTGGCAAATGTGTCGCAAGTCATGGTCGGGCCGACCACGTTTTCCATGTGCACATGCGTGTCAACGCCGCCGGGCAACAAATACAAACCGGTGGCATCCACCACTTGCACGTCGTCGCCCACTTCGAGGTGTTGACCGATGGTGTGGACGATGCCGTCCTTCAACAACACATCGGCGACATAGTCATCGCTGGCGGTGATCACCCGACCATTGCGTATCAAAGTTGTGTTCATAACAGGGTACTCCTGTGAAGTGGGAAAAGCAAACTCATTACATCAACAAATGCTCGCCGTCATTCGCGCCGCCCAAAATGACATAGTTCACTTTGCGAATGTCCATCAAACGGGTGCCGCCTGCATAGGAGATCGAGCTTTGCAAATCCTCCTGCATTTCGCGCAAAGTGTCTTTCAACTGTCCTTTGATGGGTTCCAGAATACGCTTGCCTTCCACGTGTTTGTATTCGCCTTTGTTGAAGTCAGAGGCCGAGCCGTAGTATTCCTTGAACAAACGGCCATCCACTTCCACCGTTTGGCCGGGCGATTCTTCGTGACCGGCCAGCATGGAGCCGATCATCACCATGGACGCGCCGAAACGAATGCTTTTGGCGATGTCGCCGTGTTCGCGAATGCCGCCATCGGCAATGATGGGTTTGGTCGCCACGCGGGCGCACCACTTGAGCGCAGACAGTTGCCAGCCGCCGGTGCCAAAGCCGGTTTTGAGTTTGGTGATGCAGACCTTGCCCGGACCGATGCCAACTTTGGTCGCATCTGCGCCCCAGGTTTCCAGATCGATCACGGCTTCAGGCGTGCCCACATTGCCCGCGATGATGAAGGTATCTGGCAAATGCTCTTTCAAATAAGTGATCATGCGGTGCACGTTGTCTGAGTGGCCATGCGCGATATCGATGGTGATGTAGTCCGGGCTCAGACCTTCGGCGCGCCACGCGGTCACAGTGTCATAGTCAGCTTGCTTGACGCCCAGCGACACCGAGGCGTACATGCCTTTTTTCTGGCAACTACGCACAAACGCCACGTTGTCCAAATCAAACCGGTGCATCACATAAAAGTAGCCATTGGCCGCCAGCCATTCGCAAATGCTTTCATTCACCACGGTTTTCATGTTCGCGGGTACCACGGGAAGCCGGAAGGTATGTTTGCCTAAGGTGACACCGGTGTCGCATTCAGAGCGGCTTTGCACGCGGCATTTGCGCGGGAGTAAAAGAATATTGTCGTAATCAAAAATTTCCATGAACCAGGCTCCAAAGATAAACAAGGAGAGCGCTTGTCCTGGCCGGTTAGATAAACCGGACGCAAGAAACTTGGGCCCGGTATTTGATTCTACGCAGATTGACTGACCCCGTGGTCTAGATATTTCAGCGACTGTGACGCGTCACGGCTGGTCAGGACAGCATGGCCTCGATGCGACTCAAGGCATCCTCAATCACCATCGCTGGTGCACGTTCAATTTTTCTCGCCTGCCGTGCAGCTAAGTCGAGCATGCGGATTTTGTTGACCAGCACAACGCCTTGGGTTTTGCAGCCGCTGCCCGTCAGGGTGACGGCAAAACCGGCGTAGCGGGCATGATCGCCGCCTTGTGAAATCGGGGCAACCAACACATCGCCTAAGCGGTTGAAATTTTTGGTGGTTATTACTAATGCTGGTCGGGTGCCGCGTTGCTCGTGCCCGAGTACCGGGTCCAGCGGCACACTGACGATATCTCCTCGATCGAACACAGCCATTACCAGACCTCCTGACCAGCGGGCTTGGACTGGTCCCATAGCGCCATGTCTGCCGGAGGCGCGGCTTTGGGGTCGCATTGGGCAATCAGATCAGCCAAATGGTGTTTGCGTTTGTGCTCCAACACGACTTTGCCATCAGCGGTGGTGGACAGTCTGAGGGGTTGACCGGCTTTCATGCCGAGGTCACGCAGCACGGGCGGTGGCAATATCAAAGCAGTGCTGTTGCCCATTTTCTTCAATACAACTTCCATCTTGGCGGCCTCTTTTTTGTCTGCATGTGAGTTTAATGACTGTCAATTGGAGAGTCAAACATTGTTTTACATGGCCTGGCGTTGTGTTGTTTCCTACAATCCCCTCATGCTCACAGGCCTTTCCCCCGATTTCTCCTCTCCTTTGTTACAAGGCCTCAACCCCGAACAACAAGCCGCCGTCACCTTACCGGGTCAGCACGCGCTGATATTGGCCGGTGCCGGATCGGGCAAGACGCGGGTGTTGACCACGCGCATCGCCTGGTTGCTGCAAACCCGCCAGGTCGCGCCCGGTGGTTTGATGGCCGTGACTTTCACCAACAAGGCCGCCAAAGAAATGTTGACGCGTTTGAGCGCCATGCTGCCGGTGAATGTGCGCGGCATGTGGATTGGCACGTTCCACGGTTTGTGCAACCGGTTTTTGCGGGCGCATTGGAAACTGGCTAACTTGCCGCAGTCGTTTCAAATTCTTGACACGCAAGACCAGTTATCTGCGGTCAAGCGCTTGCTCAAGCAATTCAATATCGACGATGAACGCTTTCCGCCTAAGCAAGTGCAATGGTTTATCGCCGGTTGCAAAGAAGAAGGACTGCGTCCCAAAGACGTGGTGGTGCGTGACCCTGAGACGCGTCAAAAAGTTGAGCTGTACCAGTTGTACGAAGACCAGTGTCAGCGCGAAGGCGTGGTGGACTTTGGTGAGCTGATGTTGCGCAGTTATGAGTTACTGCGCGACAACGAGCCTTTGCGCGAGCATTACCGTCTTCGCTTCACACACATTTTGATAGATGAGTTTCAAGACACCAACAAACTGCAATACGCTTGGATCAAGTTACTCAGTGGCCCGGGCAGCGCGGTGCTGGCGGTCGGCGACGATGACCAAAGTATTTACGCGTTTCGTGGCGCTCGCGTGGGCAATATGGCCGACTTTGTGCGTGAATTTGAGGTGCAGCACCAGATAAAGTTGGAGCAAAACTACCGCAGCCACAGCCATATTTTGGACACGGCCAACGAGCTGATCAAACACAACAAAACCCGCTTGGGCAAAAACCTGCACACCACGCAAGGCGCGGGCGAGCCGGTGCGGGTGATGGAGTCGCCCGGCGATTTGGCCGAGGCCAATTGGATGGTGGAAGAGATCAAACAACTGCTGCGTGACGGGCGCGACGGCGACGGTGCAAAAGGTGTGGTGGCCCGCAGTGAAGTGGCTATTCTTTACCGCAGCAATGCACAAAGCCGGGTGATTGAAACCGCTTTGTTCAATGCGGCCATGCCTTACCGCGTGTATGGCGGCTTGCGCTTTTTCGAGCGGGCTGAAATCAAACATGCGCTGGCGTATTTGCGTTTGCTCGAGAACCCGCGCGACGACACCAGTTTCATGCGCGTGGTCAATTTCCCGCCACGCGGCATAGGCGCGCGCAGCATTGAGCAATTGCAAGACGCAGCCCGCGCCAGCGGTTGCGCTTTGCACGACGCGGTCAGCAGCATCAGCGGCAAGGCGGGTGCGAATATTTCTGCGTTTGTCGCCAAACTCGATGTGTTGCGCGAGCAAACCCAAGGCCAAACGCTGAAACAAATCATTGAACTCTTGCTGGACCACAGCCAGTTGATTGAACATTACCAAGCAGAGCGCGAAGGCGCAGACCGGATTGAAAACTTGCAAGAGCTGGTCAATGCCGCAGAGAGTTTTGTCACGCAAGAAGGTTTTGGCAAAGACGCAGTGGCTTTACCAGTGGACGAGGCATTGCAAAGCCAGGCTGATTTCGCAGCGGCGAAAGCCAAAGCCAATGGCACAGATTCGCAGCCCGATGCCGACACCGGCGAAACCCTGTCGCCTTTGGCGGCGTTCCTCAGTCACGCGGCTTTGGAAGCCGGTGACAACCAGGCGCAAGCCGGACAAGACGCGGTGCAGTTGATGACGGTGCACGCGGCCAAAGGTCTGGAGTTTGATTGCGTGTTTATCACCGGTTTGGAAGAAGGTTTGTTTCCGCATGAAAACGCCATGAGCGATTTCGAAGGCCTGGAAGAAGAACGTCGTTTGATGTACGTGGCCATCACGCGTGCGCGCAAGCGCTTGTACCTGAGCCATTCGCAAACCCGCATGTTGCACGGCCAGACCCGCTACAACATCAAAAGCCGGTTTTTTGACGAAATGCCCGAGCACACCATGAAGTGGTTAACACCTAAAACAGGATTGCAGGCACAGCCCATGTGGGGCAGCAGACCCTCGGGCTTCGGCGACAAGGATTCAGGCCGGGCCGGTTTTTTCACACCGACGCCGCCTTCTATCCCTCAACGCGCAAATCCGGCAACTGCCAGCGGCCCGAACGCCTGGGTCCGCAGCGGCTTGCAGGTGTTTCACACCAAGTTCGGCGAAGGTACCGTGGTGTCTATGGAAGGTGTGGGGGATGATGCTCGCGCTCAGGTGAAATTCAACCGCCATGGCGTGAAATGGCTGGCGCTGTCGGTCGCTAAATTGACGCCTGTTTAAAAGCGTTTACGCCAGCACCGGCTCGCTGACAAAGCAGTCGCGGAAACTGTAATAGCTGGAAGTGAAAAACATGGTGGCCAGCATCAGCATGGCCGGCAGCATGAGTGTCAAGGACAACTGGCCTTCATCAAACACCATACTGATCAGGCTAAGCAAGACGCTGGTCATCAAAAATATGCTCAGCCAGGTCAGGCCAAAAACGGCAAATGCCCGCCAGTTGGCCCAGCAAGCCATGAAGCTAAAGAATATGCTTTTGGCCAGCGGCTGCGCATGCCAGTGCATCAGCGCAGGCGCATGCCAGAACAAGGAAGACAAAGGCAGGTACAACAACATGGAAAATAAAGCGGCCGTTTGAAAATGCTCGTTCAATACATGTTCTTCGCTCAGGTTGCCGCCGGCCATGTACATGCGGGCGAAGTCGCCGTTGTCAAACAAGGTCGACATGGCCAGCACAAAGCAAAACAACAAGGCGTAGAAAAAGCCCAATAAAACCATTTGCTTGCTTTGCGCCGCACCTTGCTTGAAACCGATGATGAGCATGGATGGCATGGGAAATCGTCCCAGATCGGCTTCGCGCGCAGCCGCCATCAAGCCCAAAGAGGCAGCCGGTATGAACATCAATCCCAGAAACGTTCCGCCATACGAGAGCATAGAAGACAGCGAAGCCAGTGCCATGAACAGCAGAAACAGACCGCTGAGCGCCAGCGGCTGACGCCAGAAAGTGCGTATGCCCTGGCGCACCCAGGTGGAGCCTTGACGGGCTTTGACGACATGGAGTTTCATGGCTTAGAGTGTGACAGGGTCATACAGCCTTTGTTCCAGCACACGTTCAAAGTGCGCCGGGTCATGGGGTTGCAACAAACTGGCTTCGCGCGGTAAGTGGAAATCCCACAGACGCGAAATCCAGAAACGCAGCGCAGCCGCGCGCAACATGGGATTGAACATGGATCGTTCTGCCGCGCTCAGTGGACGTACCTGCTGGTAAGCATCCAGCATGGCCTCAAAGCGCAAACGGTCCAGCACGCCGGTGTCCAGGTCTACGCACCAGTCGTTGATGCACACACCCAAGTCAAACAGCCAGCGGTCGACACCGGCGAAATAAAAATCAAACACACCGCTGAGCGCTTCGCCGTCAAACAGCACGTTGTTGCGGAAAGCGTCTGCGTGTACTGCGCCGCCCGGCATGGCTTCATAGGCAGACAGGCCGGTCAGGTGGTTTTGAAACGCCAGTTCGTGCGTCAACAACTGCCATTGGTGCTGAGACAAAAACGGCAGGATTTGCGGCACAGTCTCGTTCCACCAGTTCAGGCCGCGCAGATTGATTTGATGCCGGTCATAGTCTTTGGCGGCCAGGTGCATGTGCGCCAGGGTCTGGCCCATGGCGGCGCAATGCACCGGGGCCGGTTCGTCCAGGCAAGTGCCTGGCAGCCGATTGACCACAGCCGCAGGTTTGTCCCGCAGCGTCAACAAAATATCACCTTGGTGGTTGGATTGCGGATCCGGCACCGCAACACCACGTGAGGCCAGGTGTTTCATCAGGTACAGGTAAAACGGCAGTTGCGCGTGGTTTAATCGCTCGAACACCGTCAGCACGTATTCGCCCTGGTCGGTTGTCAGAAAATAGTTAGTGTTTTCTATGCCGCTGTTGATGCCTTGCAGACTGACCAACTCGCCGATGGACAGCTGGGTCAACAAATCTGTGGCTTGCTGCTCGGAAACTTCGGTGAAAACGGCCATGGAAAGGATGCGAACAGCTCTAGCTAAAGGATGGCGTGATTGTAGGCACAATCCCTGTTATGCAAGACACACCTACTTTACTGCTGGTCGACGGCTCCAGCTACCTGTACCGCGCCTTTCACGCCATGCCCGATTTGCGCGCCGACCGCAACGACCCGAACAGCCAGGCCACGGGTGCCATTCGCGGCATGGTCAATATGCTGCAAAGCCTGAGACGCGAATGGCCAACGGCACACGCGGTCTGCGTGTTTGATGCCAAAGGGCCAACCTTCCGCGACGAGATTTACCCGGACTACAAGGCCACGCGCTCGCCCATGCCGGACGATTTGCGCAGCCAGATTGAGCCGATTCACCGCTTGGTGCGGCTGATGGGCTGGCCGCTGCTGGATGTGCCGGGTGTGGAAGCCGATGACGTGATTGCCACGCTGGCGCATGTGGCGGCGACCCAAGGCTTGAACGTCATCGTCTCCAGCGGTGACAAGGATTTGAGCCAATTGGTGAACGAGCGCATCACCATCATCGACACCATGAACGGCAAAAAGCGCGATATCGCCGGGGTCACCGAAGAATTCGGCGTGCCGCCGTCTTTGATGATCGATTTCCAGACCCTGGTCGGTGACACGGTGGACAACGTGCCCGGTGTGCCCAAGGTCGGGCCGAAAACCGCAGCCAAATGGTTGGCCGAATACGGTTCTTTAGACGCATTGATGGCGCGCGCTGAGGAGATCAAAGGGGTGGCCGGTGAAAACCTGCGTCAAGCCAGGGAATGGCTGGCCACCGGGCGGCAATTGGTGACCATGAAAACCGATTGCGACCTCAGCGCGTATGTGAACGGCTGGCCGTCGCTGGACGGCGTGCTGGTGAAAGCCGCAGATGAGGCCGGGCTGCTGGACTTTTACAAACAATACGGTTTCAAAGGTTTGGTCAGCAACTTGTCATCAGATGCACCTGCGGGCAAAAGCAGCCCGCACCAAGGCGGCGGTGTCGGCGAAGTTGGCGTGTTGTTTGACGCGCCCGCACCCGAGGTGTCTACTGAGGTGACTTACGACACCGTGTTGGACTGGGACAGCTTTGATGCATGGCTGACAAAAATAGAGCAGGCTGAACTGGTGGCGCTGGATACAGAAACCACGTCGCTGGTGGAAATGCAGGCGCAACTGGTGGGCATCAGCGTGTGTGTGTCCGCAGGCGAGGCGGCATACATACCGCTGGCGCATAACGCCGCTGATGCGCCCGCGCAATTGCCCTTGCAAGAGGTGTTGAACAAACTCAAGCCCTGGCTGCAAGACGGCAGCAAAGCCAAACTCGGGCAGCATGTGAAATACGACCGCCATGTGTTTGCCAACCATGGGGTCGAAGTGCAAGGTTACGTTCACGACACCATGTTGCAAAGCTATGTGTTGGAAGTGCACAAGCCGCATGGTTTGGAGAGTCTGGCGGACAGGCACCTGGGGCGCAAAGGTTTGTCTTATGAAGACATGTGCGGCAAGGGCGTGCACCAGATTTCGTTCGCCCAGGTGGATGTGGCGCGCGCAGCGCATTACGCCTGCGAAGACGCGGACTTCACACTGGCTGTGCATTTAAGGCTATGGCCGCTGTTGCAGGCGGATGAGAAACTGAATTTTGTTTACCAGTTGGAAATACAAAGCAGCGAAGCGCTGTATCGCATCGAGCGCAACGGCGTTTTGATTGACGCGCCGACGCTGGCCGCGCAAAGCCACGCTTTGGGCTTGCGCATCATGCAGTTAGAACAAGAGGCTTATGAGATCGCCGGGCAACCTTTCAATCTGGCTTCACCTAAACAACTCGGTGAAATATTTTTCGACAAACTGGGTTTGCCGGTGGTGAAAAAAACCGCTACCGGGGCGCGCAGCACCGACGAGGAAGTGCTGGAGAAATTGGCCGAAGACTACCCGCTGCCAAAGAAAATTCTGGAGCACCGTTCGCTGGCCAAACTCAAAGGCACCTACACCGACAAGCTCGCGCAACTGGCGCAGCCGCAAACCGGCAGAGTGCATACGCATTACGCGCAAGCCGTGGCTGTAACCGGCAGGTTGTCGAGCAACGACCCTAATTTGCAAAACATTCCTATCCGTACACCCGAAGGTCGCCGTGTGCGAGAAGCATTTGTCGCGCCTCCCGGTCATGTGATTGCCAGCGCCGACTACAGCCAGATCGAGTTGCGCATCATGGCGCACCTGAGCGACGACCCGGCTTTGTTGAAAGCGTTTCACGATGGTTTGGATGTGCACAAAGCTACCGCGGCCGAGGTGTTCGGGTTGACACCTGACACCGTCAGCAGCGAGCAGCGCCGCTATGCCAAGGTGATCAACTTCGGTTTGATTTACGGCATGAGCGCCTTCGGGCTGGCCAAGGCCTTAGGCATAGACAACACCGCTGCGAAAAATTACATAGAGCGTTACTTTCAACGCTTTGCCGGTGTCAAGCGCTACATGGACGACACGCGCTCGCAGGCCAAGGCACAAGGCTATGTGGAAACTGTGTTTGGTCGGCGTTTGTATTTGCCCGAGATCAATTCACCGAACGGCCCCAGACGCGCCGGAGCTGAACGTGCGGCGATCAACGCGCCCATGCAAGGCACAGCCGCCGATTTGATCAAGCTCAGCATGGTCAAAGTGCAGCAGGTGCTGGACGCTGAGCACAAGGGCACGCGCATGATCATGCAAGTGCATGATGAACTGGTGTTTGAAGTGCCGGATGCAGAAGTCGATTGGGTACGAACCGAGATCCCCCGCTTGATGGCAGGCGTGGCCGCGCTCAAAGTGCCTTTGCTGGCCGAGGTCGGTATGGGTTTGAACTGGGATCAAGCGCATTGAGTGTGAAAAGTGACGGCGCATAATTCGGGGCTGTGTCGGCATTTGCCAATGACTTTTGAATCTTATGAACAATGAATTGATAGACGACGCGCAAGCCTTGTTGTCGCCTTCCATAGACTTTTTGCAAAACAACAGACGCACCTGGTTGAAAACTGCGCTTGGTGTCGGCTACGCCGCAGCCTGTCTGCCTTTATCAGCGCAAACAGCCATACGTACCAGCGGTGAAGGTTTGCTGTGTGGCGAGGTCATGATTGAGGTGAATGGCTTTCAATTGCCGGCTTACCGCAGCATGCCTGCCGGTCAAACCCATTGCCCGCTGTTGCTGGTGGTGTCCGAGATTTTCGGCGTGCATGAATACATTGCAGACATCACCAGACGACTGGCGCACCAAGGCTATATGGCGATTGCGCCCGAGTTGATGCTTCGCCAGGGTGACCCCGGCAGCTACGCCGAGATGGGCAAGCTGATTGCCGAGGTGGTGTCTAAAGTGCCGGATGCGCAGGTCATGGGCGACATGGACGCTTGCGTGGCTTGGGCTTCGCGCAACGGCGCCGATGTGTCCAAACTGGGCGTCACCGGTTTTTGCTGGGGCGGTCGCATCACTTGGCTGTATGCCGCGCACAACCCGTCGGTCAAAGCCGGCGTGGCCTGGTACGGTAAATTGCTTGGACAAAGCTCGGCGCTTACTCCCAGGCATCCGCTTGATCTGGTGAATGCATTGAAAGCACCGGTGCTGGGTTTGTACGCCGGCGCCGACACCGGTATTCCATTGGACAGCGTGGCAAAAATGCAAGCGGCATTGGCAACAGGCAATGCAGCGGCTAAAAGCAGTTTGTTCAATGTATACCCTGACACGCCGCATGCTTTCCACGCGGATTACCGTGCGAGTTACCGTGAAGCTGCGGCCAAAGACGGCTGGCAACGCATGCTGAATTGGATGGCGCAGCAGGGCGTGGTTTGATTTTTTGAAGTGGTAAACACATGAGCTTGACCTTGTTGGCGATATTGGCAGGCACCTTGAGTGCCGGTGTAGGCAGCGTGCTGCTTGCAGCGCTGTTGGCGCGCGCACTGCTGGCTCGCTTTACTCAGCATTTGCTCAGCCTGGCGGCGGGTGCCTTGCTCGCCACCGCATTCATGCATTTGCTGCCCGAAGCGTTTGAATCCGACATCACGCCGCAAGTGCTGTTCATGACCTTACTGGCCGGTTTGGTGTTTTTCTTTTTGCTCGACAAAGCCGAGTTGTGGCACCACGGTCATGAGCACGGTGAAGAACACCACCATGCGCACGCGCATGAACACGCACATGAGCATTCGCATGAACACGCGCCTGCCGGCTTTGCCGGCAGTTGGGCGGTGCTGGCCGGTGACAGCGTGCATGCTTTCGGTGACGGCATTCTGGTGGCGGCCGCTTTCATGACCAATATCAGTCTGGGCGCTGCCGCATCCGTCGCGGTGTTGGCGCATGAAATCCCGCACCACATGGGAGACCTGGCCGTGTTGCAACGCGGCTTCGGTCAGGGCCGCGCTGCCTTGTTCAAACTCAGTTTGGCCGGTGGCGTCACGGTGGTCGGCGGGCTGCTGGGTTTTTTCCTGATCGACGGTCACGAAGCCTGGCTGCCATTCATGCTGGTGGTTGCCAGCAGCAGCTACGTTTACGTGGCCTTGGCCGATTTGATTCCGCAATTGCAAAAACGTTTGTCCGCCACGGCCACCGCCATGCAGGTGATTTGGCTGCTGGCAGGTATTGCGCTGGTCACGCTGGCCACGCAACTGATGCATTTGCACTGAGGTCTTTTGAGCTCAGTTTGCGCGCGCCGGCTTTTTGGCTGTGAAGCGGGTGCAGGGCTTAACATGCAAGATTATTCAAACAGGAGTTGTCTATGGAACCCCATGTCTCTCAAAAAGCCCCTTGCAAAGTGGATGTCGAGGCAGGCAAAAGCTATCACTGGTGTTCCTGCGGGCAAAGCAAAACCCAACCTTTTTGCGACGGCTCGCACAAAGGGTCTGACTTCACGCCAGTGAAATTTGACGCTGACGAAAGCAAGACCGTGTATTTCTGCGGCTGCAAACACAGTGCCAATAAACCCTTGTGCGATGGCGCACATAACAAACTGCCTTGAAGATCAAGGGATCTGCCTGCAGTTGCGGGCAGACTCTTTTCAGGTAGAAACGGTTTAGCACGCAGTTGCAAGCCACCTATTGAACAGGTGAACATATGACGCAATTCTCATGTTTGCAACTCAATCAAACACAGGGCATCACCACGGTGACGCTGAACCTGCCTGAGAAACGCAACGCTTTGTCGCTTGAGATGATGCGCGAGTTGACACTGGCATTTGCGCAGATTGCCACCAGCGATGCACGTGGCGTCATACTGGCCGCCAACGGGCCGGTGTTTTCAGCAGGGCATAACTTCGCTGACATGGCCGGTGCAGATGTTGCGCATTTGCAGCAGTTATTTGCCGCTTGCACCGACATGATGAACAACATTCAAAACATGCCGCAGCCGGTGCTGGCGCGTGTACATGCCCTGGCGACCGCGGCCGGTTGCCAGTTGGTGGCTACTTGTGATTTGGTGATCGCCAGTGAGCAGGCTGCTTTTGCCTTGCCCGGCGGCAAGGGAAGTTTGTTTTGCCATACACCGCTGGTGGCTGTATCGCGCAGCATAGGTCGCAAACGCGCGCTGGAACTGGCTTTGACCGGCGACCCCATCAATGCACAAACTGCGGCCGACTGGGGTTTGGTGAACCGTGCGGTGCCGCATGATCAACTCGATGCCGCCTGTCTGGATTTGATACAGCGCGCCACTCGCGGCAGCGCGGCTTCCAAAGCTTCAGGCAAGCAAGGTTTTTACGAACAAATGGAATTGCCTCAGGAGCAGGCTTATGCCGTGTCCATGCAGCGCATGGCGCGTGGTGCCCATACCGAAGAATCGCAGCAAAGCTTTCAAGCTTTTTTAGACAAGCGATAGTCGGATTGCTTGCTCAGCTCAGCAAAAAGAGCACGGTTAAAAATTTCTCATCCAAAGAGTTTTCAAACCTTGGCGCAAGGCAATCCTGGCGTGTTACACCACTCACTCCAACTGCCGGCATACAAAGCGGTGCGACCCAATCCTGCAACTTCCATGGCCAGAATATTTGGGATGGCGCTGATGCCGCTGCCGCAGTGGTGCACCACGGTTCTGGCATGTTGCAAACTCAGTAAGGCGTCAAATTCAGCCCGCAGTATGGAGGCGGGTTTCATCAAACCGTCGCTTGCAATATTGCTGTTGAAAGGTCTGTTCAAGGCACCGGGTATGTGGCCTGCGACCGGGTCAAACGGCTCGGTTTCGCCCTTGTAACGCGCAGGTGCACGGGCATCCACAATGGTTTGCGAGGGCTTGCTCAAATTGGCAGCCACATCAGCCGTGAGTTTGAGTTCAACCAGGGGTGCACCCAATACAAAATCGGCTGCAAGCGCTTTGTCGGCTGCGCCGGTTTGCACAGCACCACCCTCAGCCACCCAGGCTTGCAGGCCACCGTCTAGCACTGCCACGGCCTCGTGGCCGCACCATTTAAGCATCCACCACAAGCGGCCACAGTAGTTCATGCCTTGTCTGTCGTAGACCACCACTTGGGTGTCGTTGGATACGCCGTTGGCTGACAGCCATTTGGCGAAATGTTCACGCGAGGGCAGGGGATGGCGACCGCCGTTCACAGCCAGCGCTTTGTCGTGGGTCGATAAATCGGTGTTGATATCTGCAAACGCCGCACCGGCTATGTGTTGCTCTTCAAACTGCTGGCGACCGGCTTCGGGTTTGGCCAGGTCCGCGCTGCAATCGAACACACGAAAATTGCCGGACAAACTTTTTAAATCGTCGGCAGATATCAAGGTGGTGTACATGATCAATATTCCTCAGCATGTGAAACGGGGACGGCGCGGTTGCGCAAATTGCTAGCGTGAAATCAGCAAAAAAGCGGTATTAACTGTTGGGCTCCATGTGGCGGTGGTACCACTCATGGAAATGCTGCATGCCGTCTTCCATCGGGCTTTGGTAAGGGCCGAACTGGTTGTCGCCGCGTTGCATCAATGCCAATCGGCCCTGGTCCATGCGCTCGGCGATTTCATCGTCTTCCACGCAGGTTTCCATGTAGGCAGCGCGTTGGGCTTCGACGAAATCACGTTCAAACGCGACGATTTCCTCGGGGTAGAAAAATTTGACGATGTTCATGGTTTTGCCCGGCCCCATGGGATGCAGTGTCGACACGGTCAGCACCTGCGGGTACCACTCCACCATGATGTGCGGGTAATAGGTCAGCCAGATGGCACCGTGTTGAGGCGTTTCACCTTGCGTGTAATTCAGCAAGGCTTCGTGCCAGCGTTCATACACCGGGCTGCCGGCCTTGCCCAGGCGGTTGGCCACGCCCACGGTTTGCACAGAAAAATGTTCGCCCATTTGCCACTGCAAATCTTCACAGGTGACAAAGTTGCCCAGTCCGGGATGGAACGGGCCGACATGGTAGTCCTCAAGGTAAACCTCGATAAAGGTTTTCCAGTTGTAGTTGCACACGTGCATTTCCACATGGTCGAGCGCGTAGCCGGTGAAATCGAGTTGCTTGTGCGGGCCCAGTGCCGCCATGTCGGCAGCGACATCACGTCCGTTGGCCTCGAACAACATGCCGTTCCATTCTTGTAGCGGGTAGTTTTGCAAGTTCAGGCAGGGGTCGTGCTGAAAATGCGGCGCACCCAGTAACTGGCCGTCGGTGGCATAAGTCCAACGGTGCAAAGGGCAGACCACATTGCCGCCCATGGCTTTGGCCGGATCATTCAGGTTGCCGCGACCCTTGAGCATCACCGCTTGACGGTGTCTGCATACATTGGAGATGAGTTGTATGCCTTGCGGGGTACGAATCAGCGCGCGGCCTTCATTCTCTTGGGGCAAAGCAAAATAGTCGCCTATGTGCGGCACTGACAAAACATGGCCGACATAGCGCGGGCCTTGCTTGAACAATGTGTGCATTTCACGCTGATACAGCGCTTCATCAAAATAGCTTGTAACTGAGAGTTGGCCACTGGCCTGCTGCAGTTGAAGACTTAAATCAGACATACGACGTCCTGACCTAAAGACTCCCCACAGGGAGAGAAACAAAAAACTGGCTCAGTTGCCAGGCGGAAGCGGATTGTAGCCGCGCTTTAACACCCGCCTACAATCTGAAACACTCAGGATGCAAAACACATGACCAAAGCTGCCAAAACCACTGCTACCCCGGCTGATGCACAGCAGGAACCCGCCAGTTACGAAGCGGGTTTGCAGGAATTGGAACAATTGGTGGCGCGCATGGAGTCGGGTCAAATGCCGTTGGCCGATATGTTGCAGTCCTACCAGCGTGGTGCCTTTTTATTGGAACATTGCCGCTCGCGCTTGCAAGCGGTTGAAGCGCAAATACAAGTGCTGGAAGCCGGCAGCTTGAAAAACTGGTCGGGTAACGCCGAATGAGCGGCTTTGACATGAACGACTGGAGCCGACGCCAATTGCTGGCGGTCGAGCAAGCCCTCACCGCATGGGTGCCTGCGGATGCGCCCGCCGGCTTAGGCGAGGCCATGCGCTACGCCGTACTCGATGGCGGCAAGCGCTTGCGGCCGCTGCTGGTGCTCGCTAGCCTGGAGGCTTGCGCCGCTCAGACACTTTCTGCATGGATGTCAGACGCCGGCATGCGCGCCGCCTGCGCCATTGAATTGATTCACGCTTACTCGCTGGTGCACGACGACATGCCGTGCATGGACAACGATGTGCTGAGGCGCGGCAAACCGACCGTGCATGTGAAATACGGCGAAGCCGGCGCACTGCTGGCCGGCGACGCTTTGCAAACATTGGCGTTCGAACTCATGACACCTGACCACAGTGACATTCCTGCGCAAGTACAGGCACGCTTGTGCAGCTTGCTGGCGCGCGGCGCCGGTCACGCCGGCATGGCGGGCGGGCAGGCTATCGACTTGGCCAGTGTCGGTGAACAACTTTCGCTTCAACAGCTGAGACTGATGCATCGCTGCAAAACCGGCGCACTGCTGGAGACCAGCGTGCAAATGGGCGCGGTGGCGGCTCAAGCCGATGCCAAGGCCATGCAAGCATTGTTGTCTTACGGGCAAGCGCTGGGAGTAGCGTTTCAGGTGGTTGACGATATTTTGGACGTCACCGCTGACACCGCAGTGCTGGGCAAGACCGCGGGCAAAGACGCGGACAACGACAAACCCACGTATGTGTCTTTGCTCGGCCTTGAAGCTGCCAGAAAAGAAGCCGCTGCACTCGCCGCACAAGCGCAACAAGCCTTGCAAGACAGCGGCCTGGCCGACACCCGGGCCTTGCAAGCCTTGGCTGACTGGGTATTGCAGCGGCAGCATTGATTTTTGAAAACGCGCAGCCTGCACACGGCTGTCAAAAACCACCAGGGGATCACAATGGAATTGTTCATAACGGGGTTGGTGTTGTTTCTGGGCTGCCATTCAGTGCGTGTTTTTGCTGCGGACTGGCGCAGCCGCAAGCTAGAGCAATGGGGCGAAAAAATGTTCAAAGGCATTTACAGCCTTGCTTCGTTGGTCGGCTTTGTATTGCTGGTGTATGGGTTCAGCAAAATCCGCTGGGACAGCCCGCAGTTGTGGTCGCCGCCGGTCGCCATGCGGCATTTCGCAGCGCTGTTGATGTTGGTTTCCATGGTGTTGCTGGTCGCCGGTCAGGTGCCGCACAACGCCATCAAGGCCAAACTCGGTCACCCCATGGTCTTGGCTGTCAAAGTCTGGGCGCTGGCCCATTTGCTGGCCAATGGCAAACAGGCTGACCTCATATTGTTCGGCGCGTTTTTGCTTTGGTCCGTGCTCAATTTCCGCGCCGCCAGGCAGCGTGACCGGCTGGCGGCTCAGTCAGGCGCGCCAATCGAGGCCACGCCGAATACCTTGCGTGTTGTATTGATAGGTATTGCCGCCTGGGCTGTTTTGTTGTTTGGTGGCCATACCTGGTTGTTTGCTGTCAGCCCTTTAGGTTGGTAATTAACACTTTTCAATGTGTTTTTGGGTGTGTGGGTTTGTTATTGACAAGTGGCGTCTTGAAAAGCCGGAGCAGGGCTCGTTATTTTTCCCATTGACAAAGCCAAGTGTCATGTTAAATTGACACTTGTGGATGTCGCTTCGAATTGTCGGTGCGGCGGTTTCCACCCCGGCAGGGGGCCTCATGAGCTTGTTGAAACGCATAGAAGCTGCGCTTGAGCAGCAATTTTCATTTACCCGAACAGCCAGTGCGCCGCCCCGTTTGATGGACGCCATGCGCCACGCGGTATTTCCCGGCGGAGCCCGCATACGGCCTCAGTTGTGCATGGCAGTGGCCAAGGCCTGCGGCGAGGATGACCACGAATTGACCGACGCTGCAGCAGTTGCCATAGAACTTTTGCACTGCGCCTCATTGGTGCACGACGACATGCCTTGTTTTGACGACGCCGATATGCGACGCGGTCAAATCACCGTGCACAAACAATTCGGCGAACCGCTGGCTTTGCTGACGGGTGACGCCTTGATCATCATGGCTTACCAGGTGTTGGCGCGCAGTGGCCGCCAGCATCCGATGCGCACCGTTCAATTACTGAGTGTCATCAGCGACGGCGTCGGTGCGCCTGACGGCATCGTGGCCGGGCAGGCCTGGGAATGCGAAACACGGGTTGAACTGAGCCAATACCAACGCGCCAAAACCGGTGCCTTGTTTGTGGCCGCTACCTGTGGCGGGGCACTGGCTGCCGGTGTCGATCCTGCGCCTTGGCGCAAGTTGGGCGACACCTTGGGCGAAGCCTACCAAGTGGCCGACGACATACGCGATGTGATGATGCAGGCTGATCAACTGGGCAAACCCGCAGGGCAGGACGCACACCATGGCCGTCCAAGTGCGGCCGCTGATCTCGGTCTGGTCGGCGCATTGCAGTATTTCAACGGTTTGATGCAAACCGCCGCAGACTCGGTGCCTATGTGCGAAAGCCGCGAAGCCATGCGCAAACTGGTGTTGATGGAGTCCGAGCGACTGGTGCCGCCGTCTGCTTGCGAACAAATTTCGCGCCAGTCCCAAGCGAGTTCCTCGCGCGTCAGCGCCTGATTTGGCTGACCTATGAAAAGCCTGGATCTGGCCAAACCGCTGGCCGAACAACGCCGCAACAACCGCCCCGGTTGGCGGCAGCAAATTGATCAACGCTTAGACCGTTGGATGACCTCGCCGGGTTTTTACCGCTGGGCTATTTCCAATCCTTTGACACGCTGGGTCACACGCAGACGAGCCGCTCAGTTGTTCGATGTGATGGCAGGTTTTGTGCACAGCCAGGTGCTACTGGCGTGTGTGCGTTTGCATCTGTTGGAAATATTGCGCGAGCAGCCGCTTTCACTCGAACAACTCGCTCATCAATGTCGTATGCCTGCCGCTGCCATGCAACGCCTGTTGCAGTCGGCTGTTGCCATACGTTTGATAGAGATGCGCGGCGACAACTGCTATGGCTTGGGTGCGCTGGGCGCGCCTGTGGCAGCCGATCCCGGCCTGCGTTTGATGATCGAGCACAACGCGGTTTTGTTTGACGATATGCGAGATCCGCTGGCATTGCTACGCGATGAAATGCAACCGCATATGCAGGCTTATTGGCCGTATATGAACGGCGACAACCCGCAGGGCTGGGAAGCTGAAAAAGTTGCGCGCTATTCGGAATTGATGTCGGCATCGCAGCGCTTTGTAATTGAAGAATTGCTGGCCTCCTACGACTTCTCGGCGCACCGCCAGGTGCTGGACATAGGCGGGGGCAAAGGCGGCTGGGTGCTGGCGCTGGCACAAAAAGTTCCCGGATTGAAATTGCATTTGATGGACTTGCCACAGGTGGCCGCCCTGGCGGCTGAACGCATGGAAAAAGCAGGCGTGTCGGACCGTGTCACGGTGCACGGCGGCAGCTTCATCAGCCATGCCTTGCCCGGCGGTGTCGATCTGGTCACCTTGGTGCGCGTGGCGCACGACCATCCGGATGCGGTGGTCAAGGCGCTGCTGACCAAGATTTACCAGATGCTGCCAAGCGGCGGCCGGCTTTTGCTGGCCGAACCCATGGCCCAGCCGCCCGGCGAAAAGCCTGTAGGCGACGCTTACTTTCATTTTTACCTGCTGGCCATGGGCAGCGGCCGTTTGCGCTCCCCGGATGAGTTACGCAGCTTGATGCTGGAAGCCGGATTTGAGTCGGTGGAGCCGGTTGCCAATCCCATGCCCTTGCATACCCGCATGCTGCTTGGACAGAAAAGATAAGTGAATACCCTAGGATGGCAGACAAAACGTCAATTTGAGTTGACACAAGTCAATGTAAACCTAAAAATACAAACAAGGCAGATGCATTTTCATCGATGGTTGGTAAATGGAGAGACTGATGAGTGACCCTAAAAGCAATGAAAAGCCCATCCAATTTGTCGATCGCCTGCGCGAGGAGGCTTTCCAGGAGCCGGATGCCGTGCATACCGGCGAAGTGACCAAAGAAACCCAGGTCATTGCCATTTACGGCAAAGGCGGCATAGGCAAAAGTTTTACGCTGGCCAACCTCAGTTACATGATGGCCCAGCAGGGCAAAAAAGTGCTGCTGATCGGTTGCGACCCCAAGAGCGACACCACCAGCTTGCTGTTCGGCGGCAAGGCCTGCCCGACTATCATTGAAACCTCGTCCAAGAAAAAACTCGCCGGTGAAGAAGTCAAGATCGGTGATGTGTGCTTCATCCGTGACGGCGTGTTCGCCATGGAACTCGGTGGCCCTGAGGTGGGTCGCGGTTGCGGCGGGCGCGGCATCATCCACGGTTTTGAAACCCTGGAAAAACTCGGTTTCCACGAATGGGGTTTCGACTACGTGTTGCTCGACTTTTTGGGCGACGTGGTCTGCGGCGGCTTCGGTCTGCCCATCGCCCGCGACATGTGCCAAAAAGTCATTGTCGTCGGCTCCAACGATTTGCAGTCTCTTTATGTTGCAAACAACGTGTGTAGCGCGGTCGAATACTTCCGCAAGCTCGGCGGCAATGTGGGAGTGGCCGGCATGGTCATCAACAAAGACGACGGCACCGGTGAGGCCCAGGCTTTTGCCGCCAACGCAGGTATTCCTGTGCTGGCAGCCATTCCTGCCAACGAAGACATACGTCGCAAAAGCGCCAGTTACGAAATCATTGGCAAGCCCGATGGTGAGTGGGGCTCACTGTTTGCCGAACTCGCCAAAAACGTGGCAGAAGCACCGCCGCAGCGTCCCAAGCCCCAAACACAGGATCAGTTACTCGGCCTGTTCAGCGCGGATGTCACCGGTCGCGACTTTGTCATGACACCGGCCACAGAAGTCGATATGACCGGCAAAACTGTTATCGACAGACCTACCCTCGAAGTGGTTTACGACGAAGTCTGAAGCCAGCCATGAGCGACATCATTCCCATCACGCCATTGCCAAACCCGTCTGCGACGAATGCAGACGGCTTGGGTTGCCATGCAGGCAAAGACCAAATGTTGGATGCGGCATCCAAGGCTGGCAAAAGCGAGGTCTTGGCGCAGTACGCCGCCGATTACCCCAAGGGTCCGCATGACCAACCGCAGTCCATGTGCCCGGCTTTCGGTTCACTGCGTGTGGGTTTGCGCATGCGTCGCACCGCCACCATTTTGAGTGGCTCGGCCTGTTGTGTTTACGGTTTGACGTTCACTTCCCATTTTTATGGTGCGCGTCGCACCGTGGGCTATGTGCCTTTCAATTCAGAAACGCTGGTCACCGGCAAGCTGTTTGAAGACATTCGCGAAGCGGTGTACGAGCAAGCCGACCCGGACAAACTCGACTGCATCGTCATCATAAATTTGTGCGTGCCCACTGCCAGTGGCGTGCCCTTGCAGTTGTTGCCCAAAGAAATCAATGGCGTGCGCATCATCGGTATCGATGTGCCTGGCTTTGGTGTGCCCACGCACGCAGAAGCCAAGGATGTATTGGCTGGCGCCATGTTGCATTACGCCAGGCAAGAAGCCATGGCCGGTCCCGTGGCCGCGCCGCGTCAAGGTCGCAGCAGCAAACCCACCATCACCTTGCTGGGCGAAATGTTCCCCGCCGACCCGATGATCATTGCGCAAATGCTCGCGCCCATGGACTTGGCTGTTGGCACCGTGGCACCGACGCGCGAATGGCGCGAACTGTATGCCGCACTCGATTGCAAAGCAGTCGCTGCCATCCATCCTTTCTACACCGCCAGCGTGCGCGAGTTCCAAGCAGCGGGTCGTCCCATCGTCGGCTCAGCACCGGTGGGTATTGAAGGCACACACGATTGGCTGGGTGCGATTGGCAAAGCCTGTGATGTGTCGCAAGGCAAGATAGATGCCGCACGCAACCAAACACTGGGTGCCATGCGCGGCGTCTTGGCTGCGCAAAAAATCAATGGCCGCATCACCTTGAGCGGCTACGAGGGTTCTGAGTTGCTGGTGGCGCGTTTGTTGATCGAGTGCGGCGCAGATTTGCGTTATGTCGGCAGTGCTTGTCCTGCCACACCATGGAATGCGCATGATGCCGAATGGCTGCAAGCCAAAGGCGTGCATGTTCAGTTCCGCGCGTCCCTCGAGCAAGACTTGGCTGCCATGCACGAATTCAAACCGCAACTTGCCATCGGTACCACACCAGTGGTGCAAGCCGCTAAAGAACTTTGCATCCCATCTTTGTATTTCACTAACCTCATCTCTGCGCGTCCTTTGATGGGCGTGGCCGGTGCCGGTTCGCTGATACAAGTGGTCAACGCGGCCATAGGCAACCAGGCCCGCTTCGATGAGATGAAAGCATTTTTCGGCTCGGTCGGGCAGGGCGACGAAGCAGGTGTGTGGGAGAACGTTCCCGTCATGCACCCGGACTTCAAAAAAGAAGTGCGTCGCCAGTTCGAGAAGAAGCAGAAAAAACGCAAAGCCGAGGAGATGGGCTGATGTTTGTTCTAGACCACGACAGAGCAGGCGGCTATTGGGGAGCGGTGTATGTGTTCACCGCCATCAAAGGTTTGCAAGTTGTCATTGACGGCCCGGTCGGTTGTGAAAACCTGCCGGTCACGTCTGTCTTGCATTACACCGATGCCTTGCCGCCGCATGAATTGCCTATCGTGGTCACCGGTCTGGCGGAAGAACAACTCGGCCGCGAAGGCACCGAAGGCGCGATGAAGCGTGCCCATCAAGTGCTCGATCCTGATTTGCCAGCGGTGGTGGTCACTGGTTCGATTGCCGAAATGATCGGCGGCGGTGTCACACCCGAGGGCACCAACCTGATGCGTTTTTTACCGCGCACCATCGATGAAGACCAATGGCAATGTGCTAACCGCGCGATGTTCTGGTTGTGGACCGAGTACGGCATGAAAAAAGTGCCCAAGCGTGTACGCAAAGAAGGCGAGAAGCCACGTGTCAACATCATCGGCCCTTGCTACGGCACATTCAACAGCCCCAGCGATTTGGCAGAGATACGCCGTTTGGTGCAAGGCATAGGCGCAGACATCAACATGGTGTTTCCGCTGGGCAGCCATCTGGCTGAAGTGTCGCAACTGGTGGAAGCCGATGTCAACATTTGCATGTACCGTGAATTCGGCCGCATGTTGTGTGAAGCACTTGACCGGCCTTATTTGCAAGCCCCCATAGGTTTGCACAGCACCACCAAATTTTTGCGCAAGCTGGGCGAATTGCTGGACCTTGATCCAGAGCCTTTCATCCAACGTGAGCGTCACACCACCATCAAGCCCGTGTGGGACTTGTGGCGCTCTGTCACCCAAGATTTTTTTGCAACCGCCAGTTTTGCGGTGGTGGCCACCGACACTTACGCACGTGGCATACGCAAATTTCTGGAAACCGAAATGGGCATGCCGTGCAAGTTTGCGGTGTCGCGCATACCGGGGCAAAAAACCGACAACGCCGCTGTGCGCGAGTTGGTACACAAACAAATGCCGCTGATCTTGTTCGGCAGCTACAACGAACGCATGTACCTGGCCGAAGCCGGCAGCACCGGTCCGATGAAAGCGACCTTTATTCCAGCTTCATTCCCCGGGGCCATCATCCGCCGCCACACCGGCACGCCGTTCATGGGCTACAGCGGTGCCACCTACTTGATTCAAGAGGTGTGCAATTCCTTGTTTGACGCTTTGTTTCACATCTTGCCGCTGGGCACAGACATGGACAAAGTGGACGCAACCCTGGCGCGTGGCATCAGCGGCGCACAGGAAAACACGCCTTGGGACGATGCAGCACAAACCCGTTTGCACGCCTTGGTCTCCGGTCAGCCGGTGTTGGTGCAAATCTCAGCTGCTAAGCGCTTGCGCGACTTGGCAGAAGGCAAGGCGCGTTCAGCAGGTGTTGAGAGTGTGTCTGAAGACCATGTCAAAAAAGCCGGCGCCGAACTCGGTCTGGGAGAAATGGCATGAAGCAGTTGAATTCATTTCTTTCGCGTGCTTTGGCATGTGAATCGACCCCGATGTCGCGGCAGTTGCTGCGGCTGCCCAAGTTGCGCGGGTTGGGCGCAGCGTTGGCCTTGCGGCCATTTTGAAGAAGGAGCATCGCATGTCAAATCATCGGACTTCCATTTCCGGCCTGACTGACGAAGAGGCTCAGGAGTTCCACCAGTTCTGGATCCAAGGAACCGTAGGTTTCACAGCTGTCGCTGTGTTGGCCCACATCCTGGTCTGGGCATGGCGGCCCTGGTTCTGAGTCAAGTTCTATAACCGAACGGAGAAAACCAATGGCTAACACCACCTCTTTTGAATCGCAAAAATCATCCGCTTGGGATGAACACATTGCGTTTGTTTTGATTTTTGTTCCCTGTTTCGTCGTCCTGTTTTCGTTTGCGTTTATCGGTCAATTGATCGGCGTGCGCTGGAAATCCTGGCTGCCTGGTGCGGAGAACATGCCAAGCATCATTTCAGGTGTCAAAGCCTCGGTTTATACGTTCATGTCTCACATCATTTAGGAGAAAGCATCATGTGGAGAATTTGGCGTTTGTACGACCCCCTCAGGGCCATGGTGGTTCAGGGTATTTTTTTGTTCGGATTGGCAGCAATGATCCATCTCATTTTGCTCAGCACGAACAAATTCAATTGGCTGGATGGCGCGAAAAAGCCTGCAGCAGCATCGGCGCAAAACTCGCCTATGCCTGCGGCTGTTCCTGCCGAAAAGTCCTGAACTTTGTCAGCACCGCAGGTGCTGTTCGAAAGACAGCACCTGCAATTCTTTAAATTTCTTTTATCACTTGCGGCAGGAGGGCTAACACATGGCCATGCTCAGTTTTGAAAAAAAATACCGAGTGCGGGGCGGGACCCTGGTCGCTGGTGATTTGTTTGACTTTTGGTTAGGCCCGTTCTATGTCGGATTTTTCGGCATCACGACCATCTTTTTTGCCTTTTTAGGCACAGCCATGATTTTGTGGGGAGCCTCTCAGGGGCCGACTTGGAATCTGTGGCAAATCAATATTGCGCCGCCCAATCTTTCCTACGGTCTGCGCTTTGCGCCGCTGATGGAAGGCGGCTTGTGGCAACTCATTACCATTTGCGCGTTGGGTGCGTTCGTGTCTTGGATGCTGCGTGAAGTTGAAATTTGTCGCAAGTTGGGCATGGGCTATC
Organism: uncultured Burkholderiales bacterium; assembly: GCA_903887325.1. Classification (GTDB taxonomy): domain Bacteria; phylum Pseudomonadota; class Gammaproteobacteria; order Burkholderiales; family Burkholderiaceae_C; genus Limnohabitans. Next base: position 57,190 of record CAISPG010000132.1, on the reverse strand, counting down.
ACGTGCCGGCGGCATTCAGCATGGCGATATTCGCGTACTTCACGCTTGAAGTGATTCGCCCGGTGTTGATGGGTGCCTGGGGACATGGTTTCCCTTACGGCATTTACAGTCACCTGGACTGGGTGTCCAACGTCGGCTACCAGTACTTGCACTTTCATTACAACCCAGCACACATGCTGGCAGTCAGTTTCTTCTTCGCCACCGTATTTGCACTTTCTTTGCACGGTGCTTTGATTTTGTCAGCCACCAACCCCGGTATGGGACAAGTCGTCAAGACGCCGGAGCACGAAGATACATTTTTCCGCGACACCATCGGCTACTCCATTGGTACTCTGGGTATTCACCGGCTGGGCGTTTTTCTGGCGATGGCTGCCGTGGCATTCAGTGCCTTGTGCATAGTTATCAGTGGACCGTTCTGGAGCCGAGGTTGGCCTGAATGGTGGGGCTGGTGGCTCAATCTGCCCATTTGGTCACAGTGGCCTTAATGCTTGACAGGAGCAAATCTCATGGCTGACTACTACAACCTCTTCACGACTGTGCAGGCCAAAGGGCCGGTACACCACGGTGTCGATTTAGGCCCGGGTAATGACACCCGCTTCGGACATCCGGCTATTTTCTGGCTGCTGGGCAAAATCGGTAATGCCCAACTCGGTCCCATTTACCTCGGTGGCTTTGGTGTTCTGTCGCTGGTGTGCGGCATGCTGGCGTTCAATATCATCGGATTGAACATGCTGGCATCTGTCAACTGGGATCCAGTGCAACTGGTGCGTCAATTATTTTGGCTGGCGCTTGAGCCGCCTCCGCCTGAGTACGGCTTGTCACTGCCGCCGCTTAACCAAGGCGGCTGGTTCTTAATCGTGGGTTTATTGTTGTCCATCTCGGTATTGGCTTGGTGGGTGCGTATGTACCGACGCGCCATTGCATTGGGCATGGGAACACACGTGGCCTGGGCTTTTGCCGCTGCCTTGTGGTTGATGTTTGTATTGGGTTTGTTTCGTCCCATTCTGATGGGTTCATGGGGTGAGGCAGTGCCTTACGGCATCTTCCCGCACCTGGATTGGACAGCCGCCTTATCCATCCGTTATGGCAACTTGTTCTACAACCCGTTCCATGCTTTGTCGATCGTGTTTTTGTACGGATCAGTGCTGCTGTTCGCCATGCACGGTGCCACCATTCTGGCGGTCACTCGCTTTGGCGGCGAGCGTGAAATCGAGCAAATCGTCGACCGCGGAACAGCTTCAGAGCGGGCCGCACTTTTCTGGCGTTGGACAATGGGTTTTAACGCAACCATGGAATCTATACACCGTTGGGCCTGGTGGTTTGCTGTGCTGTGTCCATTGACAGGCGGTATTGGTATTTTGTTGACCGGCACTGTGGTTGATAACTGGTATTTGTGGGCGATCAAGCACGGCCTAGCACCACCTTATCCAAATGTATTCCCTGCCGTGATTGACCCTGCGCTGACCCTGGGAGCCAAGCCATGAATGCATTGAATTGGACTAAAAAAGTGTGGCAATGCGCTGCCGGACTGACAGCACTTCTGGTGTTGTCAGGTTGTGAATTACCTGTCCCTAACAGCGTGCAACACGGCTACCGGGGTACCGGTATGGTGCAGGTTTACAACACACGTTTGCTTGCAAACAAAGTGGATGCAAATATGGCACCAGTTGCGCTTCCGCAAGCACCCGGTGAAGGCCCCAAAGCCGGGCAGACCTATAAAAATGTGAAAGTGTTGGGTAATCTCAGCACAGCACAGTTCAACCGTTTGATGGTATCTATGACTGCATGGGTGTCGCCTAACGATGGGGGGTGTCTTTACTGCCACAACCCTGCCAATTTCGCGGATGACGAAAAATACACTAAGGTCGTGGCCCGGCGCATGCTGCAAATGACACAGTACATCAACACCGAGTGGAAGCCTCACGTGGCAGAAACCGGCGTGACTTGCTATACATGTCACCGGGGACAACCCGTGCCATCTACGGTCTGGTTTACCAAAAACCACCAACCTAATGGCTCTAACTTTCTGGGCGACAAAGCAGGACAGAATGAACCGTCTGCGGCGGTCAATTTGGCTTCCTTGCCCAACGACCCTTTCACACCGTTTTTGCTGCAAGCCAAAGACATACGCATGAATGGGCCGACACCATTGCAATCAGGTAACAGGCACTCCACCAAACAAACCGAGTGGACTTACGGTTTGATGACACACATGTCTACTTCTTTGGGCGTCAATTGCACCTATTGCCATAACAGCCGCTCCTTCCAGAGCTGGGAGAACAGCCCGCCTCAGCGTGTCACTGCCTGGCATGGCATACGCATGGCGCGTGACCTGAATGTGAATTACCTGGAACCCTTGACTCCGGTATTCCCTGATCATCGCAAAGGCGAGTTAGGCGATGCGCCCAAGCTCAATTGCAACACTTGCCACCAAGGTGCTTACAAACCATTGTTTGGCGCACCTATGGCCAAAGACTTCCCCGAGTTGTCTGCGCCAGCTTCGGGCAAGCCTGCCCAAGTGGCTGCCAAGTAGTCCGGTTTAAGCAGTACCAGACGTCACACATGAAATGGCCAACCAAGATCCCGTCTCAGTGGCAGTTTCAGGAGTGGTGGTGGTGGTGCTGGTTGACTACCTGAGGGCGCAACAGGCTTGGGGCTGGATGCGTCTGGTTCAAGGTGCCGCCGCTTTCAAAGACACTCCGGGACTGCTCTTCACTAAAGTCATGGGCAGTGGTCATGAAGGTGGCTTTGTTCTTCGCCCCAGCGCCACGCATCAAGGTCTGATCTGTGTTTTTGAAAATGCAGAGCAGGCAGATCACTTTGTCGATGGCCCTGCGGTCAAAGCTTATTCGGATCGCGCCAACTCATTGTTTATTTCAACGCTGGCTGTCACTTCAGCCCGCGGATCCTGGGACGGCCGTACATGGGGTGTTACGTCAGAAGACAGTCTCGGCAAATACAGTGACATGGACACCAGCTCTGCCGGTATGGTGGCTTTGACCCGGGCCAGCATCCGTCCGGCCAAGGCGGTGGCCTTCTGGCGCTATGCGCCCGCAGCGCAGGATGATTTGAAAAAAGCCCCGGGTTGTTACATGGCCATGGGATTGGGAGAAGCACCGTTGGTGCGGCAGTGCACCTTCAGTCTGTGGAAAGACGCGCCGTCCATGATGGACTATGCGCATACAGGGGCGCATCAGCAGGCCATACAAGCTGCTTATAAAAGCGATTTTTTTTCTGAATCCATGTTTGTTCGCATGCGTGTATTGCGTCGGCTTGGCCGTTGGGCCGGCGTGATGTCATCTGCTGAAATTTAAGGTAGCTCACTTGGCTGAACATAAAGTGGTTGTTGCAGGTGCAGGCATGGCGGGATTGGTCAGCGCTTTGCAACTTGCGAGCAAGGGTTTGCGGGTGACGGTGGTTGAAAAAGCTGTCGGCCCTGGCGGCAAGATCAGGCAATTGTTCCCCGACGGCAAACCGGTCGACAGCGGCCCTACCGTTTTCACCATGCGCTGGGTGTTTGATCAAATCATGGCATCTGTCGGCACGCAGCTTGAATCCGAATTGAAAATCCATCCGCTTAAGGTGTTGGCAAAACATTTCTGGGAAGACGGTTCGCAACTTGATTTATACGCAGATCACCAGCAATCGCTGGATGCAGTGGCCCTATTTGCCGGAGCGGATGAAGCCAAACGGTTCGCGCATTTTTGTCAGACAGCGCGCCAGGTGTACGACGCACTGGAAGGCCCGTTTATCAAATCACCATCGCCGACCATGGGACAGATGATAGGCGCTCTTGGCCCGCGCGGACTCGCCACATTGGCGTCGGTCGGACCCATGCGCAGTTTGTGGTCCAGCCTAGGTAAACATTTCAGCGATCAACGCTTGCGCCAGTTGTTTGCACGTTACGCCACTTACTGCGGCTCGTCGCCGTGGGAAGCACCTGCCACGCTGATGTTGATCGCCCAAGTTGAAATGGACGGTGTGTGGGCCGTCGAAGGCGGCATGCATGCATTGGCTGATTGCTTGATGCGCCTCGGAAAAAAACACGGCGTCACCTATGTGTTTAATAACGAATGCGAACGCATAGAGCTCACCCGGGGTAAGGTGTCGGGCGTGCGTTTGAGCACGGGCGACAGCTTGCATGCAGACAGCGTGGTGTTCAACGGCGACATTGCTGCATTGCGCAAGGGCTTGCTGGGGCCGGCGTTGAATCAATCAGTGGCGGGTAAGGTGCAACCCCGATCCTTATCTGCTGTGACATGGTCCATGCACGCTCACACAGCAGGCATGCCGCTTGACAGGCACAACGTGTTTTTCGCAAACCATTACGCCAGTGAGTTTGAAGACATATTCACGCAACGCAGATTACCGCAACAGCCGACAGTGTATGTATGCGCCCAGGATCGGGGAACCGGCACAACGCAAGAGGGCGCAGAGCGATTGCTGTGTCTGGTGAATGCACCGGCCAGGGGCGACAAGCGATTGTCTGAAGATGAATTGCTGGATTGCGCACACAGCAGCCAGGCTTTGATGGCCGCATCCGGTTTGCATTTAAAGTTGGAATCCTCACCCTCATGTATACGCACCACACCCCAGGACTTTCATCAGTTATTTCCAGCGACGGGCGGGGCCTTGTACGGCCAGGCAACGCGTGGATGGATGGCGGCCTTCGCCCGGTCCAACGCCCGCTCGCAAGTACCGGGTTTGTATCTGGCGGGGGGCAGCGTGCACCCGGGGCCGGGCGTGCCGATGGCAGCCATGTCGGGCCAATTAGCGGCCGCGGCCCTGATGGCAGACCTCGGTTTGACCAGTTTGTCCCGCAAGACGGTTACCTCTGGTGGTACCTTGACGCATTAAGCGACGACGGCCAATGGGGCTTGAGCATCATTGCTTTTGTAGGCAGTGTGTTTTCGCCTTATTACGCCTGGGACAGATCACGCAAAGACACGCATCCAGACAATTACTGCGCATTGAATGTGGCGCTGTACAGTCGCCACGCCAAGCGATGGACCATGACCGAGCGCGGCGCGCGGCTCTGCCACCGGGATGACAAACAGTTCACCATCGGCCCGAGTCAATTGCGCTGGGACGGCAATGCGCTGGTGATTGATATCGATGAAATCGGTGTGCCTATACCGCACCGGGTGCGCGGACAGGTGCGTGTGCATGCAGACACCTGGTTCAACTTCAGCACACCCATTGATGCACTCGGTAAGCACCGCTGGGGACCGCTGGCGCCGTCGGCACGTGCGGAAGTGAATTTGCAACACCCCTCGCAACATTGGCAAGGTAATGCTTACCTGGACTCCAACGAAGGCGACGAGCCGATTGATCGCTCGTGCCATGAATGGGATTGGTCGCGCAGTCCCATGAAGGACGGCAGCACTGCTGTCATCTACGACGTTCGAGGTAAAAAAACAGAGCAAGACAAACTGCTTGCTTTGCGTTTCAAACCTGACGGCAGTATCGAGGATTTTTCAGCGCCGCCAAGACAGGCATTGCCGCAAACTTTATGGCGTATTCAAAGACGCATGCGCAGCGATAGCGCTGTCGAAGTGAAAGAGCAATTGGAAGACACGCCTTTTTACCAGCGAGCATTGCTTAAAAGCAGCTTGCTGGGTGAAGAGGTGCAAAGCTTTCATGAGACTTTGTATGTGCCGCGTTTGGTGTCGCCCATGGTGCAAGCCATGTTGCCGTGGCGCATGCCTAGGCGCAGCTGAATTTCATATCTTTACCCTTGTGCCAAGCTCAACCACAGAGTTGTCCGGCAGAGGACGGCTGCTGTCGTTTGAACTCATCATTCAGTAGGGCTTTTAAGGACACATCAATTTGATCTTGGGGAAATAGGTTTTGTACCGCCCCGCATCACGGGTGAGTAACTTGTATTTTTCGGTTTCGGCATGAGCGCCAATGAAAAAACGACCTTTTTTCAAACTCGGTAATGCTGAATCACGGCAATCAAGGTATCCAAGGCAGTTTGTGCATCTTCGCCGCTGGTGCGTATTTGCACAATGCCACCCGAATGCACACCTAGCGACATAACCTCAATGACCGCTTTGGCATTCGCCGTTCGGTTGTCATGCGACAACTTGATCGCTGAGGTGAATTGGGTTGCTTTCATGGTCAACAACGCAGACAACTCGGGGTCGAGTCCGTCTTTGGATGTGACGGTGATGGATGCAGAAGCTTGCGTGTTCATATTTGTACCCTCGTACCAAGCTCCACCACCGAGTTATCAGGCAAATGGAAAAACTCCACAATGCCGCCCGAATTGCGTGTCATGGCGGCAAACATTTTTTCCCGCCACTGCGCCATGCCGCCGCCCGGTGTAGGCACCACGGTTTCGCGGCTCAGAAAATACGTGGTTTCAAAGGCTGGTATGTCCAGCCCGAACTGCTGGCACAACATCAAAGCTTTGGGCACATCCGGCGTGTTCATGAAACCGTAAGTCAGCACCACTTGCCAAAAGTGCTCGCTGATTTTTTCTACTTTCACGCGCTGCTTGTCAGACACCCACGGCACTTCATCAAACTTCACCGTCATGATGATGTTTTTCTCATGCAGCACCTGGTTGTGCTTCATGTTGTGCAGTAAGGCTTGCGGCACGGTCTCAGGGTTGGCCACGGCGTAAACAGCTGTGCGTTGAATCAAGTGGTTGTGACCTGCTTCAATGGATTGAATGAAGGACTGCAAGTCCAGTCCGTCACGTCTGATGGTTTCCACCACCAGGCTTCGGCCTTTGGACCAGGTGGTCATCACGGCAAACAAACTCAGTCCCATCACCAGCGGAAACCAACCGCCGTCAAAGAATTTGATGATGCAACCGGCAAACAAAAACACATCTATGCTTAAGAAAAACACGGTGGCAGCAATGGCCAGCACCAAGGGCAGTTTCCATGCGTCACGCACCACAAAAAAGGTCAGCGTGGTGGTGATCACCATGGTCAGTGTCACCGCAATACCGTAAGCACCAGCCAATGCAGAAGAGCTCTTGAAAGCCAGCACCGCAGCCACCACGCCGACCAGCAATATCCAGTTGACGGCGGGCATGTAAATTTGACCGACCTCATTTTCCGAGGTGTATTTGATGTCCATGCGCGGTAAAAAGCCCAGCAATATGGCTTGCTTAGTCATCGAGTAAGCGCCAGAGATTACTGCTTGAGACGCAATCACAGCAGCCACTGTGGCCAGCACCACTGCAGGTATCAACCACGATGGCGGAAACATGCGAAAGAACGGGTTTTCAATGGCGCTGGGGTCACGCATCAACAATGCGCCTTGGCCCATGTAATGCAGTGCCAAACCCGGCAACACCAAAGTCATCCACGCCATTTGAATAGGCTTGCGACCAAAATGCCCCATGTCCGCGTACAAAGCTTCTGCACCGGTCAGTGCCAACACGACTGCGCCCACTGCCGCCAAAATGAACGGGCCTCTGTTCCATAAAAACACAGCGGCATTCAAAGGATTCAAGGCTTGCAAGATAGTGGGTTGCTGAATAATTTCTAAAATACCGGTGAGCCCTAACACAGAGAACCAGACAACAATGATGGGCCCGAAAAATTTGCCCACCAACTGCGTGCCAAAGCGTTGCATCAAAAACAGCAACAACAACACCGCCACTGAAATAGGCACCACAAATGGGGTCAGCACAGGCGTGACCATCTCCAAACCTTCGACCGCACCAATCACAGAAATCGCAGGTGTGATCACGCTGTCGCCGTAAAATAAGGTCGCGCCGAACAAACCCATCATCATCAAGGACTGACGCAAGAAAGGTTTGTCCTTGACCGCGTTCGCCGCCAGTGCGGTCAGCGCCAAGGCACCGCCTTCGCCACGGTTGTCCGCGCGCAAAATCAAAATCACATATTTCAAGGTGACGATCAACATCAACGCCCAAAAAATGGTGGACACCGCACCGATTAGGTTCTCGGGTGTCAGGGCCACACCGGTGGCCGGTAAAAACACTTCCTTCACTGTGTACAACGGGCTGGTGCCTATGTCGCCGTACACCACCCCAATAGCGGCCAGCGTCAGCGCTGCGGTGGATTGGCGTTTAATATGCGCGGACGGGTTGTCTGCGTCTGTGGAAACCTCTGACATGCGAACTCCAATGGATTGATGGGTGTCAGAGTGCCATGGGTGGTGTTAGGAACTCATAAGTGAGTGGAGTTCGTTGGACGAACTGTTAATGAAAGTATCAAGGGCAAATCAATTTGATTTTGGGGAAATAGGTTTTGTAGCGTCCCGCATCACGAGTCAGTAATTTGTATTTTTCTGCTTGAGCATGTGCGCCGATGAAAAAATCAGGCAATACGCCAGTCTTGATACCACCGCGCTGACGGTATTCGCGGAATGCCTGTCCTGCCAATCGCGCAGCAGGGCGTGTTAAATCGAGCACTTGAATATTCAGTGTGTCTAAAAATGGATTAAGTTGATCAGACGTGGTGGGGTATGCGGCTAACTCGGCATAAACCACCATATTGGTAGCCAGTTGCCCCGTCTTCGCGCTACGTAATTGAAGCAAGGACCAAGGCATCCAAATAGGGTCGGCCTTGACTACATCCAGCAGTACATTCGTATCCACCAAAATCATGGCTTGTTCCAATCGTCGCCTCGGGTGATGGCCATCCATTCGTGGGTGCTTGGCCCTTGTTTGGCAATACCGATAAATTGACGGATTGGATCGTTCTCAGGTAGAAACGAAAGGTCAGGTTCGGGCAACGGTTTGGTTGGAGCAGCAGCTTTAACTGCGACCATGTATTCAGCTAGCGCTTCTTGCACCACATGCGATTTGGTCAGATTGCGAGACGCGCAATACTGATTTAACTCGAGCTCTACGGCATCAGGTAAGCGAACAGATATCATGGGAAACCCTTTTCTTACAAAAGTGGGTTTTAGTATGACATAAAATTATTATTTGTCATACACAATGGTTTGAATAATGACGGCATTTTTTTCTCATCCCTAGCGTATTGACAAGCGCCACGAATTACACCCCCTCAAACAACCTATACCCCACCCCCGGTTCGGTCAGCAGCAATTGCGGTTCGGTCGGGTTGTCTTCCAGCTTGGCGCGCAATTGCGCCATGTACAAACGCAGGTAATGGGTGTGCTGCACAAACTCTGCGCCCCACACATCAACCAGCAATTGCCGGTGCGTCACCACTTGCCCGGCTTGGCGCACCAGCCGGGCCAGCAGTTTGAATTCTGTCGGTGTCAGGTGCACGGCTTCACCTGCTTTACTCACCTCGTGTTTGGCCAAGTCAATATGCAGGCTGTGGCATTGGTAAACAGTTTGCGCGGCTTGCACAGTGGTGCCTCTGTGGCGTAAGCTCACGCGCATGCGGGCTAACAATTCGTTGATGCTGAAGGGCTTCACCAGGTAATCGTCCGCACCGGCATCCAGCAAATGCACTTTGTTGTCTTCGTCATGCCGCGCCGAGATGATCAGCACAGGCAGTTTGTATTTGCTCCGCACGCTGTGCAGCAAGTCTGCGCCGTCGCCGTCGGGCAGCCCTAAGTCCAAGATCAACAAGTCCAGCGGTGTGAGGGAAGGCATCGCGTGTTTCAACACCGCGTTTGCATCTGCTGCACTGCCGCTGACTTGCACTTCATAGCCTTCCACGGTCAATGCATCGCGCAGTGTGCGGCGCAGTTCGCGGTCATCTTCCACCAACAACACGTGCAATGCCATGCGGGTCAATCCTCTGTGTGCAGCATGGGCTGTGCTTCAAGAGGAAACGCCACGCACAGCGTGGCACCAGTGGGTTGGGTGTCTTCAATCCAGATGCGGGCATGGTGCACATTGGCAATCGCTTTGCACACGGCCAGTCCTACGCCTACGCCGCGTCTGAGTTGGCTGTTGTCACTTGCATCGGCTTGCGCGTCGTCTTCGTGCATGCGCTCAAACGCTTGAAACACTTTGTCTTTCCACGGGTCGGGAATGCCGCGCCCGTGGTCTATCACACGCAGTTGTATTTCTTGTGTGTCTTGTGCGGCTTTTATTTGTATGTGCTCATCGTCACCGCTGTACTTGATGGCGTTTTCTATCAGGTTGTCCAGCAACTGCACCAGCAGCATGGCATCGCAAAACACCAATGGAAGACCATCAGGCACGTGTACTTCTATCTGTCTGTGCGGGTAACGCCGCCGGGTCGTGGCCAGCACCGAGCCCACCACTTCTTGCAACGACTCCCAGTCTTTGTGCACCCGCCAAGGCGCTGCATCCAAGCGTGCCAGTTGCAAGGTGTTGCTGGTCATGCGGTTCAGGTGTTGCGCCTCTACCAGCACGGTGTTGGCCAGCTGTGTCACTTGCCCGGTGCTCAGTTTGGGGTGTTGCGAATGGATGACCGAGGCTGCGCCAATCAAGTTAGCCAAGGGGGTGCGGTAGTCATGCGAGATAGAAGTCAACAAGGTGTTGCGTATGCGTTGGTTGTGTGCTTCTTCGTTAGAGAGTTGCGCTTGTTTCAAGGTGTGGTCGCGCTCAATTTCCAGGCCAAGCAAATCACACATTTGTTGCAGGTAGGCGCGTTTGGCCTGCGATATGTCCGCCAATTTCCGCTCTTGAATAGCCACTGCACCGAAGGCTTTGGTTCTGCCCCTGATGGGTAAGAATAAAGTGCTTTGGTTTTCAAACCGACCGGTTCCCGGTCCTAAAGCTGCAAGCGTATTCATGCAACTGTGCAGGCCCTCTTTGATTTGCTTGTCCGGTTGTCCTAAGTAAATGGCTTCACCATGCATATCAGGTGCAGCAAATTCATTTGCCAGCAACAGCATGACATTGGATTGCATGTGTTGTTGCAAAGCGGTTCGCAATAACTCGCCGCGCAATCCCGCTTGTGTGACATCTCGAAACTGTTCGCCCAGTATTCGCATTTTTTCAGAGTCGGCGGCGTGTTCGTTTTCCAGCTGAGCCGCGGAACGCAGTCTTGACATGGAATAACTGACCATGGCGCTCACACCCAGCATGGTGACCAGCAGCAACAAGTCTTGGTTGAGGTCAACGTTAAAAGTGAAGCGCGGCGGTACAAACAACCAGTTGAACATCATCACCGAACACACGCATGCCAGCAAGGAAGCAATGGGTGATAACCATATACCGGCCATGGCGCTACCCAATACCAGCAGCAAGGCCAAATTGCCTAAATTCAGCACACCGTCACAAAACCACAGCAGCAACCAAGCGAAGCTCCAACTGGCCAAGCCCAGCCAGCGCTTGGCAGGCGTCGGGATGAGATAAATGGGTGAATGGAACAACAAGGTGGGAAAACTCAAAGCACGATTACCGGTATCTCTGTCGCTGGAGGTGTATTGCGCGAGCGCTGGCAGCGCACCAACCCATCAATCATCACCATGCCAACGCCGGGTATGTCGCCGAGTTGCACGCTCTCCAGCAAATTGCGTCCGGCGGTGTGTTGTGCGCGGTCCATGAACACAAAGTCAGCAGCGCGTCCTACTTCTATCAAGCCGCAATTCAAATTGCGTATGCGTGCCGTGTTGCCGGTGGCAAAACAAAACACCAACTCAGCGGGAATGTTCGCCAAGCTGGACAGCAATGCCACCATGCGCAACATGCCCAGCGGTTGCACGCCTGAACCTGCGGGGCCGTCAGTGCCCAAGATCACGCGGTGCGGGCATTTCAATTTCAGTGCGGCTTTGGCGGCTGCAATCGCCACGCGCTCGTTGCCGTTGTGCACGATTTCAATCGCGCGGCTGGACTTCTCGCACAACTCGCACACATGGGCTTCGCTCAATGAAGTATGGCCGCCGTTGATATGGCCGATCACATCCGCGTCGGCTTCCAGCACCACGTCTTTGTCGATCAAGCCTGAGCCGGGAATAGACGGCCCGCCAGTGTGAATGGTGCTTTGTATGCCGTGCTTGCGTGCCCAGGCCACCATTTCTTTGGCTTCATATCCGGCTTTGACTGAACCCAATCCCACTTCACCCAAGAGCGTCACGCCCGCCGAGGCGAGTTCTGCAAAGTCGTGTTCGGTCATGCCTTTTTCGATGATGGGTGCACCCGCAATCACTTTCACACCGCCGGGGCGGAAGTTGCTGAACGCGCGTTGCGCGGTGATGGCCAAGGCTTTCAAGCCGACGATGTCTTTGGGCCGACCGGGCAAATGCACTTCACCGGCAGACACCATGGTGGTGACACCGCCGTTCATGGTGGAGTCGATCCAGCCGATTTGGTTTTGTCGCGGTGTCCAGTCGCCGAACACCGGGTGCACATGGCTGTCTATCAGACCGGGTGCCACGCAGGTTTGGCGCACATCGATGGTGGTTTTCGCGCCCTCGGTGTCTACGTCTTTGAATTTGCCCACTGCGGTGATGATGCCGTCCATGACGACGATGGTGTCTGCTTCCAAAATGGGTTTGTCTATATCGCCGGAGAGCAGCAGTCCTATGTTTTTAATGACGACTTTGCCGGATGCTTCTTCGGTTGCTGCGGTGGCCATGACGAACTCCTTGGAACTAATGTTTGACTCTGTGCGAGGTGCAGCCACAAGCATAATGCGTCTTGGTCTTTGCTTTGATTCTCCAACCCACGAATGGCATGAACACACCCAGCACTACACACACCGATGGCTTGCCCGCGACAGATTCGGGCCTGCCATTGGGGTTGCAGCGGGTCGAGCCCAAGCATGGGCCGGTGCGTGAAGGAAAGGTGGAATGCAATGCCTGTCCGGTGTTGTGCCAGATATCCGAAGGACGCGTGGGCGCGTGTGACCGCTATGCCAATCACGATGGTGTGCTGGTGCGCTTAGACCCGGTGGTGTTTCTCAATAGACAAGCAAGCGCACAAGACCAGCCTCTGAGCTTTAACCCAAGAACAGACGCAGACGCTTTGCCGCAAACACTGACCACGCTTGAAAATGAAGAAAAGGGCGTTTTCGTCACCGGCATAGGGGCATCCACCACCTACCCGGATTACAAACCTGCACCTTTCATCGTCGCGTCCAAGTCGCGCGGTGTCGACATGGTGACCGTGGTCACCGAAGGCATCTTCAGTTATTGCAGCCTCAAGGTGAAGATAGACACCGACCGTTACATCGGCGATGAACGCGCTGCGGTGCTTTACCAAGGCGAAGAAGTTGGCCACGTCACCACTGCTGAATACGGCTCGCAAATGCTCAGCTTGGGCGGCGTGCATCACTTGACAGGCGGCAGCAAAAAACAAGGCCGCATGGCCTTGGAGTTGATGCATAAGTTGGGCAACCAGCAGGCTTTGGAAGTGCAAATTGAAAACGGCGCGAAGCTGGGTTTGCAAGCCGGTCATGCGCCGGTGGTCGATGGTGTCACCGAGCAACGCATGCGTGTGGGTTGCGGCTCTGCGGCGATTGGTATGTTTGCGCGTCAGTGGTTAGGCGTGTGCGACGAGGTGGTGGTGGTGGATGACCACATCACCGGCGTGTTGACCGAGCACCAGGCCGGGCGTTGTTTACATATGAAGCCCAGCGGTATCAAAATCAACGGGCGAAAGTCCACGCCGGGGCGCTATTTCCAAGTGGCGCAACCTGGCACGGGCTGGGGCGGCACCAGCATCACCGACCCCTTGTCTATCTTGGGCGAGTGGAACCCTGAAGAAGCCTGGCCGGGTTTGCGTTTGCTGATGACTTCTACCACTGGCGAACACGCGGCTTGGTTTGTGTTGGACGAGCATTTAAAACCGCAGCCTGCTGAGATGCCCAGCGAAGTGCGCCATGTGGTGGAGCGTATAGGTGAGAACTGCGAACCGTCTTTGGTATCGGTGTTGTTCTTAGCAGGTGCAGGCGGCAGTTTGCGCTCGGGTGTCACCGACAACCCGATACAACTGACGCGTGCAGTCAAACAAGCTTTGGTGAATGTGAGTTGCGGCGGCGCACCGGCTTATGTGTGGCCGGGCGGCGGCATCACCTTGATGGTGGATGTGATGCGCATGCCAGCCAACAGTTTTGGCACTGTGCCCACTCCGGCCATCGTTGCGCCCATCGAATTCACCTTGCGCTTGAGCGACTACCAGTCATTGGGCGGGCACATGGGTTTTGTGCGCACTTTGGACGACAGCATGCGCAACGGCGCATGGCATAACGACGGCGCACCCACACACATGCGCTGGGAGAACCCGCCCTCTGATGTATCGCCCTGGCCGCTGGATGCGCCACCGATGTTGGGCTGACACACATGCATGCACAACGCCGTTCACTCTCCGATGGCCGTTGGCATTTTCAGCATGGCCCTATCGATATCGTTTTGCAGTTAGCGGGTGAACCGCAGGCTTGCGCTGATGCGATTGAAAAAACTTGGCAACGCTTCCAGTGCATATTGCCTGAACTGGTGAGCGAGTTGTTCTATTTAAGACAAGCCGTTTCAGCTTTAGAAGACCATGTGTTCACGCACCCTGTCGCGCAACGCATGCACCGCGCCACTGCGCAAGCTGCTTTTGCCAGCCACGATGGTTTTGTTACACCCATGGCCGCTGTGGCGGGTTCAGTGGCGCAAGAGTTGTTGCCTTGTTTCATGCAAGCCGGTATTCACAAAGCCTATGTGAACAACGGCGGCGATATTGCTTTGCACATGCAACCCGGTGAAAGCTGGCGCATCGGCATGGTGAGCGATATGGCGCAGGCATTGCGCAACTGGCAAACACATGAGTTATCGGTTGACGGCGCGTTTGTGATTGAGGCGGACATGCCGGTGCGCGGCATCGCCACCAGCGGATGGCAAGGGCGCAGTTTTTCATTAGGCATTGCAGACAGCGTGACCGTGTTGGCGGCAACAGCAGCGCAGGCCGATGTGGCCGCCACGCTGATTGCGAATGCAGTCAATATTGACGAAAGGCGCATTCAACGCCGCCCCGCTGACAGTTTGCGTGACGACACCGATTTGGGTGCGCGCTTGGTGACGGTGGACGTGCCGCCTTTGCATGCGCAGCAATTGCAGCAGGCGCTGGAACACGGGCTAGACTGTGCCCGTGACATGCAGTCGCGTGGTTTGATTCACGCGGCCTTTTTATCTTGCCAAGGCCATGCGGTCGTGGCTGAACCTTTGGAATGTCGGGTGTAAGCATGAGTGACTTGATTGATGTGCGGCGCATATTCACGCAAACAGAACAGATACACCACGAGTTTGGCCCGCCCGCAGACACACCGCTGGTGCGTGGTGCCATTGCTGCGGTGTTGCGCAATCCGTATGCGGGTGCGTACCACGCAGACATACTGCCGATGATGGAAGCACTTAATCCCTTGGGCGTGGACTTGGCCAAAAAACTCTGCGATGCCATGGGTGTCACGCCCGACCAGATACAAGGCTACGGCAAAGGTGCCATCGTCGGCGCGGCAGGTGAACTCGAACACGGTGCACTGTGGCATGTGCCCGGCGGTTACGCCATGCGCGAACTGTTGGGATGGAAGGGCGACCGTGCTTCATACATTCAAGGCGGTGGCGGCGACAAGCCCACCGGTCAACCGGGCAATGCCTTGTCTATCGTGCCATCTACCAAAAAAGTGGGGCCGCCTGGCGCGACCTTGGATGTGCCCTTGACCCACATCAACGCCAGTTATGTGCGCAGCCATTTCGATGCGATGGAAGTGCGTGTGCCGGGTGCGCCGCGTGCCGATGAAATCATCGTCATATTGGCCATGAGCACCGGTGCGCGTGTGCATGCTCGCGTGGGTGGTTTGAAAGCACACGACATCAGTCAATGGAATGGTTTGCGTTGAACGAGCGGGAGACAGCATGAAAGCCAAGATCAGAAAACTCATTGTGCAAGTGGATGAAATTCACCAGGACGGCGGCAAAGCCGTGAACCCGCCGACACGACGTGCGTTGGCCATGGCAGTGATTGCGAATCCGTATGCCGGACGTTTCAGTGATTCGTTGGATGAACTGATTGATATCGGCGAAGAGTTAGGCGGAATGCTGGGCGAGCGTTGTGTGCAGGCCTTGGGCATTGCACCCGAACAAGCGCAAAGCTATGGGAAAGCCGCCATCGTCGGTGAGGGCGGTGAGCTGGAACACGCCGCTGCCATACTGCATCCCAAGCTCGGTGCGCCTTTGCGCAAAGCGGTCAGCCAGGGTGCTGCGCTCGTGCCGTCAGCGAAAAAACAAGGCACGCTGGGTACCGCAGTGGATGTGCCCTTGGGCCACAAAGTCGCGGCTTTTGTGCGCAGCCATTTCGATGCGATGGAAGCGCGCGTGTCCGATGCACCGCGTGCCAATGAAATCGTGGTGGCGGTGGTGGTGACTGACAGCGGCAGACCGCATCCGCGCATCGGTGGATTACAAATACATGAGATCGTGGGCAAAGACGGCCTGCGGTAAATCAGAGTTGAGCCAGTTTCCCTACGCACGGGTTGTGCGGTTCTTGATTGGAGAGAGCAAATGAAAGCAGATCGCAGAAAACTTTTGACAGCACTGGGCACCATGGGCGCATTGGGCGCGGTGGCACCTTGGGCTTGGTCGGCCAGCAAAATCAAACCGGGTGAAGACTCGGTGTTGATCGTGGTTGACGTGCAAAATTGTTTTGTCGAAGGCGGCACCTTGCCCGTGGCCAAAGGTTCGGAAGTTGTGCCGGTGATCAACCGCATTTCCAAAGCGTTTGACAACATCGTGGTCACTCAAGACTGGCACACACAAGGTCACGCTTCTTTCGCATCAGCATACAGCGGCAAAAAGCCTTTTGAAACCACCAAGCTCAGCTACGGCACACAGGTGTTGTGGCCAGACCATTGCGTGCAAGGCACCAAAGACGCCGAGTTGCACAAAGACCTGGCATTGCCGTCTGCACAGTTGATCATTCGCAAAGGCTACCACCCCAAGGTCGACAGCTATTCTGCTTTCATGGAAGCCGACGGCAAAACCGCCACCGGTTTGTCTGGCTACTTGAAACAACGCGGCATCAAGACAGTGTTTGTCACCGGACTGGCCACCGACTTCTGCGTGGCATGGACGGCGATGGACGCACGCGCCGCTGGTTTTGAAGTGTCAGTGGTGGAAGATGCCTGCCGTGGCATCGACTTAAACGGCTCACTCGCCGCTGCTTGGAAAAGCATGGCGGAAAAAGGTGTCAAACGCATTCAGTCCGGTGATATTCAAATCGGCTGATCAAACTTGCACCACTGCCGTACATGACTGCGTTGCGTTCAGTGGACGTCACCCTCAAGGTCAATCAACGCACTGTTGATTTGTCCTTGAGCAGTGCCGCCACGCTGTTGCATGTGCTGCGCAATGACCTCGGGTTGAATGCCCCCAAATTCGGTTGCGGTCTGGGTGAATGCGGTGCCTGCACCGTGCTGATAGATGGCACACCTGCCCGCGCTTGCGTTATTCCTGCATTGGAAATGCAAGACAGAGACATCACTACTTTAGAAGGCCTGGGCAATGCAAAACATCCGCATGTGGTGCAACAGGCATTCATAGACACACAGGCCGCGCAATGCGGCTATTGTTTGAATGGCATGTTGATGATGACGGTGGCTTTGTTGCGCTGTCATCCGCATCCCACCGACGAACAAATACGTCAGGCCTTGTCGGCCAATTTGTGCCGTTGCGGCACACATGTGGAAATCATCGCGGCGGTGCATCGCGCTGCCGAGTTAATGCAAGTGCAACACCCATGAGCATTCGCGCTGCACAGGTTCATAGCCGAGCTGATCTGTTTGACACCCAAGGTGTGTTGCGCGTGGTGCGCCCGCTATTGCCTGCTGCGCCGCCCGCACCCGGTCAACCTGCTTTTGTCTACAGCCAAGCGGATGAAGGCGCGGAATGTTTCATCGCGGTGTGGGACGACGGCAGCGTCACCGCCTTACACGGCCATGTGGATTTAGGCACGGGATTGCGCACTGCGCTCACGCAAATCGTTGCTGAAGAATTGTCTGCGTCGCCATCGCGGGTTCATATGGTGATGGGCATGACCGGTGTGTCGCCCAATCAGGGCGCGACGATTGCCAGCGCATCGATACAAATTCACGCAGCCCCTTTGCGTGCAGCAGCCGCGCAAGCCGCGCAATGGTTGTTGCAACAAGCAGCCCGCTTATGGGTGTTGCCAGCTGAAGAACTTCGCTTAACGACTGATGGCATTCAAGCCAAAGACCGCGCACCCGTGGCTTGGGGCCATTTGCTCAAGGGCTTGAATATTGAACTGATGCTGGACGTGAACACCCCGCTCAAGCCATTGGAACAACACAGCGTGTCAGGTGACAGCCTGCCTCGCATAGACATACCCGCCAAGGTGTTTGGTGAGCTGGTGTTTGTGCATGACATGCGCTTGCCCGGCATGTTGCACGGGCGCGTGGTGCGACCGCCTTATGCCGGTGCTGACAGCGGTGACTTCATCGGCAAAACATTGGAACGCGTGGATGCGCAATCGATTGCGCATATACCCGGTATTCGTTCTGTCGTGGTGCAAGGCGATTTTGTCGGCATCGTCGCCGAGCGCGAGGAACACGCCGAGCAAGCCATGCGTGAACTGAGCGTGGTTTGGAAACCGTGGCCTGGCATGCCGGATGTGTCCAATGCCGAAAACGCCATCCGCCGCAACCCGTCGACCGCGCGGCAGTTGATCAACGAAGGCGATGTGGATCAAGCTTTAAGCGGTGCTGCTCAACAGTTGCAACGCACTTATGTGTGGCCCTATCAGTTGCACGCGTCCATCGGCCCGTCGTGTGCGGTGGCGCATTGGCAGCCGGTGCAGGAAAACGAATCGCCCTATCAACTTCGTATCTGGGCCGGCACACAAAACCCGCACGCTTTGCGCGCCGATATTGCGCTGCTGTGCGGACTGCGTGACATACAAGTCGATGTGGTGCGCATGGAGGCCGCTGGTTGTTATGGCCGCAATGGCGCAGATGACGTGGCAGCAGACGCGGCGCTGTTATCCAAGGCCGTGGGCGCACCTGTGCGGGTGCAACTCAGCCGCGAGCAAGAACACCTGTGGGAACCCAAAGGCGCGGCGCAACTCATGCAAGTGCATGGCGGTTTGTCTGGCAGTGGTGAACCCAGCGGTTATGACTTTCAAACTTCGTATCCATCTAACGGTGCCACCACGCTGGCGTTGTTGCTGACTCGCACGGTAGAGCCTTTGGCACGCAGTTTCGAGATGGGCGACCGCACCGCGCGTCCGCCGTATGACTACGCGGACATGCGGCTTACTGTGAACGACATGCCGCCGATATTGCGTGCGTCTTGGTTGCGCGGAGTGTCTGCTTTGCCGAATGCGTTTGCGCATGAAAGTTTCATTGATGAACTCGCCACCGCTGCGGGCGTGGACCCATTGCAATTTCGTTTAAAGCATTTGCCCGATGAACGCGCGCGTGATGTGTTGCAAGCCACTGCCGACAAAGCAGGATGGAAGCCGCACACGCAAGCGCAACAGCAAACACCGCAAGGCGATTGGTTGCAAGGGCAGGGCGTGGCGTATGCGCGTTACACCCACAGCAAATGGCCGGGCTTTGGTGCGGCTTGGGCGGCGTGGGTGGCCGATGTGCAAGTGAACAAAACCACGGGCGAAGTGCAGGTCAAGCGTGTGGTTGTCGGGCATGATGCGGGCCGGGTTATCAACCCCAAAGGCGTGGAACAACAAGTGCATGGCAATGTGTTGCAAACCACCAGCCGTGCCTTGCTGGAGCAAGTGCAAACCGACAGCGTGAATGGCAGTGTGACCAGTGCAGAGTGGGGCAGTTACCCGATATTGAATTTCAGACAAGTGCCGGTGATTGAAATGGTGCAAATGCCGCGTCCATTGCAAGACCCTTTGGGTGCCGGTGAATCGTCTTCAGTGCCCGGCACCGCTGCGATTGCGAATGCGATTTTTGATGCCACTGGTGTGCGCTTTCGCAACCCGCCATTCACGCCTGAAGTCGTGCGTGCTGCGATCAATCCAATAGCCGCACCCGGCACACCCACACCGCAAGCCGAGCAAGTTCATCGGCCCGATGTGCCGCGCTCCAAGCAACCGGGTTTGCTGAGTGCTTGGCGATGGCAACAGTGGGGTGGTGTGTTGTTGGCTGCTTTGTCAGTCGGTGCGGCAGTTGTCGGTTGGCGCAGTGTATTGCCGCGCGTCACAACAGCAAGTGCTTCGTTTTCAGCAGCGCAAGTCGAGCGAGGTGCGCAATTGGCCGCCATGGGTAATTGCGTCAGTTGCCACACCGCAGAGCAGGGCATGCCACTGGCAGGCGGCCAAGCCTTTGTCACGCCATACGGCACGGTTTACAGCACCAATCTCAGTCCCGACCCGGATACTGGCATAGGCGCATGGTCTTACCAGGCGTTTGCGCGTGCCATGCGCGAAGGCGTGTCGCGCGATGGCCACGCCTTGTATCCCGTGTTTCCGTTCACCTCGTTTGCGCGCATGAGCGATGAGGACATGACCGCGCTTTACGCCTGGTTGATGACGCAAACACCGGTGTCGCAAACCACACCTGCGCCAGACATGGTGTTGGGTTTCAACATGCGCCCCTTATTGTCCGTTTGGAATGCGTTGTTTCATCAAGACAGAGCAGACCGCTATGACAGCACGCAAACACCGCAATGGAACAGAGGTGAATATTTGGTCACCGGTGTGGCACATTGCGGCGCATGCCACACACCGCGCAACCTGATGGGTGCCGAACAAAAACAAACGGCGTACATGCAAGGCGCGTATGTCGATGGTTGGCAAGCACCGGCGTTGACAAGTTTCAACCATTCACCCATGCCGTGGCGCGAACAGGATTTTTTCAATTACCTGAGCAAAGGCCATACAGGGTTTCACGGCACAGCCAACGGGCCGATGGCGCAAGTGGTGCGTAATTTGCAAACCGTGCCTGAGCAAGACATACAAGCAATGGCGGTGTATTTGGCTTCGTTCAACCCTTCAGCGGCTTTCCTAGATGTTGCGGCTTTCAATGCACGCGCCATGGCGCAGGTGACTTTTGCAGCAGACCATGCGCCCTTGCCGGATGCGGCAGCCAGGCAGTTTGCAGGCAGCTGTAGCGCCTGCCACCATGACGGCGACGGCCCGCAACTGTTGGGTGTGAATCAGCCGCTGGCGCTCAACGGTAATTTGCACAGCGACAGCCCGGCGAATGTGGTGAATGTGATTTTGCACGGCGTGCAACAACCGGCGTCACGCCACATAGGTTTTATGCCGGGGTTTGAGCAGAGTTTGAGCAAGACGCAAATCGTTGCCTTGGTGCAATGGATGCGACAGCGTTATGCGCCGGGTAA
This sequence comes from uncultured Burkholderiales bacterium, assembly GCA_903887325.1. Lineage (GTDB taxonomy): Bacteria > Pseudomonadota > Gammaproteobacteria > Burkholderiales > Burkholderiaceae_C > Limnohabitans. The sequence goes on along the minus strand of CAISPG010000132.1, from coordinate 35,998 downwards.
GCCGGTGTGGAGTGAGGAAGAGATTGTGAAGGTGATGAATTAAAAAACACAGCCGAATTATTCGCCTGTACCAACCAAAGACAAAGACAGTTCGCGAGAGTTGTCGGTTCGCAAACTGACATCCAGCATTTCAATGCCCAGTACTTTTCCGTCCGCATCAAAATCAATCACCAGTCCCGGACGTATTTCATCGCTTTCACTTGCTGTCCCGGCTCGCATGCGTATGTACATGGCATCTGCTTTGGGATCGTATTCAATCTTCATTCGGACACTCCATATTTTTCAAGTTTGCTGGTGGCTATGACAGTGATGACTAATATGTTTAGCTCACCCTCTGAAACGACTCGCAACAATTTCCTTCGACCTGAACGAACAACCCAGCTTTGACTTTCACGACGGCCATTTTGTGCAGGTTTTTCTTTGATCGGATGAAGCAAAGCCGCTTCAACCTCTTACTGCGAAATACCACGGTCAATCATACGATCTTCAGCGTGCTTGGTATACGAGATGACTTTTTCGGAATTGCTTTTCTTCGAAGTGCTCATGGTGATTTTCAGAAACATGTGCCATGAATTTTTCAGCTCGAAATATGCGACGTGTGAAAGTTTAAGTAACGTTATCTGTGATTATTTGTCGTGTAATTGGGCTCATCTGACAGTCATGACTAACGAGCGCGAATGCTGATTGATAAACATAGAATGGGCTGAAATAAATTCAGGTGTGCATATGACCGTCAGAAACATTCTGAAAATGGGTGACCCCCGGTTGCTGCAAATCGCAGAGCCGGTGACAGCGTTTGACACGCCTGAGTTGCATGCACTCATCCATGACATGCGCGAAACCATGGCTGCGGTGAATGGCGCAGGGCTGGCAGCACCGCAAATTGGGGTGAACCTGCAACTGGTCATCTTCGGCAGCGACCACGTCAACCCACGTTATCCGGACAGACCGCTGGTTGCGAAAACGGTGTTGATCAATCCCGTCATCACTCCCCTAGGCGCAGACGAAGAACAGGGCTGGGAAGGCTGCTTGTCAGTGCCCGGCTTGCGCGGCATGGTGCCCAGGTGGGCGCAGATTCGCTATACGGGTTTTGATGAAACAGGACTAGCGATAGACAGAACCGTGAGCGGTTTTCATGCGCGTGTGGTGCAACACGAATGCGACCACTTGATAGGCAAGCTCTACCCGATGTGTGTACGAGACTTCACGCAGTTTGGGTATACAGATGTGTTGTTTCCGGAGATCGGGGAGGCGGAGGATGATTGATGAAGATTAATTGGAACCTGACTCCAATTAAAAATTTTAGCGCTGAAACCTATTCACCGGTATGCCTGAGCTTTGTCTTCTTTGCATCTCCAACCGCTCAAACATACTTAACATAGATTCAATGCGCGGCGGTTTAGGCAAAGTCATTTCCATTGCAGCCTCAGCGCTGAGTTGACACTGCTCCACCAGATACGCAATACCTGCCAACGGTTGCGGTTGCTGACGCTGCACTGTCACCCAACGTGACTGCAACCAGGCGCGTGCCAACAACCACAGCTTGCGTTTGCCACTGACCACGCTGCGATTGTTGACCGGGTCCATGCCTATGCGGCGCAGTTGATGGCCGATCTCTGCATAAATCAAATTCGCCGACATGATGGCCGAGCGGCAGTCACGCGGCAAATGCGCGATACCCGCAACTGATTGTTTGTAGAGGCTGTCTGCCTCTTGCAGTACGCGCTCGACCACGCGTTGCAGCGCCGGGGTACACGCAGGCGAAAGAAGCCAGGCGTCCGGGTCTATGCCTTCTTCACGCATCCACTGCAAGGGCAAATACACGCGGCGAATGCGTGCGTCTTCTCCGACATCGCGTGCGATGTTGGTGAGTTGCATGGCCACGCCGAGTTCACATGCACGTGCCAGTGTGACCGCTTGTTGCGGACCCATGATCCAGCACATCATGGCGCCCACGCTACCCGCGACGCGCGCCGCATAGCCGTGCAAATCTTCCATGGTCTCGTAACGTCGCTCGTGGCCGTCCCAAGCGAAACCATCGAGCAGTGCATCCAGTAAATGTCTTGGCAGTGAGTGGCGTTGCACCACTACCGCCAGTGCACGGTCTTCGACGGTGTTTTCCGGTTGACCGGCATAAATACGGTCCAACCTGTGGTGCAGCACTTTCAAGCTTCGTTCAATCGAATCACCCAAGTCCACCATGTCATCAGCCACACGGCAAAACGCGTACAAGGCAATCGCTGCATCGCGTATGCGTTTGGGAAGCAAGCGACTGGCGGCAAAAAAAGTTTTGGAGCCGCCGCGCATCATTTCGACGCAAGCGGCCAGGTCGCGGTCGGCCTGGTCAGTGAAAGGCAAGGGCATGGGTCACCACCTGTTCGAGCATTTTGGCTGACATCAGCACACTGGGCACGCCTGCACCCGGTTGCGTACCGGCACCCACTAAGAATAAATTTTGAATGTCTTCGCTGCGGTTGTGCGGACGGAACCACGCGCTTTGCGTGAGCACCGGCTCCAGGCCAAAGCCCGCACCTTTGAATGACCACAAGCGGTCTTGGAAATCTTGCGGTGTGGTGACCTTGGAGGTGACGATGTGTTGCTTCAAACCCGGCAAAACGCTGTCTTGCAGCACCGTGGCAATCGCTTCGCGGTATTGCTCGGTGATGGCTGGCCAGTCGGTGCCGCTGCTTAAATTTGGCACCACCGACAAGGCATAAAACGTGTCGCAACCCTCAGGCGCCAGCGACGGATCGGTGGCAGTCGGACGGTACAAGTACAAGCTGAAATCTTTGGACAGCTTGTGGTTTTTGAAAATGTCTTGCAACAAACCTTTGTAGCGCGGGCCTAACACCATCATGTGGTGCGGCACATCTTCGTACCGTTTGTCTGTGCCGAAATACCAAACGAACAGACCCGATGAATAGTTACCTTTGTCAATCCGGCGGTTGCTCCAACTGGGGCGGTATTTTTCTTCAATCAGGTGTTTGTAAGTCCATGCCGCATCTGCGTTGCTGACGACAATTTCTGAGGCTATGAATTCACCGTTTTGCAGTTCCACACCCACCGCCTTGCCGTGCTCTACACGTATGCGGGTGACGGGGGCGTTGTAATGGATAGGCACCATGCGGTTTTGCAGCAGCTTCACCAGCGCGTTGACAATGGCTCCGGTGCCGCCCATGGCCGAATGCACGCCCCAGCGTTGTTCCAGTATGTGTATCAGCGAATACACGCAAGTGACTGAAAACGGATTGCCACCGATCAGCAGCGGGTGAAAACTCATGACGATGCGCAGCTTGGGATGCTTCAGATACGAAGACACCATGCTGTAAATAGAGCGCCAGGTTTTCATGCGTGCAAGGTTAGGCAGGGCTTTGGCGACGTCGGTCAAGGTCTCAAAAGGAATGGAGCCGAGTTCAACAAAACCCAGTTGGTAACACTGCGCCGAGGCTTGCATCAGGTCTTTGAAGCCTTGCACATCTACCGGGCTGATGGCCTCAATTTGCGCCAGCATGGAGGCTTCGTCATTGCTGTAATCAAAGTGTGTGCCGTCATCAAAACGGATGCGATAAAACGGTGCCATGGCTCGCAAATCCACATGGTCTTGCATACGCTCGCCGCACAGCGTGAACAACTCTTCGAGCAAATGCGGCAATGTGATGATGGTAGGACCGGCGTCGAAAGTGAAGCCGTCTTGCTTGTGCACATAAGCGCGACCGCCGGGTGCGTCCAATTTTTCCAGCACTTGCACTTGATAGCCTTGCACGCTGAGTCGAATGGCTGCGGCCAGACCGCCAAAGCCGCTGCCTATGATCAAGGCGCGCGGGGAATGTCTGGCAGGTATGTCTCCGCCGGATCTGTCTTCAAGTGCTCGGAATGCATTCATGCGGCATCTACCTGGTTAGTTGCAGTCACGGGTACGCCAACACCAACTGACGTGTCGGCCAGCGGTGCACGATGCGTGCCGTAAGGGCTGCGTTTCATGGCCCATCCCCACAGGCGTTGCAAAGGCAGGGCAATCACCATCAATACATGTTCAATGATGGCCAGGCCCAGCAGCGAAGACAGCAGTACCCAGCCGGTGCTGATGGTGACTGCGCCTGTTTTGAGTTCCCACACCATCCATGTCCATACAACCGCAGACAAAGCCATGGTGAAAAAGAAAAACGGGCTGATGCGGCCGCTTTTGAAATAGCTGCCTATGTAGCGCAGATGTGCTGGCAAATACTGTTCGCCGACTTGAGGAACACCGAAAAACAAATTCAGCTTGGCGCTCAATCGCATGCACCACAGCAAGGCGTAAGTGCACAGCGCCACATGGTTAGGCTGGCCTTGTTGCAAAGCCAATAGCACGCCGAAATTGAACAGCAGCGCCACCTCGTGGTAGAGCAGCGCCATGACGGATTGTCCGAAGCGCCGGTTCAAGCTCAGACCGGGGTCTAGCGCAATGCGCCTGGGCCCCGCCAGCCAACCGGTGAGAAAAGCCATTTCATGCCAGCTCCACATGGCGATCACGCTGACAAAGCCGATATAGGCATTGAGCATAGAATGCGAACGCATGCTGATGGACGCTGTCCACAGGCTCAAGCCCAGCAAAAAGCTGAGAAAGAACATGCTCCATCGGAACGTGTATGTAGGCAAACGCACCAACCACAAAATGGCGCCCGTGCCCAGCCACCAGCAGAACACTGCAAACAAGCAGGCACCAAGCGTGGTGGACAAAAATTCAATCATTCAGACACCCTACCAAGTGGGTTGCATACGGATGTTGGCGGGCAATTCATTTTTCTTGACCGGCAGCATGTACAAACGGCCAAACGTGAATGCCGCTTGAACGGCAGTGATCGCACGACCGATCAAGCCGGTCAGGCCGCCGCGTTCTTTGGCTTTGGCATTGGCAATGGACAACTCCACCAGACGCGTCATGCAGGCACGGAAGCTCGGGTGATCGATATCGACTTCGATTGGGAAGACCTGACGCGCAATGTCCGAGGTGATGCGAAACACTTCGTAGTCATACTCGGTGGATTCAAAGCCCATGGCTTCGTGCAACAGCGGGCGTGTATGGTCGCGCACATACATGGTGGCGTAGACCGCCAGAATGAAAAAGCGTATCCACCACAGGTTCACACCGCGCAGCAACTCGGGCTGCGAACGCATGATGAGGGCAAAAGATTCGCCGTGGCGGAACTCGTCATTGTACCAGCGTTCAAACCAACGGAAGATGGGGTGAAAACGCTTGTCCGGGTTTTTTTCAAGTTGGCGGTAAATGGTGATGTAGCGCGCGTAGCCGATTTTTTCGGACAAGTAGGTCGCGTAAAAAATGAATTTGGGTTTGAAGAAGGTGTAGGACTTGGTGCGCTTGAGTTGGCCCAGGTCAATCCCTAGGTCAAAGTCGCGCAAGGACTGGTTGATGAAACCTGCGTGGCGGGATTCGTCGCGTGCCATGTAAGTCATCAATTGTTTGATGTCCGGGTTTTTGACGTTCTTGCGTACTTCGTTGTACAAAATGCAGCCGGAAAATTCAGAGGTGAGCGAGCTGATCAAAAAGTCCAGAAACTCCTGGCGCATTTCAGGCGACAGCTGCGGCATGAGCACGCGAACTTCTTCCGCAAAGGCTTCGTCGCGCTGGAAGTGATCGTGGTTGTTGTCGCCCTCGTACTCCTTCAGCATGGTGTCCCAGTCGGCGCGCACGGATTCGATATTCAACCTGTCCATGGCGTCGAAATCGGTGGTGTAAAAGCGCGGGCTGAGCACGGTGTTGCGAACGGCTTTGGCGTTGGCATCCGCAGCGTTTTCCACCTTGCCTATCAATAACTCCACGTGATCAAAATCTAATGCGGCGGCGTTGGTCATGGCTTACTCCTGGGAAGCTTTCTGAGAGGAAGAGGTGAGAGTCTGCAATTGTGCAAACGCAGACATATTGGTCGGGCCGAAAGACTCCAGGTCTATGCGCGCACCGGTGGCCGGATCCAGCAAGGTCAAACGGCCATCGGTATGACCGATGAGCTCGAAAGCAGGGCCGGCACCGATACCACGACGCATACGCTCGCGAGACAAGGTGCGCAATGTGCCGCGCACAAAGCCTTGCTCGCCTTGAAAACGCGTCACTTCCAATTGACTGTCGGGGTCTACCACTGCTACATCCCCGTTAGGCCGATCTTCAAAACGCAGGCTGCGTTTCCAACTGACGGGCGCATCGTCTTGCGGTGTGATCATTCCTTGGTTGCGCAACACACCAACCACCAACAACACACTGCATAAAAAACCGACGAATATCCAGCCGGTCAGGCCGTGCTGGCCCGGCAGATTGTTGTTAGAGATAGATTGGTTCATGTGGACAATGCCTCCGTGTGGCGGTTGTTCATGCCCATGGTCGGTTGTTCATCGATGATGTCGCCGAACATGACCGGTACTGCCGGGTTGACTTCACGCCATGCCTGTACCAGACGCTCGCCGACACGCACTGCATCCGGAATGAAGCGCATGCAGGGCTCGGGGTTTTTCAAAGCCCAGGGTTTGGCATGCGGCCAGATATTGAGCCAGGCAATATGGTCGTCCCCGGCCAATTTGAGCGCGATGTCACCAAACCCGTCTTTCGTGGGTTTGACGCTGGCGCCGGCCAGCATGCGCAAGGGAAGATTGAACGTGAGTGTCAGCACGATGCCGATGCGCATGACCACGCGTTTGTTGGTCAGTGTGTACAAGGCGGTGCGTGCAGTCAGCCAGGCCAGCCAGGTCAACAACCCTAAAGCAGTCAGGCTCAATGCCACACTGGTAGCCAAGGGCACCAGCAGTTTTGGCTGAGACTCGCCTAAGAGATAAGCGGCCTGCAAAATAATCATGACCGCAAAATAAATAGCCAGTGTGCGTACACGAAAAACATGCAGCGCCATCTGTTTCCAGTCGGGTGAGCCTTGCCACAGCAGGCGCTCACCAGCCGGTAAGGCTTCGGGAAGTCCGGGCGCTGCCTCGAACTCGTGTTCGTGGTGCGGATTGACGTTCAAAACAATGGCTCCTGACGTTCAGGCATGGCGTACAAAGTGCCTGCACCGTAATAGGCGGTGATTTTTTCTTCTTCCAGCAGCGTGATCTGGCTGTCGCTTTTGGTTTTAGGCACATTGGCAAACTGTGAAGACAGAATGGAAGACACATGCACGCCACGGCGGTTGATGCGCGAGAAAGTCATGGGCAGCAACACGGTGTCGCCTGAATGCAAAGACACTTCGAGGTAACGGAACATCATTTCGCAGCGATCCACCCACAGGTCTTTGACATGGCCTGCTTCATAGCGGTCCAGGCCATACACCGGTAGGCCGCGCGGGTCGATATCTGGTGACATCACGTCATGGTCGGCAGCAATGCGCAAAGGAACGATTTTGATTTCACCGCCGTGGTAGAGATCGGGTTCATCGGCGCGTGCAGCCCAGGCACCGGGGCCGATACCTGCCAGCAACGGGTCGCCCACAGGTTCCAGAGGAGCGCCCAGCCAGCCATGCACAGGCTGGGCTGTGTAACTGCCGTCAACCCGGTTGGCATTGGGCGCCAAAATTTCACGGCCATCAGCCATTTTGAAGACCTTGGGCTCGGGCACAGGCCAGCCGATTTGCACCGGTCCGCCTTGCAAGTGGCCGTTGTCCATCGGATAACCCTCGCGGTGGTTTTCGCGGACAAGGTAATAAATCAGACCGGCAAAAAATCCCCAGAACATGTAGAGCACGATTTGTGCGACATCTACATACTGCGTAATAGCGCCTGTTTCCATGGTCATTCTCCTTTGAATAGCGCGTGAAAAGTTCAGCCCGGCAGTTCAGCCAGACCGAATCGGGTGTCATCCGGTACCTGCTGGCGTCGTTTGCGACTCACCAGCGGGCCCAGGGCAATCAACACACAAAACAGCATGTACATCTCGATGTGAAACACCACGCTGTAACCTGTGACCGGTGAGACCAAAGCCTCGCCCAGCATTCCTTGTTCGGCCATATTGCCAACCAGGTCGCGGGTGACACCACCCGCAGCCATGGCCAACCCGGATGCGGTGGCCTGTACCGCACCCCAGGCACCCAGCACCATGCCTGCCTGGCCTTTTTCAGTCATGGCCATGGCAGTCAGCAGCATGCCCACAGAAAATAAGCCGCCGCCGAAACCGATCAGCGTGGCACCTGCTTGAAACAGCACGGCCGATTGCAAAGGGGCGGAAAAAATCACACAGGCGAAAGCCGGCAAACCAATGAGCGCCCCTATAGCCGCGAGACGGCCTGCATCCATGCCACGTGACAAAAAGCGGGCAGACAATGCAAAAGCCAGCAAGGCACCTGCTGAGGTCATGGCGGTCAAGGCGCTGGTGAGGCTGACATCAAGTCCCAGCACCTGTGCGCCGTAAGGTTCAAGCACGATGTCTTGCATGCTGAATGCGGCGGTGCCCAGACCCACAGTCCATAAAAAACGGCTCATTCTGGGCATGGCCATCAGTTGACGCCAGTTGTGAGAAAAACCGTCAGGCTCGCGTTTGCCGCGTTTGGTGCTGCGTGCTTCCTGTTTCCACAAAGACACCAGATTGAGAGCGGCCACCATCACGGCACAGCCCTGCACCACTTGAATCAATTTTTGCGGAGAAAAATCACTAAGCAATAAACTCAGAGCTGCGCTGCCGACGATCAAACCCACCAATTGCATGGCATACATCAGCGCCACCACACGCGGGCGTTTGTCTTCAGGTGAAACATCAGAGGCCAAGGCCAGTCCGGCGGTTTGTGTGATTTGCATGCCTGCACCCACAAACAAAAACGCCATGGCGGCACCGAAGCGAATCACCCACAAATAACCTTCGCGCGGCTCGGACAAACCCAGCAAGGCAAACGGCATGATGGCCAGCCCGGCGAACATCAAAATCGTGCCCATCCACATATACGGGATGCGACGCAAACCCAGCGCCGAGGGGTGCGTGTCGCTGCGGTAACCAATCATGGCGCGCAGCGGTGCGAACACCAAGGGCAGCGCGACCGACAAAGCCACCCACCAGGCAGGCACTTCGAGTTCGATGATCATCACCCGGTTGAGCGTGCCGACCAGCAGCGCCATGGTCATGCCGACAGATAACTGGAACAGCGCCAGTCGGAACAAACGGCCCAGCGGCAGATCCGGCGATGCCGCATCTGCAAACGGCACGTACTGCACCATGATGGATTGCATCCATGCCGGCGGACGCATTTTGAAGCTCATGTTTGTACCCATTCCCAGGCTTGAGATGTGTAAAAACCGCTGGAGATGCGTTGCATGCGTTGGGGCCGCCAGCCGTGCTGTCGCACCGCGCGTTCTAAATACACATGCAAGGTGGATTTGCGTACCGGGGCCAACTGCGGCGAGCGGTCGGTGCGCGGAAACAAACGGCCCATGGCGTGCATGGTGGCGAGCAAAGGTGAATGCGGTGCGAAGGTGAACACAATGGCGCGCTTGGTGCGCTTGCTCAATGCTTCAACCGCGTTGGCAATGTCTTGCGTGTCGTAATGAATCAGTGAATCCATGCAAACCACGTAGTCAAACTCGCCGTGTTCTGCTGACAGCATGTCGCCCGCCAAAAACGTGATGCTGCCGGCTTTGGCGCTGAGTGCTGCGTTGGTCAGCAAATCCTGAGCGTGACGTTCACGCGCCAGATTGACCAGCGTAGGCGACAAATCGATAGCAACCACATGGGCACCGCGCTTCATGGCTTCTTGCGCCAAAGCGCCCGTGCCGCAACCGGCATCGAGCAAACGCATGCCGGTCATGTCTTCGGGCAGCCAAGACAATAAAGTGTGTCGCATCTGATCGCGGCCGCGGCGCACGGTGGCGCGTATGCGGCCCACCGGCGCGTTGGAGGTGAGCACCTCCCAGGCCTTGGCGGCTGTGCGATCGAAATAGGTTTCGATCTGGCCGCGACGCGCGACATAACTAGCGTGGTTCATTTCAGTCAAATCCCAACAAATCAAAAATGTCCCGGTCTTTCATGGGAATCGAGGGCAGCGGGTCTGTGCCTGCCCACAAGGCAGCGGCCAAGCGCATGTACTCGTCTTGCACGGCCTTGACGGCGGGCGTGGCTTCAAGCTCAAACATGGTGCATTTCTGCAAACGGCTTTTGCGGATTTCATCCAGCATGGGGAAATGCGCCATGTTCTTCAAACCGGTGACCGCGTTGAACTTGTCGACTTGGTCGGTGTCGTCGCTGCGGTTGACGATGACGCCGCCCAAGCGCACGTTGTAGTTTTTCGACTTAGCACCAATGGCTTGCACGATGCGGTTCATGGCGAAGATGGAATCAAAGTCGTTGGCGGTGACGATGAGCGCGCGGTCTGCGTGTTGCAGTGGTGCGGCAAAACCGCCGCAGACCACGTCACCCAGCACGTCAAAAATAACGACGTCGGTGTCTTCCAGCAAATGGTGTTCTTTCAACAGCTTGACGGTTTGACCGACCACATAGCCGCCGCAGCCGGTACCGGCTGGCGGGCCACCGGCTTCGACGCACATCACACCGTTGTAGCCTTCAAACACAAAATCTTCTACGCGCAATTCTTCGGCATGAAAATCCACGGTTTCGAGTACATCAATCACCGTGGGCAACATTTTTTTGGTGAGCGTGAAAGTGCTGTCGTGCTTAGGGTCGCAACCAATTTGCAGTACCCGCTTACCCAGTCTGGAAAAGGCGGCCGACAGGTTGGAGGAGGTGGTGCTTTTGCCAATGCCGCCTTTGCCGTAAATGGCAAACACTTTGGCATTGCCAATCTTCACACTGGGGTCGAGCTGCACTTGCACGCTGCCCTCGCCGTCGGGACGTCCGCCGCGTTTGATTTGGCTGACGGGAATGCTGGCGGTTTCAATCATGGTGTTTTTCCTGTGAGGACTTCATCGGCTGAAATGGGCTTTCGCTTCGTACATGGTCTCTACCGTGATGTGCGACACACCGCGTTCACGGGCAAATAACTCGGTGTTGCGACGGGCTTTGCCGCGCACAAAAAACGGGATTTTTTTCAATTCTTTTTCGGCTTCCGGTGCCCAGTCGGTGATATCGACCGTGGCACCGTTTGCAGTTGCGGCATCTGGAGTCACATGAATTTGTTCGGCTTGATGCGATTGAGCAGGTGCCATCGCAGTCGCAGCCGCTTTGGCAGGTGCGCCGTGGCCCGAACCCAGGTGCGAGGGCGCAGCGCCGTCGTGGAATTCGAAGTCTTCGCGGAACATGCCCAGCAAGTGTTCTTCCAGGCCCATCATCAGCGGATGCACCCAGGTGTCAAACAAGACATTCGCGCCTTCAAAACCCATTTGCGGCGCATAGCGGGCCGGGAAATCCTGCACATGCATGGGCGCGGAAATGACAGTGCAAGGAACGCCCAGGCGCTTGGCGATATGGCGTTCCATTTGCGTGCCCAACAGTAACTCGGGTTGCAATGCTTTGACCTGGTCTTCGACTTCGAGGTAGTCGTCTGTGATCAGTGCCTCAACGCCGTACAACTTGGCGGCTTCGCGCACTTCACGGGCGAATTCGCGGCTGTAAGTGCCCAGACCTACCACTTCAAACCCCATCTCTTGATGGGCCACACGGGCGGCTGCAATGGCGTGTGTTGCATCGCCGAACACGAACACGCGCTTGCCGGTCAGGTAGGTCGAGTCCACCGATTTGGCGTACCAACGTGCGCGTGAGGTACGCATGAATTCTTCGCGCGACTGCGCCGGGTCTGCCAAGCCTGCGAGTTGTTGTACTTCTGCGATGAAATCCAGCGTGCCGTTGACACCGTAAGGAATGCATTGGGTGAACGGTTGGCCGCAACTGCGTTGCAGCCATTGCGCAGTGGTGCGCGCGAGTTCGGGATAAAGCACCACGTTGAAATCGGCTTCGGGCAAACGGCGTATGTCTGCCACACAGGCTTCTAACGGGGCGACCACATTCACATGTATGCCAAGCTCGTTCAGCAGAGAACGGATTTCTTTGATGTCGTCGCGGTGTCTGAAGCCCAATGCAGTCGGCCCCAGGATATTGCAGACCGCTTGTCGGCCTTCGAGCGGCGTGCGGCTGTGGCCGGCAGGCACCAAGGCACGCACCAGGTGGTAGAAAGTTTCAGACGCGCCCCAGTTTTCTTTGCGCTGGTAGGCAGGCAGTTCGAGCGCGACCACAGGAATGGGTAAATTCAAAGCCAGCGCCAAGCCACCGGGGTCGTCTTGAATCAACTCTGCGGTGCAAGAGGCACCGACCAGCATGGCATTGGGCTTGAAGCGAGCGTGTGCTTCGCGGGCCGCGTCTTTGAACAACTGGGCGGTGTCGCCACCCAAGTCGCGTGCCTGGAAGGTGGTGTAAGTGACTGGCGGGCGGCGCGGCAAACGCTCGATCATGGTGAACAGCAAATCGGCATACGTATCGCCTTGCGGCGCATGCAATACGTAATGCACATCCTTCATGGCTGTGGCCACACGCATGGCGCCTACGTGCGGCGGTCCTTCGTATGTCCAGAGTGTGAGTTGCATGTGGTGTCTTCCTCAGGCGGCGAGTTTGATGCGACGGCGCAGCGGTCTGCTGAACAACTCAGCCAGATCAGCGGCTTGCTCGTAGCCTTGGATGGGAGTGAAGACGAGTTCAATGGCCCACTTGGTGGTCAGGCCTTGCGCTTCGAGTGGGTTGGCCAAGCCTAGGCCGCAGACCACCAAGTCCGGAGCATCTGCGTGGCAGCGGTCAAGTTGGTTTTCTACATGCTGGCCTTCGGTGATGCGACTTCCCGGCGGCAACATGGCCAGTTCTTCGGCCATCAGCTTGCGGTGCAGATAAGGCGTGCCGATTTCCGACAAGGCCATGCCCATTTCGCGGTGCAGAAAACGCGCGAGTGGAATTTCGAGTTGCGAGTCGGGGAAGAAAAAGATTTTTTTGCCTTCTAACTGGCTGCGTAAACGAGCCAGTGCGGCTTCGGCACGTTGTCTGGCTGCGCGGGTCACGTTGTCGAAGGTTTCTTGCGGAACAGTGAAGGCATTGGCAGCAGCTTGCAACCAAGCGGTCGTGCCTTCAACACCTAGCGGGAATGGCGCGGGCAGGCGCTTGGCACCGCGTGCTTCCAAAGCGAGCGAGGTGTCGGGCAAAAACGGTTGAGCCAGTAAAAAAACTGTGTCCGGCCCGACTTCAAGCAAGACTGTGCTGTTACGTGGCGGGAAAAAATCCACGTCGCGTATGTCCATGTCGGTCAACAAACGGCGCATCTGGTCTTCCACGATGTCTGCCAAAGTGCCGACCACCATCAGGCGTTGCTTGGAGCCAGACGGCAAAGTAGGCAGCACCGGCACCATGGATTGCAAGCAAGTGTCTTCGCCTTGCGTGAAGGTGGTTTCAATGCCGCTACCGGAATAGTTGAGCACACGCACTGCCGGGTTGAATTGCCGGCTTAATCGCTCGGCAGCGCGGGACAAATCGAGCTTGATGACTTCAGACGGGCAGGAGCCGACCAGAAACAAAGTACGGATATCCGGGCGGCGTGACAGCAATTTGTCGACGACTTTGTCGAGTTCGTCATTGCAGTCGGCCAGACCGGCCAGATCGCGTTCGTCAATGATGGCGGTACCGAAACGCGGCTCGGCAAAAATCATCACGCCGGCAGCGGACTGGATCAGGTGAGCGCAAGTGCGTGATCCCACCACCAGAAAAAACGCGTCTTGGATTTTGCGGTGCAGCCAAATGATGCCCGTCAGGCCGCAAAACACTTCGCGTTGGCCTCGTTCGGTAGTGACCACAGGCGACTGATCGCAGCCGCTGCTGTCTGAACGGATGGGGATGACGGGGGTCATACGGCCAACTCCTTGTGCATGGCAATGGTGGCGCGTTCTTGGACTCTTGCAGCCCGCAGTTTGAGCAGGAACTGACCGGCGTTGATGGCGTAGGCTGCATAAGCAGCAAGCGCCAGCCAGAGTTGCTGGTGCGTGCTCATGTTGCCGGTGTACAAACTCCATATATAGGCGGTGTGCAAACCCAGCACCAGGAAACTGAAGACGTCTTCCCAGAAGAAAGAGTGGGCGAACAACCATTTGTCAAACACCACTTTTTCCCAAATGGAGCCGGTGACCATGATGGTGTAGAGCACCAGCGTTTTGAATACGACCGACCAGATGGCCGCAGTTTCACCCTGACCGGTAACCATGAAACGGGCGATCAAGCAAACGCTGACGGCAAACACGATGAACTGAAAGGCCGCCAGAAAACCTTGCACAGGCGTCCAGATGGTCGCATCGCGGCGGGCGCGTTCTTCGGGGGTGTACAAACCGGCACTGATGCTCGGTTGCTGAACTTCATTCATGGTTGTTGGAGGACAATGGCTATGAATTGACTTTAGGGTCAGAAGCAGAATGTGTCAACCTAAATTGACGTTATTTAAAGCTGACACATACGGGGTTTTCCCTAGGTTTGAAGTGTCTAAAAACTATGACACTTGAGCAGTTATCAATTCCTGTCGGCTTAGGCCTGAAAAAAGAGCTCAAGTGGAACTCTCTATCAATTCCGATATCAATCGACCTTTGCACCAAGCCTTGGTGACCCATGTCATTCCCCAATTGTTAGATACAACTTCACGGGTGTACGAAAAAATTCCTTTTTCATCCATTCACAGCGAGGAACTAGGTAAAGCCTGCGTGGCGGCAGATGGATCTCAAGTTGAGGTTTATGTCAAAAGCATGCTGATGCAGGGTCATGACATTGAAAGTCTGTACCTGGACGCCATTCCTCAGGCCGCGCGGCTTTTTCACGACTGGTGGGCGGCGGATGACATTGACTTTATTCAAGTCACCCAAGGCATTTTTCGGTTGGAGCAATTGATTTACGGGCTGAGTACAGACTTCGTCATGGGCGGCAGTCAGCAAACCCCGGGCAGCCAACCCAATGCCTTGCTGGTCAAATCCCCGGGCTCTCACCATTCGCTCGGCTTGCTGATTTTGTCCCAGTATTTCAGGCGTTATGGCTGGCAGGTGTTCAGCGCCAACCAGTTCACTGCCGACGATATGTTGGTCGCTGTGCGCTCAGAATGGGTGGATTTGATTGGCCTGTCCTTGTCTGAAGACAAGCAGATTCCAGAGATGAAAAAACTCATTGCCCGGCTGAGACAAAGGTGCAGCAATCCGCATGTGCAAATCATGGTCGGCGGTCCTTTGCTGCGTTCGCGCGAGGATTTGGTTGAGATATTGGGCGCAGATTTCGGCTGTTTGCATGCAGATCAGGCGCAATTCCAAGCAATTCGACATATTCAAAAAATCAATTTGCCTCAGCTGTCAGGATGACGCGATAATGAAAAGTGTCAATTTGTCATGAAATGGCGGTTAGAATGAAGTTGAATTGGGAAATATTTGAATTTTTACAAGTTAGACGGGGACCTTTCCCCTTTTGCAGATTACCCATGAATTACCTTTAAAGTGAATATATTTTCATTACCTGCTGAGCAAATTGAAAGTCTGCTGACGACCTTGTCGGATGTCACCATGGTCTTGAGTGCCGAGGGCGTGGTGTTGGACATCACGGCTTCAGGCAGAGAATTGCAGAGGTTGAACCTCAAAGACTGGCAAGGCAAAACCTTGTCTTCTTCGGCTACGCTTGACAGCCAGGATAAATTGCGGAATTTGCTGGTCAAACCGGAAAAAAATGTTGCCAGCGTCTGGCGGCACGTCAACTTTACAGTCGGGGAGGTGGATGTCCCTTTGCAATTGCTGGCTGTTCCGCAGTCCGACTCGAACCAGTTTTGGGTATTCGGTCGCGATTTAAGCGGTGTGTCCCAGATGCAACGGCGATTGGTGGAATCGCACCAGTCTATGGAACGCGATTACCTGCGCTTGCGTCACATGGAAGCGCGTTACCGTTTGCTGTTTGAGACCGTCACCGACCCAGTGCTGATCGTCGATGTGGCTCAGCGCCGGGTGATGGAAGCCAACCAATCAGCGCAACTGGTGTTCAAAGACATCGTCAAGCGTTTGCCGGGAGCCGACATTGTTCAATGCTTCGAACCTGCGTCCCGCGAAACATTTGAATCCTTGCTGCGCACCGCTCAAGCTTCAGGTCGCATGGAAAGCGCACGTGTTCGCAGCTTGAAAGCCGATCAGGATTGTCAATTGCATGCCTCGGTGTTTATGCAAGAAGGCGGGCCGCAATTTTTGTTGCGCATGCAGGCCGCCGCAGTCTCTCTGAGTGCACAGGTCTCTGAAGCGGATGGCGAGTGGTTCCAGCATGCCCTGGAAAATGCGCCCATAGGCTTTGTCGTCACAGACCGCGCAGGCGCTGTGCTGGCGGCCAATGCCGAGATCTGCAACATGCTCGGCTTGACTTCCACGGGTCAATTGATAGAGAAAAACCTGGAAGATTTCATGGCGCGCGGCTCGGTCGATTTGGGCGTGCTGCTGAATAACTTGCGTCAATCCGGCATATTGCGCGGCTTTGCCACTGAGTTACGCAGCTCGGTCGGCGTGCTCATGCCGGTCGATGTGGCTGGTGTCACTTTGACCGGGGATCAGCCGACTTATGGTTTTTTCATCCGTGACATTCAGGTCGGACGCAGCGTGCACAAATCCGCCACCTCGGGCATGGCCGATTCGGTCGAGCAGTTGTCGCAGCTGGTCGGTCGCATGCCTATGAAGGACATCGTCGGTGAAACCAGCACCATGATTGAGCGCATGTGTATACAGGCGGCCCTGGAATTGACCCACAACAACCGCGCCTCTGCGGCCGAAATGCTGGGTTTGTCGCGCCAAAGTCTTTACGTCAAATTGCACAGGTATGGCATAGTCTCTGAAACCGACTCAGAGTAAACCCTTGTCGCTGCCAAAAAGCGTCAACTTAGATTGACATTTATTACTGTCAGATGAAAAATGGGGTGATGCAATTCCCCCAACCCGCCGCAGTTTTGCAACTTCTCAAGCCCGTCACATGGTTTCCGCCCATGTGGGCTTTTGCTTGCGGTGCGGTGTCTTCGGGTCAGTCTTTGACAGAGCATTTGTGGTTGGTTTTCAGCGGTATTGTGTTGGCCGGCCCCATGGTCTGCGCCACCAGCCAGGCGGTGAACGATTGGTTTGACCGTCATGTAGACGCCATCAATGAGCCGCAAAGACCTATTCCCTCCGGGCGCATTCCCGGTCGATGGGGTTTGTACATTGCCATCATCTGGACCGCGTTGTCCTTGCTTTGGGCCTGGCAACTGGGTGCCTGGGGCTTCAAAGCTACTTTGCTGGCCTTGCTGCTGGCCTGGGGCTATAGCGCACCGCCTTTTCGCTTCAAACAAGACGGCTGGCTGGGCAACGCCGCTTGCGGTCTCAGTTATGAGGGGCTGGCCTGGATCACAGGAGCGGCTGTCATGTCTGGCGGCGAACTGCCGGGCGCACATATTCTGACTTTGGCCTTGCTCTACAGCCTGGCAGCGCACGGCATCATGACCTTGAACGATTTCAAAGCCATTGAGGGCGACCGGCTCATGGGCGTGTGGTCGCTGCCGGTGCAACTCGGTGTCAAACGCGCTGCCGGTACGGCGTGCTGGGTCATGCTGTTGCCGCAGTTAGTCGTGGTGGCTTTGTTGGTTCGATGGAGCGATTGGTCTTACGCCCTGGCCGTATTGCTGTTGATTTACGCGCAAGTCCCGTTGATGACCCGGTTCATGAAAGACCCGGTCAAGCAGGCTTTGGGATTGAGCGCCCTTGGTGTGCCCTTGCTGGTGGCCGGCATGATGGTCAGCGCTTTTGCGATGCGTCATGCAAGCGGAGTTACATCATGACAAATTTGAGTGAAGCTGTTCTTTTATTTGGAGTCAAATGATGAAAAACGATACCTATGACGTGGTGGTGGTGGGCGGTGGCCCGGCAGGTGCTACTGCTGCGGATGATTTGGCTTTACAAGGGCATCGCGTGCTGTTGCTGGACCGCCAGGGACGCATCAAACCTTGCGGCGGTGCCATACCGCCGCGCTTGATCAAGGACTTCCAGATCCCGGATGAGCTGTTGGTGGCCAAGGCGCGTGCGGCCCGCATGGTGTCGCCCAAAGACAAAAAAGTCGATATTCCTATCGAAGGCGGTTTTGTCGGCATGGTTAACCGTGACCAGTTTGACGAATGGTTGCGCGTGCGTGCCGAATCACACGGGGCTGTGCGCCAGCGCGGTGTATTCGACAAACTCACCCGCGACGATGACGGCGTCAGCCGGGTGCATTTCACGGTACGTACTGATGACGGTTTGACATTTGCCGCCAGCACACGCGGCTTATGCATCATCGGTGCTGACGGTGCCAAGTCCGAGGTGGCCAAACAGGCTGTCCCAGGCGCGGAAAAAACCAAATACGTGTTTGCCTACCACGAGATATTGCAAACCCCGGCAAACAAGTTGCAAACCGATGCCGACCCGTCGCGTTGCGATGTGTATTACCGTGGCAGTTTGTCGCCCGATTTTTACGGCTGGGTGTTCCCGCACGGCGACACCATGAGTGTGGGTACCGGCAGCGCGGACAAAGGGTTTTCATTGCGAGGCGCGGTCGGGCGTTTGCGCGATGCCGCAGGCTTACAGCAAGCCACAGTGTTGCGTCGCGAGGGCGCGCCTTTGCCTATGAAACCGCTGCCTCGCTGGGACAACGGACGCGACGTGGTGCTGGCCGGAGACGCAGCCGGTGTGGTCGCACCTGCTTCCGGTGAAGGTATTTATTACGCCATGTTGGGCGGGCGTCTGGCCGCAGAAGCTGCGCATGACATGCTGACCACGGGCAACACCAAGGCCTTGAAGCTGGCGCGCAAGCGCTTCATGAAAGACCACGGCACGGTGTTTATGGTGCTGGGCATCATGCAATATTTCTGGTACAGCACTGACAAACGCCGCGAAAGCTTCGTCAAGATGTGCGAAGACAAGGACGTGCAAAAATTGACTTTTGATTCATACATGAACAAAAAGCTAGAGCGAACAAAACCCATGGCGCACGTGAAAATATTCTTCAAGGACATGGCGCACTTGATGGGCATGGCCAAAACCTGATAAAAGTGTGACAAGGCCACATAGGTAATGGCCTTGTTGTCCCGAATAATTGGGAGGTCATTGATGAATAGACTGTACCGATTCGATGGCGCTGGACAAACGTTCGAAATAAGCTTGACCGGAGGAGGTCAGGTTGATGTATTTAGTGCGCCGGTTATTGCCTTGAAAAATGGACTCAACCAGTTTGGCGTTCAAAAGAACATCAAGCTTGCGATGCAAGGTAGCGGGTGAACCGAGTTGTTTGAAACTCATGACATCAGACACCGTCAACAGTTTGTCATTCGACACACCGATGGCAATTTCCTCCAGAATCTGTTTGCAGGTGGAGTCCTGCAAAGCTTCATCTGTTGACGGCTCCAAAGCTTTAAGCAGATTTAAAAAATTGATGTAGTAGTTTTTTTCATTTAGTTCAGCTTTTTAGTTTATTCTATAAGTATTTTCATGGCCTAGTTTGAGTCGATGAACTTTGCGAATGAAATCTGAGGGACATTGTTTGAATTTCCAGTGCATATCGAGCAACAAATATTTGTTTCAGTAGATGCCGACGGGTAAATCCGGCGCTAATTGTTCAGGAGATTTTTCAAACAGAATTTAACTGTTTGTTGTGGTGTTTCTTCGTGCACTAGGTGACCATAGCCTGATCTTGTGTCTAATTGAACGTCTGACAGCAAGCCCATGGCTTGTCGAGCTTGCAGCGGTGGCACCGTGCCGTCCTTGTCGCCCACCAGTATGCGAACCGGGCAGCGCAATTGCTGCAACTTGTGCACGCCACGCGACAAATCCCAGGCTGCCATCATTTTCAACGCGCCTTGCGCATGCGCCGGGCTGGCCACGAGCTGCGCGTACAAATATTTTCCGCGCTCATCCAGCGTCGAGCCGGTGCTTTGCAGCAGTTTGTCCAACATGCCGGGGCTGCTGGCCTGGCGCGCAAACCATTGCGGCACCAGGCTGGTGAGGGCCAGCAATTTGGCAGCAGGTGGAAATAACAAACCGGCCAATCCCGGCAGCGGCATCCAGGCCGGGTTGATGCCAATCAGCACCTGCGGTTGCAAGCCCTGGTCTAACACCATTTGTGCGGCAATCGCCGCGCCTGCCGAATGGCCTATGAAGGCATCCACCGGCCAATTGAGTTGTTTTAGCAAAATGCCTAAGCTTTTCGCCATGCCCGGCAGCGACATGCCGTCGCCTTCAGCCAGGCTGGAGAAACCGTGTCCGGGCAAATCGACGGCCAGCACTTGCGCTTTTTCTGACAGCGGCAGCAGCATGTCTCGCCAAGTGTGAGAGGAAGCGCCGGTGCCGTGCAGCAACAACATGCGCGGCCCTTGCGTGCCTGCTTGTTGCAAATGCCAGCGCACACCTGCCGCTTCAACGAACCGGCTGTGCACTGCGTTAGGCCAGTCGTGGCGCAGTTTTTCCCAGTCCATGAAACTCAACCAGCCACCGGGTTGCGCCAAACCGGCGTGGTCGATGGGGCCGACTGTTTTTGCCAAACGGGTGAAGCCGTTGCAGGCGCAGATGGCATGACGCCGCCGGCTTGCACCGCCTGTACCGCTTGCGCCATGCGATTGCCATTGGCCAAGGGCAAAGGCACGTAACGTGCGCCCATTTCTTTGGCCAGTTGTTGGGCCTGCGGGTCCGGTCTGGCGCTGGTGTCCAGCCAGATGGCGGGCAGGCCGTGGCCACGCCACTGGCGCGCCAAAGTGAGCGCCTCCTCCAGCGCTTGCGCCCGTCCGCCTTGACCTTGCAGTGTCACGTTTGGACGCCCATCGGACAGCATGACCAGGCTGGGCGAATGCCCGAGCCGCTTTTCCGCCAGCGCGACTTGCAGGCTTTGTTCGATGGCCTTGGCCAATGGCGTGCCGCCGCCGCCGGGCAGGCCGGAGAGGCTGCGCTTGGCGCGCACCAGCGATTTGGTCGGCGGTAACAAAACCTCGGCGGTGGTGCCGCGAAAGCCTATAACGCAGACTTGGTCGCGCCGTGCATACGACTGAGCCAGCAGCAACTCGACCGCGCCTTTGGCCTCGGCCAGGCGGTGCAGCGCCGCAGAACCGGATGCATCAATCGCAAATATCAGACAGGTAGGGCTGTTTTCGGCAAACCGGTGCACATGGAAATCTTCGGTGCGAATGGCTAAACGGGCTTTGGAGTTGGCGGGTATGCGACGCAGTTTTTGGCGCGGCACGGCGGCGTTGAGTGTTGCCAGCACATGCAAGCGTGCGCCCTTGCGCGGGTTGCCCGGGCGCGGCGGCATGGGCGTGCCGCGCATCAGGCTCATTTTGCGTTCGCCGCTGCGCCCTTGGCCGCGACCGGCTGGTGCTGGTTTGTTGCCCTCGGCCAGTTGCGCCAGCACGTCCGCAGGCAGGCTGGCCAAGGCGGCTTCCAGCATCATCTCGGCCATTTGCTGCAGGTCGAATTCGGGCTCTTGCTGTTCATCTGTCTCGGCGTCTTTATTCTGGGGAGCTTGATCGGGCGGCGGCTCTTCAGGCGGGCTGTCTTGCTCCGGGGGCTCGGGGGGAGGCTGCTCCTGCTGGGCTTGCTCAGGTGGCGGCGGCAATCGGGTGGCGCGCGGTGTGATCACCAATCGGGCTGCACGGCCCAAATCTTCGTCTTCCACCGCGTCATTGCCGCGCAAAGCAGCCATCACTTTGGCCAGCTTGATGGCTGCCAATGGCGCGCGCAAGCTGTCCACGCCCAAGGCCATGGCGGTCTGGCACATGGCTTGTAAGTGTGCGTCGCTGACCGGCAGCTGCCTGGCATGGTCGCGCAAGGCGTTCAAATCCAGTTCGGGCAAGGTGTCCAACACCAGCCGGGTTTCTTCTGACTCGCCGCCGGAGCGTCCCATAGAACGCAAATCCAGCCAGATACCTAAACGCTCCTGCAAGCCGCCGGCCAGTGGCGGTTCGTCGTCCAGTGCCTCGTCCAAAGCGGCCACGCCAATGAAAGTGTCTTGCGTCATGCCGCTGCTGCCCAAGGTCACCTGGCCTTGGTCCAGCACCTGGCCCAGAATGGCGGCGGTGTCGTCGGGCAATCGCTCGGCCATGGGCAAGAGTAAAACCGTGGGCGTGGTTTGCAGCAACAAACCGGCCTGGTAAATAGCGCGCCCGGCATTCAAAGTGGCACCCAAGTCCAGCCCGCCGAGCAGGCGTTCGCTGTCGGCGTGTCCCGGCAGCCGTCTGAGTGAGGGATGCAGCCGGGTGAGTTCAGCCAGCCAGTTGTCGCGCGCCGGCCCGTGCGGCGCACGCAACCAAACGCCACGCAAACCTGACGGGTCGACGCTGAGCGCAGCCGCAGCCCACAGGGCGTCGTCCCAGGCCAGGTTCACGCGCCCAGCACCTCCGCAAGCGCACGTTGCAGACGCGTGCCCGAGCCGGTGTCGTCCAGCGGATTGCGACGCAAGCGGTGGCGCAAGGCCAACGGCGCGATGGCGCGCAAATGTGCCGTGGTGACTGTTTTCTTGCCTTGTATCGCAGCATAGGCGCGGCTGGCGCGCATCAAGGTGAGTTCGGCGCGCAAACCGTCGGTACCCAATTTTTGGCAAAGTTGCGCGCAAGTGCGCAGCAAGTCGTCACCGGTTTCGACTTTTTCCAGCGTTTTGCGGGCTTTCAATATGTGGTTACGCAGTGCTTGGTTGTCGGCGGCATAGGTTTGGCGAAACGCTTCAGGGTCACGCTCGAAGGCATCGCGGCGTTTGATAACGAGCACACGTTGGTCTAGGTCTTGCGGTGTGCGGACTTCCACTGACAAACCAAATCGATCGAGTAACTGCGGACGCAATTCGCCTTCTTCCGGGTTGCCGCTGCCGACCAGCACAAACCGCGCCGGATGCCGGATGCTCAGGCCTTCGCGCTCGACCACGTTTTCCCCCGAGGCTGCAACGTCAATCAGCAAATCGACCAAATGGTCTTCCAGCAAATTCACTTCATCGATGTACAAAAAACCACGGTTGGCTTGCGCCAGCAAACCAGGAGAAAAAGCTTTCACGCCTTGGCTCAGCGCTTGCTCCAAATCCAACGCACCAACCACGCGGTCTTCGGTGGCGCCCAGCGGCAGGTCAATCACCGGCACGGGTTTACTTTCAGAAACGATTTTTTTACCCGTTTTGAGGCTGGCGCACTCCGCACAACTGCCAGCGTTGCAGCTGGGATCGCAACCGTAGCGACAGCCTTTGACCACTTGAATGGGTGGCAGCAAATCAGCCAGTGCGCGCACCGCCGTGGATTTGCCGGTGCCTCTGTCGCCCAGCGCAAGCACGCCGCCGACTTTGGGGTCGACGGCCACGATTTGAATCGCCAGTTTCATCTCGTCTTGACCGACGATGGCGGAGAAAGGAAAGGGAATGGCCATGGGGCAATCTTACGAAAGGCGCAGGGTGACAGCGTCACCGTGCGTGAACAAGGGAAAAGCCGGATTAACTTTGGCTGGCTTCGTAGACGCCTTCCAAACGGTCTTCGAGTTCGTCGCTGGCCTGCTGCATTTGTTGCAACATGTCGGCATCCGGCGTCCAGTAGGCGCGGTCCGAGGCTTCAATCAAACGGTTGGCCAAACGGGCCGAAGCTGTCGGGTTGAGCCGAGCGAGGCGGTCGCGCATTTCAGGGTTGAGCACAAAGGTTTCGGTCAATTGCTTGTAAACCCAAGGCTGCACCTGGCCGGTGGTGGCTGACCAGCCCACGGTGTTGGTGATGTGAACCTCAATTTGTCTGACACCTTCATAACCGTGTTCCAGCATGCCTTCGTACCACTTGGGGTTGAGCATGCGGGTGCGGGTTTCGAGCGCTACTTGTTCCGACAGACTGCGGACCGTGCCGTCGCCACGGGTCTGGTCGCCGATGTAAACGGGAGGGTCTGTGCCATCCCCCTTGGCCTGGCGCACAGCGCGGGTGATGCCGCCTAGTGTGTCGAAATAATTGTCCACCGTGGTCACGCCGAGTTCGACAGACTCCAGGTTTTGGTAGGTCAGTTGCACATCGGCTAGGGCGCTTCTGAGCAAGCCCGGGTTTGACACCGGTTGGCCGCTGACACCGAAGGCAAAACCTTTGCGCGCGGTGTAGGTGTTGGCCAATTCATCTTCGTTGTCCCAGCAGCCGTTGTCGACCAGATGGTTCACATTTGCGCCGTAACTGCCATCGGAGTTGCCGAACACACGCAAGGCCGCGGTTGGCATGTCGCAGTTGTGTTCCTTCTGGTAGGCCAATGCATGTTTACGGATGAAGTTTTGCTCGGGCGGTTCATCCGCCTCGGCAGCCATGAGCGCGGCCTGGGCCAGCATCTTGATTTGCAGCGGCAGCAGGTCGCGGAAGATGCCCGACAGCGTGACCACCACGTCTATGCGCGGGCGGCCGAGTTCGGCCAGCGGAATCAGCTGCGCACCGACCAAGCGGCCATAGCTGTCAAACCTGGGCTTGGCGCCCAATAAGCGCAGCGCCTGACCGATTTGACTGCCTTCAGACTTCAGGTTGTCGCTGCCCCATAAAACAATGGCCACTGATTCGGGCAAAGGGTTGCCGTCGTCCATGAAGCGGGCGATGAGTTTGTCGGCTTGTCTGGCGCCGTCTTGCACAGCGAAAGCGCTGGGTATGCGGAACGGGTCAAAGCCGTGCAGGTTGCGGCCGGTGGGCAACACCTCCGGTGTGCGCAGCAAATCGCCGCCGGGGGCGGGGTGTATGTAACGGCCATCGAGGGCACCGAGCAGGCCTTCGATTTCGCTGTTCTTACCCATCAACATAAAGGTCTTGGCAAGCGTATCAAACAGTTTGCCGCGCTCTTCGCTGGCTGGCAGACCGCTCAACTCTGCGGCTTTGGCGGCAGTGCTGCCTTTGACGATGGCTTCAATGGCCGCAGGTGCGACTTCGCCTATGTTTTGGCTTTCGGCCATGGCGCTCAACATGTCGGTGAATTGAGATTCAGTGTACGGTTTGCCAACCACATGCAGACCGTGCGGTATCAGCGTGTATTCAAGCTCCAGCATTTGCACCGACAACTGTTGAACAGTGTGTTGCACCTCTTGCATGCTGTTTGCGCTGGCGTGTATGTTCCACACGGGAAGGGCGGGCGTCAGGTCAATGGCTGCAGCTTGGGCTTGAATCAGTTCGGCCAGACTCGCCATGTCAGTGGCCTCAGCGGGGCTGAGGTTGCGCCAGCGGTCGATAGAGGCTTTCAAATCCACCAAGCCGCTGTACAAACCGGCTGCTTCCACAGTCGGAGACAAATAACTGATGAGCGTCGCGCCGCCTCTGCGTTTGGCAATTGCGCCTTCTGAAGGGTTGTTGGCGGCGTACAAATAAAAATTCGGCAAGTCCTGGATCAAACGATCCGGCCAGCAGTTGCCGGCCAACCCTGTTTGCTTGCCCGGCATGAATTCCAGCGAGCCGTGGGTGCCGAAATGCATCACCGCATGGGCTGCAAAGTCTTCGCGCAGGTAGCGGTAAAACGCCGAGAACGCATGCGTCGGGGCAAAGCCACCTTCGAACAACAAACGCATCGGGTCGCCTTCATAACCAAAAGATGGCTGCACAGCGACCAGCAAATTACCGAACTGATGCCCCATCACAAAGATGGATTCGCCATTGGTCAAATCTTTGCCGGGCGCCGGGCCCCAGTGCGCTTCGATGTCAGTCAGATAGCGTTCGCGCCGCACATGGTCTTCTGCGGAAATCAGCGTGTGGACATTCGCGTCGGCACCATATTGCATACGGTTACCTTCAAGAATGCTGTGCTCCAGCGCTTCGCGTGATTCGGGCAAATCGACGGTATAGCCTTGGGCCTTCATGGCCTTCATGGTGTTGAAGAGCGACTCGAACACAGCCAAATAAGCGGCGGTGCCGGTGTTGCCTGCATTAGGCGGGAAATTGAAAATGACCATGGCCACGCGGCGCTTGGCGCGTTCGCTGCGACGCAGTGCCACCAATCGCGCCACCCGCATGGCGAGCATGGAGGTGCGCTCGGTGCAGGTGAACATGTCTTCCTGGTGGTGTTCTTTGGTGAAGGTACAGCGTTGCTCACAACCGGTGCAGGTGACGCCGTCGGCGCCAGGGCGTCCGCCGTAGACCATGGGAACCACTGAACCATCGAGTTCAGGAATCGCCACCATGATGGTGGATTCGACCGGTAGCAGGCCGCGGCTGGAGCCGCCCCATTGGTCCAGCGTTTGGAACTCGACCGGATGGGCGGCGATGTAAGGCACATCGAGCTTGCCCAGAATTTCTTCGGCAGCGTGTGCGTCGTTGTAGGCAGGGCCGCCGACCAGCGAGAAACCTGTGAGCGAAATGACGGCGTCTACCGTGCATTTACCGTCTTTGAGGAAGAAAGCTTCAATCGCCGGACGTGAATCCAAGCCTGCGGCGAAGGCAGGCACCACTTGCAGACCTTGCACTTCCAGCGCCGCAAGCACTGCGTCGTAATGCTGTGCGTTGTTGGCAATCAAATAAGAGCGCAACAACAATATACCGACACGGCCTTTGGCAGCCTGCGGTTTGACCAACTGCGGCAGGTGGTTGATGTCATCGTGCAGGCGCGGTTGCATGCGCGGGTGATACACGCCGACTTCCGGGTATTCAAGCGGCGCGGCAACTTTGAGGTCGGCGGCGTTTTTAGGCAGCACATGCTTGGCGTAGCGGTCAACCAGATACATCACCAGGTTTTGAATGTTTTCTTGTGAACCGCCAAGCCAGTATTGAAGTGTCAGAAAGTAAGCGCGCAAATCCTGCGCAGTACCCGGCACGAATCGCAGGATTTGCGGCAGTCGGCGCAGCATCTTCATTTGCTTGGCGCCGGCAGACGCATTCTGACCGGCTTGGGGCTTGCTGCCGCGAAGTTTTTTCAGGAAAGCCATGGGGCCGGTGCTGGGCTTGCCCATGTCAAGTTTGCCCATTTGAGTCAGCTTGACCACCTCGGCGGCGGACATGATGCAGACCATGGCGGTGCAGTGATCGCGGCGCGCTTGCAAGTCGGGCAAAATCGGCTGAAAGTGGTCTTCCAGAAACAGCATGGTGACGATAAGGATGTCAGCAGATGCAATATCAGCTTTGCAGCGCGACAACTTGTTGGCATCCGTGGTGTACTCGGATGCGGAATGGATGGAAAAACTCAGGCCGGGTATTTGACGCATCAACGCATCACGTGCCTTGTGAGCCGCGCTGTTAAGGTGCGTGTCCATGGTCAGGATGACCACTTTGACTGAATTTTTCGCTATCGAAGAGTTCGTCATGCGCGATGGCTTTTTCTGAAAGAAGGTTGAGATGTACGCAACACAGAATGTGTCAATACAAGTTGACATTACAAAGTGTCTAGACGAATTTATCACTAGGGATAACCCTTGATTTCCAAAAAACAACCCGTTCAGCCAGACTCAGTGGGGTCTGAGCAACTTTTGGACTCCCGGGTTTCAGCCTTGCCCTCGGTTAAACAAAATTGGCGCAGTCTGCTTGTGTCTTTAGCGCTGAGTTTTGCAGTTGCCGGTATAGGCGGTTCCTTGACCGTGCTGGACGCTTGGTACTTTGCTTTGAAGCAACCTGCCTGGAAACCGCCGGATCCGGCTTTCGGGCTGATCTGGTCGGTCATATTCACCCTCGTAGCCATTTGCGCCTGGCTGGGCTGGCACGCTTGCCCGGGCCGCAGACAGCGGATCACGTGGCTTTGCCTATTGGCCTTGAACGCCTTTTTCAATGTTTTCTGGAGCCAGCTTTACTTTAAATCGCACCGGCCTGACTGGTCCATGATCGAGCTCTTATTTATTTGGCAAAGTATTGTGTTTCTGATGGTATTCATTCATCCCTACCGCCGCCTGTCAGCCTGGCTGCTGTCGCCGTATTTGCTGTGGGTCACTATTGCCGGCGTGCTGAACCACACCACCATTGCGTTGAACGGGCCATTTGGCTCTTGAAACGCTTCTTTACCTGAGCGTCAACCTGGGGTATCTGACATGCGTTGAATACCCATGTCCCCGTATAGGCAAGAATACAGGGCTAAGCACCCCCCACAGGGGTTTCATTCTTTATCGGAGATTTTTATGACCAATCGTCGCGAATTTGTAATTCAACTCAGTTTGGGCAGCGCTGCCATGTTGGCCGGCGGCCAAGTGTTTGCCCAGGCCCTGGTTGACGAAAAGGATGCACAAGCTTCCGCACTGGGTTACAAAGCTGACACCACCAAAGTTGATGGCAAAAAGTACGCCACCCACAAGCCTGAGCAATGCTGCGCCAATTGCGCTTTGTTCCAAGGCAAGGCCGGTGACAAAGCAGGTGCCTGCCCTCTGTTTGCTGGCAAGCAAGTAGCCGCCACCGGTTGGTGCAGCGCTTACGCGAAAAAAGCCTGATCGCCGTTTTCATCCGCGTTCAGCCGGTTCCGACCCCTGTGGCTTTTGCTCCAGGGGTTTTTTATTGCTGTTATGCTTCTAAGGGTAAACCCCTTATTGTCAACTTCAGTTGACACACCTAAGCTAATGAATAAGCGACCCTTGCCTTTGAGGCATGCAATGCAGGAGAAGGCCAGATGACCCCATTGTTAGACAGTATCCAATCACCGGCGGATGTACGGCGACTGTCCCCGCAACAATTGCCAGTACTGGCAGACGAGTTGCGCCATTTCCTGATTGAAAGCGTGGGCAAGACCGGCGGGCATTTCAGCTCCAACCTGGGTACGGTGGAATTGACGGTTGCCCTGCATTACGTGTTTAACACCCCGCATGACCGCTTCGTTTGGGACGTCGGTCACCAGACCTACCCGCACAAAATCCTCACCGGCCGCCGCGATCGCATGGGCAGTCTGCGTCAACTAGGTGGTGTCGCCGGTTTCCCCAAGCGCGATGAAAGCGAATTCGACCACTTCGGTACCGCGCATTCATCCACCAGCATTTCCGCCGCCTTGGGCATGGCCATGGCGGCAAAGCAAAAAGGTGAGCAAAGACACAGTGTGGCCATCATCGGCGACGGCGCCATGACCGCCGGTATGGCATTTGAAGCCATGAATAACGCAGGTGTGTCAGATTGCAACATGCTGGTCATACTGAACGACAACGACATGTCCATCAGCCCGCCGGTCGGTGCGCTGAACCGCTATCTGGCGCAATTGATGAGCGGTCGTTTTTACACCGCCGCCAAAGAGGTGAGTCGCCAAGTTTTGAAAAACGCGCCACCGTTGTTTGAGTTGGCGCGTCGGCTTGAGCACCAGACCAAAGGCTTGATTCTGCCTGCCACTTTGTTTGAAAAATTCGGTTTCAACTACATTGGGCCTATCGATGGCCATGATTTAGACGCGCTGATTCCTACGTTGCAGAACATCAAAAATTTGAACGGGCCGCAGTTCTTGCACGTGGTTACCCGTAAAGGCCAGGGCTACAAGCTGGCCGAAGCCGACCCTATTGCCTACCATGGCCCGGGAAAATTCGATCCCAAGATCGGGCTGGTTCCTCCTACAACTACACCCAAACAAACGTTCAGCCAGGTGTTTGGCAATTGGTTGTGCGACATGGCCGCTCATGACCCGAAACTCGTGGCCATCACACCTGCCATGCGCGAAGGCTCGGGCATGGTTGAATTCCACCGGCGTTTTCCCGAGCGCTACCATGATGTCGGCATCGCGGAACAGCACGCTCTGACCTTTGCCGCCGGTCTGGCCTGCGAAGGTTTGAAGCCGGTGGTTGCCATTTATTCCACATTTTTGCAGCGTGCCTATGACCAGTTAATACACGACGTGGCTTTGCAAAAACTGCCCATGGTGCTGGCGCTGGACCGCGCCGGTATCGTCGGCGCCGATGGACCCACCCACGCAGGCTTGTACGACATTGCCTTTTTGCGCTGTATTCCGCAAGTCAGCATTGCCTGTCCGGCCGACGAAAACGAATGCCGCATGTTGCTCAGCACGGCCTATGCCCAAGATCACACCGTCGCGGTTCGTTATCCGCGTGGATCAGGCGCGGGTACACTTATGTCCGCAGGCTTGCCCACGCTGCCTTTTGGCAAAGCTGAAATCCGCAAACAAGGCCAGGGCGTAGCCATTCTCGCTTTCGGCACCATGCTTTACCCGGCTTTGCAAGCGGCACAAAACCTGAACGCCACGGTTGTCAATATGCGCTGGGCCAAGCCGCTGGACACAGAGTTGCTGCTGCAAATCGCGTCCTCTCACAAAGCGCTGGTCACCGTGGAAGAGGGTGCCTTGATGGGCGGGGCCGGTTCTGCTGTGCTGGAAGCCTTGCAGGATGCCGGTATCACTCTGCCTGTGTTGCGACTTGGCGTACCCGATGTGTTCACTGAGCACGGCGACCCTGTCAAAATTCTTTCGCAACTTGGCCTGGATGCCGCCGGTATAGAGCATTCAATTAGTCAGCGTTTTTCCCCTATCATCACTGCGGAAGTTATCACTGCCGCCAAAGGTTTGAAACTGGTCGGCTGATAGAATTTTTGAATTCATCCCTTGTTTGATTGGAGTTCCTATGGATCGTCGTTCCGCACTTAAAAATGCAGGCATTGCCGGCGTACTTGCCACAGGCATAGCGCCTGCGGTACACGCTCAGGAAGCCATTCGCTGGCGTCTCGCGTCCAGCTTTCCCAAATCACTGGACACCATTTACGGTTCAGCTGAAACTTTTGCCAAAAAAGTCAGCGAATTAAGCGGCGGCAAATTCGTCATCTCTACCCACGCTGCCGGTGAACTCATGCCTCCCTTCGGCGTGGTTGACGGCGTGCAAAACGGCACAGTTGAAATGGCGCACACCTCGCCCTATTACTTTTTCGGTAAAGACGAAACATTTGCACTCGGATGCGCCGTGCCTTTCGGTTTGAACAGCCGCCAGATGACGGCCTGGATGTTCCAGGGCAACGGCATGAAGCTGATGCGCGAGTTTTACAAGCAGTACAACATCGTCAATTTCCCCGGCGGTAACACCGGCGCGCAAATGGGTGGCTGGTTCCGCAAGGAAGTCAAATCGATTTCCGACATGAAAGGCTTGAAATTCCGCGTTGGCGGTTTTGCCGGCAAAGTGATTGAGCGCATGGGCGGCGTGCCGCAAAACATTCCCGGCGGCGAGATTTACCAGGCGCTGGAAAAAGGCACCATCGACGCAGCCGAGTGGATAGGCCCGTATGACGACCAGAAACTTGGCTTTAACAAAGTCGCGCCGTTCTACTACTACCCTGGCTGGTGGGAGGGTGGTCCCGAGCTGGACTTCTTCATCAATGACAAGGCCTACAACAGTTTGTCGGCTGTCAACAAGTCCATCATTGAATGCGCCTCCGCATTTGTCCACGTGGACTGTCAGGCCAAATACGATGCGCGCAATCCGGGTGCTTTGATGCAATTGGTGGGCAGCAAAACCAAAGTGCTGCCCTTCCCCAAGGATGTCATGGACATCGCCTTCAAAGAAGCCATGGCCTTGTACGACGAACTTAGCGCCAAGAATCCGAACTGGAAAAAGGTTTACGCCGATTACTCTGCGTTCCGCAAAGAGCAAAACCTGTGGTTCCGCTTCTCCGAAGCCACGTTTGACCGCTACATGCAAGGCGTGAAACTCTGAATTGAGGTTTGCATGAAAAAAGCCCCGCAACCTCAAATTGCGGGGCTTTTTTATTGATGGCAGTAAATATTTAAAGACTTAATCAACGCTGACAGACCCGGCGGGCAGATCTGTCAGGCACTTTACTTCTTGTCGGCTTCCTTATTCATGGACTCCTGCATCATCTTCATAGGGTCGTCTTCCGGTTTGGCTTCTGTCTCAGCGCCGGGTTGCGCCGCAGGGTCAGCCACCGGGTCGCCGTCGTGCGTGGCGTTCATCATTTCGAGTTGCACCTGCTCCGCATTCAGACCTTCTTCTTTGTCCAGGCCGCTGGAAACGATGCCGGGGAAGGCGATGATCAAGCCGACCATGATGATTTGAATGATCACAAAAGGCACTGCGCCCCAGTAGATTTGCATGGTGGTGACGGGGGGAATTTCTTTTTGCGTGGGCTTGTCAAAATAGGCTTTGATGGGAGCCACACTGCGCAGATAGAACAGCGCAAATCCAAACGGCGGGTGCATGAACGAGGTTTGCATGTTCACACCGAGCAGCACGCCGAACCAGATCAGGTCAATACCAAGTTTTTCAGCCACCGGTCCCAGCAACGGCACCACGATGAAGGCGAGTTCAAAGAAGTCCAGAAAGAAGGCCAGTACGAAAATCAACAGGTTGGTGACGATCAAAAAGCCCAGTTGTCCGCCGGGTAAATCACCCAACAGGTGTTCCACCCATTTCGGACCGTCCACGCCTTGAAACACCAGGCTGAAACAGGTGGAGCCAATCAAAATGAACACCACAAAACTGGCCAGCTTGGTGGTCGAGGTGAGCGCCTGATGCAGCAGCGAGTAGCTGAGTCGACCGCGCACCGTTGCCATGATGATGGCTCCCAGTGCACCCATGGCACCGCCTTCGGTAGGGGTGGCAATGCCCAGAAAAATTGTGCCCAGCACCAGGAAGATCAGCAGCAAGGGCGGGATCAACACAAAGGTGACACGCTCAGCCATGTTGGACAGCAGTCCCAGACGCGCTGTTTTGTTCAGCACCGCCAACACAAAGGCCAACATCACACCGGCACACAAGGACACCACAATGGTCTCATCTGCTGGCGGGTTAGAGCCGGAGCTGCCTTTGAAGAAATCCACAATCAGCGGGTAACTGTGCGCCAGATAAAACGCGGATGCGGTGCACAAAATGGTGAGAAACAGCAATGAAAGCAAACCGTTCTTACCGTTGTCCTCGCGGATGGTGCGGGCTGACAGTGGAAGCGCAGGCACCCATTGCGGACGGAAGATGGCCACACCAATGATGAAGGCCACATACAAACCAGTTAATGCAAAACCCGGGATGAAAGCGCCTTTGTACATTTCGCCAACGCTGCGTCCAAGTTGGTCGGCCAGAATGATCAGCACCAGCGAAGGCGGGATGATTTGCGCCAGCGTGCCGGATGCCGCGATCACACCGGAAGCGATCCGGCGGTCATAGCCATAACGCAGCATGATAGGCAGGGAAATCAAACCCATGGAGATGACTGAAGCCGCCACCACGCCGGTGGTGGCCGCCAGCAATGCGCCAACAAAAATCACGGCAAACGCCAGACCGCCGCGCACCGGACCAAACAACTGACCGATGGTGTCGAGCAGGTCTTCTGCCATGCCCGAGCGTTCCAGAATCAAACCCATGAGGGTGAAAAACGGAATCGCCAGCAGCGTGTCGTTTTGCATGATGCCGAAGATGCGCAGTGGCAAAGCTTGCAAGAGCGCCTCGGGCAACACGCCGAGTTCAATACCGACAAAGCCGAAAAACAAACCGCAGGCGCCCAGGCTGAAAGCAACAGGAAAACCCAGTAACAGGAAAACGATCAGCCCCAAAAACATGATCGGGGCCAGGTTGTGAATGAAAAATTCCATGATGTGTGTTCCCGGCTCAGGCTTTGGATTGTTGGGCTTTAGCTTCGGCGAGTTTGCGGATTTCTTCGGCAAGCTCTTCTTCAGCAGATTTTTCACCGGCCTTGAGGGTCGGGTCGGCGATCAGGCCTTTTAAAAATGCGATGCGTTTGATCAATTCAGAAGCGCCTTGCAACCACAGCAAGCCGAATCCCAAGGGGATCATGGCGTACACCGGCCAGCGGATCAGGCCACCGGCATTCGAGGACATTTCGCCGGTCATCAAACCTTTCCAGAAAAACGGAACGCCGAACCACATCACCGCCGTGCACATGGGTAACATGAAAAACGCAAATCCGAAAATATCTATTTTGGTTTGAGTGGTACGGTCAAAGCGTGAATAAATCACATCGATCTTGACGTGTTCGTTTTGCAGCAAGGTGTAACACGATGCCAGCAAAAAAGACGCCGCAAACAAATACCATTGGACTTCAAGAAAAGCATTCGAGCTGTTGTTGAAGATTTTGCGCACCAAGGCGTTGATGGCACTGATCAGGGTAGCGCCCAAAATCAGCCAGATGACGTATTTGTTGATCCAGGTGTTGAAGCGGTCAACACCGTTCGAAAATTTCAGCAATCCCTGCATGTCAGGCTCCGGAGAATAGGCAAGCGGGCATTCTATGCGCCAGCAAGACAGTTCTGAGTAAGCTTAGTGACTGGTTTTGCGCGCCAATTTCCGGTACAGGGTGGCGCGGCTGATGCCCAGTGCCTTGGCGGCCTGCGCCACATTGCCTTTAGAGTGGGCTATCGCCTTATTGATCACGGCCGATTGAATTTGGTGCAGCGCACCAGTAGTAGCCGGTTGTGACGCATATTGGCAAGTATCTTGCAAACCGGCTTTGATGTGAAGATGCAGGCCCGACCACAAGGGGACTTCCATGGTGTTGGCGTGGGTGGCTGCATCAAACAACAAGCCCATGGGAATGGCAAACAAGTCGCTGGCGTGAGGATGAGTGTGTTTGACGAGGTTTAGCATCTCGCGGGCCGGCAGATTGGCCCCCAGCACGCGGCCTTCTTCGTCAAGCAAAAGCAAGCCGTCATGGTCGTCACCCGTTAAGCGACCCGGCCAGTTCAGGCGCAACAATACATGGTGAGCTTGGCGCAGCAACAAGGCATTGCTGATGCTGCAAGCCGATAAGGCGGCCAGATGCATCAACTCCGGTCGTTCCTGGCTCATGACACCGGTCAGGTCGAGCATGCCTATGCATTCTCCCTGACCATTCCACAAAGGTGCACCGGCGCAACTGTAAACAGAAGTGTCTTTGAAAAAATGTTCGCCCCGGTGCAGCCACACCGGTTTTTGGGTACTCAAAGCCGCGCTGATGGCGGTGGTGCCTACAGCTTGCTCGCTCAAATCGATACCTATGCGTGCAATGGCATCTATGCGTTTGTCATGCCTGTCAATGCCGCCGCCGACATCGACAACCACGCCTTGGGCGTCGGTGATCAGTGCAAAAAAAGAAGTGCCTGCGATGGCGCGTCCAAGCCGCTCAAGTTCAGGCCGGGCAGCTTGCACAAAGTCGTGGTTCCGGTCTAGGGTGCGGTTGATCTGTGCTTGCGACAAAGGGGCAAAGCCGACCTCGTAATGGGGTTGCATACCTAGTTGCAGACAGCGTTGCCAGCTTTGGCTGATCCAGTCGGACAGCCATGGCGAAGCAAAAGCGCCTTCGTTCATCACATTAAGGCGGGCTTGCTCGATCTGATTCAAACGATTGACGGAGAGGGTGTGGCTGTTCATTGAAAGCACAACGTCACGGATGGCGCTGACAACCGGCTTACCGCGCCCAGAATAACCCTATGGTTTTGATCCCGGCCAACGTGCATAGCAAAGAGCCGAACAAATGCAAGCCGGCTGTCAGCAATGCCAGACCGAAGCGCGAGCCAAGCAGCATTTGCACGACCTCGCTGCTGAACGAAGAGAAGGTAGTGAGTGCGCCCAGAAACCCGGTGACCAGCAGCAGTCGCCACACAGGGTCGAGCTCGGGCAGGTTGTTGAACACGGCCACGCACACACCGATGAGGTAACCGCCTATCAAATTGGCATACAAAGTCCCCCAAGGCAAGGTTGCGTTCTGGTTAAAGTGCACGCCTAGTTGCCAGCGCGCCAACGCACCGACACAGGCTCCTATACAAATGGCAATGACAGCAGACATGGGCTTGGCCTGAAAATATGAATGATTGGATTATCCCGCTGCTTTGCATCGGCTTTCACGGCTAGGCGCAGCCGCAACGCGCTTGATTCAGGCCGCATAATCGACTGCATGAGAAAAACTTATCCGTTACAAGCACAAGGACGTCACCCGGACAGGGTGTTGGACGCAGTGAAACACGATGTGCGCAAATATTTGAAGCGCGAGCGCCGTCGGCCTTTGCCTGAGGGCGTGGATTTCTGGGACTTTGACTGCAAATTCGGTCTGAGTACTGAAACTGCTGAGACAGTGCATTTGTCAGCTGTTATTCCTTCGATTGACGCCGCCGCCAAAGAACAGGCCGTGCAGGTGTATGTGGAAATCATCACCACCCACGGTAAGCGCACACCCAAACCTGTCGTTGAAGAAGTATTGCTTGTGGATGAAGAGGACGGTTT
>CAISPG010000131.1 GCA_903887325.1 uncultured Burkholderiales bacterium | reverse complement strand
CAATTAAGGTGGATTTCCTCCCATTTCGCTGCCACTTGAACGCCTACCAACACCAGCCTTTTTTTCAGTTTCAACACCTGCCGGTCTTTGCTTAGAAGAATGGCTTTGTTGGCCACAGCCAGATCTATGAATTTCTGGTCATCCGCGTCCTTGCAGACATAGCTGGAACGGGGCGCATCTGGAACACAAGAACTGTGGCGATCAAACGCCTGCATCACGTCAATTGAACTGATGCCGTCTTTTTCCCGGCGTCTGGCGATATGTTCGTAGTCAAGTACACGCAACAACTCTTCACGCATGGCCGCTGTGGTCAGCCATTGCAGCTGCCTATCTAACAACTTCTGGCGCAAAGTCACAGTGGCCGTGTCGCTGTAAATCCAAATGTCCAACAAGACATTGGTGTCAATCACAATCATTTATTGTTTCGCATGGAACCAGATTGCAAATCGAAGCGGAACAAGCGGCATTCGATGGGCCCGTTCCACATCGGCACTTTGCGCGATTCTTTCAAGCGCATGCGTCCGGGCAATTTCAAATCCGGCGTCAATACCCAGGCACGCCAACCGGCGTAGTTTTTCTTCCAATGGCTGGCAAGTTGGTTAAAGAAGTCGCCGCCGTCCTCTACTTGGCCGGTCTCTCGACCTGCCTTCGGGCTGCTATCTATGTCGTGGTCTTCATCAAACGTTTCGTGTGAGCGAACCCCGCGCCTGGAATTGCCGGCAACACCGGCAGTTTCTATGCGCTCGCCATAAGGCGGGTTGACCAGCATCACGCCGGGCGTTTCACCCGGTGGCATGCGTTGCAATGCGTCACCGCCGCGCAACTCGATGGCATGCGCCACACCGGCACGTTCAGCGTTGCGCTTGGCGAAATCAACCATGCGAAACGCCACATCGCTGGCAAACACTTTGGCGCGCGGTGCGCATTCTTGAGCAGTGGCCTGTTCTTTGAGTTGCTGCCACACATGCGCGTCAAACATACGCAAGCGCTCGAAGCCAAAACGCCTGTGCGCCCCGGCGGCCATGCGGCAGGCGATTTGCGCCGCTTCAATCGCGATGGTGCCGCTGCCGCAACACGGGTCGTACAAAGCCAAGCCCTGTTCCACACCGGCCAGCGGCATCACCGCAGGACGTGTTTCCCCCGGCGCGTACACGGGCGGCATGCTCCAGGCGCTGGCTGCCAGCATGGCCGCCGCCAGTGTTTCTTTCAGCGGCGCGTCACCCTTGTCTTCGCGCCAGCCGCGTTTGAACAAAGGCTCACCACTGGTGTCCAAATAAATACTTTGGGTTTTCTCGCTCAGGTGCAAGTGCACCCGCACCGCCGGGCGTTGCGTGTCCACATCCGGGCGCACGCCGGTTTTTTCGCGGAACCGGTCGGCGATCGCGTCTTTGACACGCAGCGCTGCAAAGTTCAGGCTTTTCAACGGGCTGTGTTGCGCGGTGAAGTCGATGCGAAAACTCTCGCGCGGCGTGAACCACATTTCCCAAGCCACTGCGGCGGCCGCGTTGTAAATGTCCTGCTCATTCAGATAAGGCGCTGTCGCCAACTGAATCAACACCCGCATGCCCAAGCGGCTGTGCAAATTCAGCAGCAGCGCG
Source organism: uncultured Burkholderiales bacterium (assembly GCA_903887325.1). Taxonomy (GTDB): domain Bacteria; phylum Pseudomonadota; class Gammaproteobacteria; order Burkholderiales; family Burkholderiaceae_C; genus Limnohabitans. The sequence goes on along the minus strand of CAISPG010000131.1, from coordinate 77,274 downwards.
TCGCGCCAAGACGCTTGCAATTGCACACCGCCTCTGAGGGTTTGCATCGCCGACGGTGGTAAACCGGTGATTTGCGCGACTTCAGCCGCCAGATAAGCCTCTACCCCGGCCGCGCAGGGGACAAACAAATTCAATGCATTCAAAGCGTTTTTCGCAGGTTGGTAGGCGCTATGCGCAAAGCTTCTCGGTACTTGGCCACGGTGCGGCGTGCGCAATCAATGCCTTGTTCCTTGAGCATGTCGGAGAGTTGGTTGTCTGACAAAGGTTTTTTCGGATTCTCGCTGGCAATCAATTGTTTGATCAGCGCGCGCACCGCCGTGCTGGAGGCGTTGTTGCCGCTGTCGGTACCCAGCCCCGAGCCGAAGAAATATTTCAACTCGAAGGTGCCGTAAGGCGTGTGCATGTATTTGGCGGTGGTGACGCGGCTGATGGTGGATTCGTGCAAGCCCAGCTCTTCAGCGATTTCGCGCAACACCATGGGCTTCATGGCGAGTTCGCCGTGAATGAAAAAACTTTTTTGCCGCTGCGTGATGGCATTGCTGACACGCAATATGGTGTCAAACCGCTGCTGAATGTTTTTGATCATCCAGCGCGCTTCTTGCAAACGCTGCTGCAAACCGGCATGGCTGTCGCCCTTGCTGCCTTTCAAGGCGTTGGCGTAAATATCGTTCACCTTCAGGCGCGGCATCACCTCCGGGTTGAGCATGGCGCGAAACTGCGGCAAGCCTTGCCTGTCAACCCCGCTTGCTGTGACCAACACATCCGGCACCACCACATTGCGCTCGACATCAATGAACCGTCTGCCGGTTTTGGGCTCCAGCCTGGCAATCAAGGCGATAGCGACTTTGACTTCCATCTCGCCGGCACCCACCGCCAACACCAGCCGTTTGACATCCCGCTTGGCCAGCAATTCAAGCGGTTGTTTGCATATGGCCAGCGCGCAGGCGCGCACAGCTGCACGCTCTTCGGTGTCTGCCGGTATGGCTTGCAATTGCAGACGCAAACATTCGCCCAAGTCCCGCGCACCCACGCCGGTGGGCTCCAGACTTTGCAGCAAACCCAAGGCGACTTGAAAACGGTGCACCAATTCCTCGCATTGCTCCAGGTCGTCACCGGCCAAGCTTTCCGCCAGCGTTTGAAAACTGTCTTCCAAGTAGCCATCGTCATTCAATGACTCGATGAGAAAACGCAAAGCAGCACGATCCGTCTCATCCAGACGCAGCGACAGTGCTTGCCGGTGCAAAAAAGCAGTCAGCGATTCCTGGTTACGCGCCAGTTCGGTGGCCTGCGCTTTTTCGTCGTCGTTGTTGTTATTGCGCGCCGGGGCGTCCCCGCCCCATTCGCTGTCATCCGGCGAAAACTCCACGCTGCCGTCGCCGTCCCAGCTTTCGGCCACACCGGCTGCGTCCAGCGGCGCATCCGGCGCTTCACTGGCAGTCTCAACCCGCACTTCGCTGACGCGGTCCATGGGGCCGTCCCAGCTGTCGTTATCAGGCTCGGCCTCAGTAGGTGCTGCCACCGTATCTTCCTGTGTCAAACCGAAGTCTTCACGCGCCGCCAGGTCTTCCATTTCCTTTTCAAGAAACGGGTTGTCGTCCAGCATTTGTTCGATTTCCTGGCTTAATTCCAACGTCGACAGCTGTAACAGGCGGATCGACTGCTGTAGCTGCGGCGTGAGTGCCAGGTGTTGCGAGACGCGCAGTGAGAGGCCTTGCTTCATGCTGCGTGCCCGTCTTTACATTCGGAAGTTTTCGCCCAGATACACCCGGCGTACCTCGGGGTTTTGGACGATGTCCTGCGGCTTGCCTTCAGCCAGCACACGGCCTTCGCTGATGATGGCGGCGTGGTCGCAAATACCCAAGGTTTCGCGCACATTGTGGTCGGTGATCAACACGCCTATGCCCTTGGATTTCAGAAAACCGATGATGCGCTGAATTTCAAGCACGGCAATCGGATCGATACCGGCGAAAGGCTCGTCGAGCAAGATATAGCGCGGCTGCGTGGCCAAGGCTCTGGCAATTTCCACCCGCCGTCTTTCGCCGCCGGACAAGGACAGCGCCGAGGATTCACGCAAATGCTCGATACGCAGTTCCTGCAGCAAATGGGTCAGGCGTTGCTCGATCTCGGTGGCGGGCAAGGGCCGTCCTTTTTCATCCTGCTGCAACTCCAGCACCGCGCGCACGTTATCGGCGACATTGAGTTTGCGGAAGATGGATGCTTCCTGCGGTAAATAACTCAAGCCCATGCGGGCGCGCTTGTGAATCGGCATGTGCTCCACCGCGATACCGTCTATGGAAATCAAGCCGGCGTCAGCACGAACCAGTCCGACGATCATGTAAAAGGAAGTGGTTTTGCCCGCGCCGTTGGGGCCGAGCAAGCCCACCACTTCACCCTTGCTGACGGTGATGGACACATCTTGAACCACCTGACGGCCGGTATAGCTTTTTTGCAAATGACGCACTTCCAACTGACCGGAGGCCGCCGCAGCAGAAGTCACTTGCCGGCCTCGTTGTTAGGCTTGGGTGTCAACACGGCGCGCACACGACCTGTTCCGTTGGCCGGTTTGACACCGCCGACGATACCGTCAACCGTGAACTGATCCGTGAGGTTTTCATAAATGATGCGCTGACCGGTGACCTGGTCACTCAGCACGGTGCCGCGATAACGGCGGAAGTCGGCGCGCCCGAACAGCGTCAGCCTGTCGGCTTTGCCGTCATAGTCAATGCGTTCGCCTTCGCCTTCAATCCATTCATCCACGCCTTCGCGTTTTTGACGAAAAAAAGCCAGTTGCCCGGGCAGGGGTTTGATAACGCCGAACTGGTAACCGTCCGGATCCTGACGCACCTCGATGCGGTCACCGCGCATGGTGATGGTGCCCTTGGTCGCCAACACCTTGCCAGTAAATAAGCTCGTTTGTTTGAGTTCGTCGTGCTCGAGGTTATCGGACTCGACGTTCATGGGTTTTTGGCGGTCGGCTTTTTCCGCCAACGCCCCCAGATGGGGCGTCATCAATAAACAACCGATGAGGAGTAGGTTTTTCAAGGCACGGAAATTGCTGAGGTGGATGAATGCCACGCATTGTAGAGGCATTACCTGCAAATGCCTTTAATGCCCTTTGCGGATCTCGCCGAGCAGGAAATCTGTCACCTGCAAAGCGCGCTCCATGGAACCCGCCAGGCTGCCATCTACATAAAAGCGGCCGCCCACGCCCAGTGCCGGCACGCCTTCGACCTTGAACTGCTCTTGCAGTTGGGCGGCGCGGCGCGCCTTGCCGACCACGGAAAAAGAATTGAACAGTTCGGTGAATTTGGGGCCGGGAATGCCGTTTTTCTCGGCCCAGACGACGAGATTGTCGAGTTTGGCCAGGTTTTGTTTGTCGACATGTATAGAAGCAAACATCTTGCTTTGCAGCTCTTCGACCTTGCCCAAGGCTTCCAGCACGTAATAGGCCCGTTGCTGGGCTTCAAAGTCTTCGCGAAAGCGCACCGGTACCCGCTTTAACTCCACATCTTTGGGCAGTTTTTTGCTCCAGGCGCTTAAAGCGGGTTCGAACGCATTGCAATGCGGGCAGTTGTACCAAAAGAACTCCAACACTTCGATTTTGCCTTTGGCCACATCGGTGGGCAGCGGCTTGGGCAAGACCATGTAATCGGTACCGGCCTTGAAAGCAGCGCCTTGCGCCAGCGTCTGCTGCCAGGGGTTGAGCATCACACTGGCCAGTGCGCCTGCAGTTAGCGCATTGAATTGACGACGTTGCATGGTTAGACCTTTCTCGTTTAACGTTGCACCCGAATCAAGGCTGACTCGAATTTATTGGATTTCAATTGTGTCTGGATTTGCTCGGCCTGCGACTTGCTGTCATAGGGGCCGACGCGCACCCGGTAAATGATTTTGCCTTCTTGTTCGCGCTGCGAAATGGCCGGATCGAACCCACCCAAAGCCAGTTTGGCACGCTGGCTTTCAGCCTCTTCGCTGGAGCGGAAAGCCCCCACTTGGACAAAGTAATAAAAAGCCTCAGCCTGTTGCGCCTTGCCTGCGGCCAAGTCACCCAGCGGGTCTTCCGAGGCCGCAGGTGCGGGCGCGGGCGCTTGCGGCGGGGCCGCGATTTCGCCCGGCTTCACAGGCTTGGCCGGTTCGACCGGTGCATTGGCAGCCGGGGTTTTGCCATACAAAGGCGCGTTCGGGTCCCAGTCTTTGTTTTTCTTTTCTTCGGCCGCGTCTTGGTCTGCGTTGCGCGTCAGGCCTTTGTTCAAAAACGGAATTGGGACCTTGGTGACGTACACCGCCACGCCTAAAGCGACGGTCAGTCCGACGACCAGGCCCAGAATAAAGCCAACCAAAGTATTGCCGCGCTGCGTGAAAAAATCTCTCATGTGTTTTACCTTTACATGCTGGTCGGCGCGTCTACGCCAAGCAGGTTCAATCCATTCGACAACACCAGTGCGGTGGCTCTGACCAATGCCACTCTGGCGTCTCTGGTCTTGACATCATCCACCAGAATGCGTTCGGCATCGTAATAGCTGTGGTAACAGCCGGCCAGATCGCGCAAATAAAACGTTACATCATGCGGGGCCAAGTCGGCGCAAGCCTGCGCCAGCATTTGCGGGTAGCGAGAGAGCAACATCATCAACGCTTGTGCCGGCGCGCTGTCGAGCGGCATAAGGTCGACACTGCTTAACGCATCGACTTGCATATTTGATTGCGTTTGCCAAGTCGCGAGAATCGAGCAGATACGCGCATGTGCGTACTGCACGTAATACACCGGGTTCTCGTTGTTTTTGGCGCGCGCCAAATCGACATCGAACACATACTCGGTATCGGCTTTGCGGCTGAGCAAAAAGAAACGCACCGCGTCTTTGCTGGTCCACTCGATCAAATCGCGCAAAGTGACGTAACTGCCGGCGCGTTTGGAAATCTTCACTTCCTCGCCGCCGCGCATGACACGCACCATGGTGTGCAGCAAATAGTCGGGGTAGCCTTGCGGAATCTGCAAGTCCTGCTGCGCAGAGGCCGCCTGCAAACCGGCGCGCACCCGGGCGATGGTGCCGTGGTGGTCTGTGCCCTGGATGTTGATGACTTTGGTGAAACCTCGCTCCCATTTGGCCAGGTGGTAGGCCACATCCGGCACGAAATAGGTGTAACTGCCGTCTGACTTGCGCATGACGCGGTCTTTGTCGTCGCCGAAGTCAGTGGAGCGCAACCACAAAGCGCCGTCCTGCTCGTAGGTATGGCCCGAGGCCTGCAAACAGGCCACCGCACGCTCGACCCGGCCATCGGAGTACAAACTGGACTCTAAATAGTAATGGTCAAACTTGACCTCAAACGCTTTCAAGTCCAGGTCTTGTTCACGCCGCAAATAGGCCACGGCAAAGTCACGGATATTTTCCAAATCGTTCACGTCACCGCTGGCGGTGAAACTGCGGTCGTCAGCCACCACAGTTTTCTTGGCCAGAAAGTCTTGCGCAATGTCGGCAATGTATTCGCCGTTGTAAGCGTTCTCCGGCCACTGCGGGTCGCCAGGTTTGAAACCTAAAGCGCGGCATTGGGTCGAAATAGCCAGGGTTTGAATTTGCACACCGGCGTCGTTGTAATAAAACTCGCGGTGCACCGACCAACCCTGGGTGTCAAACAAATTGCAAATCGCATCCCCCAGCGCCGCCTGCCTGCCGTGACCGACGTGCAAAGGCCCGGTCGGATTGGCCGACACAAACTCAACCAGCAATTTCTGCCCGCGAGCTGGCTGGCGACCGAATTCTGCCGGGGCGCTCAGCACTTCACGCACCACCTGTTGTTTGGCCTCGGGCTTAAGCCGCAAATTGAGAAAGCCCGGCCCAGCAACTTCAATGGCTGATACCCAACGCTGCCCGGCTTCAGAGGCCAGCAAAGTGCTGCGCAGCTGCTCGCCAAGTTCACGCGGGTTGCGGCCCAGCGGTTTGGCCAATTGCATGGCGGCAGTGACGGCCCAATCGCCGTGGGAGGCCACTTTGGGGGTTTCAAACCGGGCCTTGGCGCCGCTACCGGGCGACAAAGCGTCCAGGGCGGCGGCAAGTGCCGCCAGCACATCTTGCTGAACCTGTTGCATGAACAAACGATCAATAAAGCGTTTTCTTTGCCCTGAGTCTCAGGGCAACAGAATTCACGTTGGCGCTTTCGCACCGGATTGCACATGGCGGGAATAGATGCAGTCTGGGAACTGGCAAGCCGTCAAAATCCCCAGTCACTTCCCACCTCCTAAAATATAAAATTATCGGCGATTGGCCGGAACGACCCATTTGATTACTTGAAAGCCTTGCATGACACAGCGCACCTCACTCTACAAACTCCATGTGGCAACCCCTTTGTACAACTTTATTGACCAGCATGTGTTGCCTGGCACCGGCGTTTCCAGCGTCACTTTCTGGAAGGGGTTTGACCAGTTGGTGCAAGACCTGGCACCTAAAAACAAGGCCTTGCTGGCCGAACGTGACCGCTTGCAAACCGAACTCGACCAATGGCACAGCGCCCACCCCGGCCCGGTCACCGACATGAAGGCTTACCAGGGGTTTTTGCACGATATCGGTTACCTGGTTCCCGTGCCGGCCAAGGCCAAAGCCACCACCGCCAACGTCGACGCAGAACTGGCTTTGCAAGCGGGCCCGCAATTGGTGGTGCCGATTTTGAATGCCCGTTACGCCTTGAATGCCGCCAATGCGCGCTGGGGTTCGCTGTATGACGCGCTGTACGGCACCGACGTCATTTCTGAAGACAACGGCTGCGCCAAAGGCCCGGGCTACAACGAAAAACGCGGCGCCAAAGTGATTGAGTACGCCCGCTATGTGCTGGACCGCACCGTGCCGCTGAAACAAGGCTCGCACATCGACTCCACCGGCTACGCCGTGGTCAAAGGCGCATTGGTGGTGAGTTTGAAAGGCGGCAAGACCTCTGCGCTGGCAGACCCCAAACAATTTGTCGGCTACCAAGGCGATGCCGCCCACCCTTCTTCTGTGCTGCTGGTACACAACGGATTGCACTTGGACATACAAATCAACCCGGCCAGCCCCATCGGCGCAACAGACCCCGCAGGCATGAGCGATTTAGTGGTCGAAGCCGCGCTGTCCACCATTTTGGATCTGGAAGATTCAGTAGCAGCGGTGGATGCCGAAGACAAACTGCTGGCCTATAGCAACTGGCTGGGGATTTTGAAAGGCACTTTGACCGAAGACGTGAGCAAAGGCGGACACAGTTTCAAACGCGGCCTCAACCCCGACCGCGTTTACCACGCACCCAAAGGCAATGCCGAGGTGAAACTGCATGGCCGCTCGCTGCTGTTCTTGCGCAATGTCGGCCATTTGATGACCAACCCGGCCATTCTGTATGACGGTGCCGACGGCCAGACACACGAAATCCCCGAAGGCATCATGGATGCCATGGTCACCACCACGATCGCCCTGCACGATTTGCAAGGCCACGGTGCCAACGGCATTCGCAACTCGCGCACCGGATCGGTGTACATCGTCAAACCCAAAATGCACGGCCCGGCTGAAGTGGCTTTTGCCTCCGAGCTGTTCGGCCGTGTTGAGCAAATTCTGGGCTTGCCCGACAGCACAGTGAAGCTGGGCATCATGGACGAGGAACGCCGCACCAGCGTCAACCTCAAAGCCTGTATTGCGGCGGCGGCCAGCCGCGTGGCCTTCATCAACACCGGCTTCCTGGACCGCACTGGCGACGAAATGCACACCGCAATGCACGCCGGTCCTATGCTGCGCAAAGGCGATATGAAAAGCAGCGCCTGGATCGCCGCGTATGAGAAAAACAATGTGCTGGTCGGTCTGTCTTGCGGCCTGCGCGGCAAAGCGCAAATCGGCAAAGGCATGTGGGCCATGCCGGATTTGATGAAAGCCATGATGGAGCAAAAAATCGCGCACCCCAAAGCGGGTGCGAACACCGCCTGGGTGCCCAGCCCCACCGCCGCCACCCTGCACGCCATGCACTACCACCAGGTGCTGGTCAGCGATGTGCAAAAAGAACTTGAAAAAATTGACGCCAACAAACAGCACGGAGCCTTGCTGAAAGACTTGCTGACCATACCGGTGGTGGCCAAGGCCGCCTGGAGCGAAGCTGACAAACAGCAAGAGCTGGACAACAATGTGCAAGGCATTCTGGGCTATGTGGTGCGCTGGGTCGACCAGGGCGTGGGCTGCTCTAAAGTGCCGGATATTCACAACGTCGGCTTGATGGAAGACCGCGCCACGCTGCGCATTTCCAGCCAGCATATTGCCAACTGGTTAAAGCACGGCGTGGTCAGCGAAGCACAGGTGCACGCCACGTTTGAGCGCATGGCCGCCGTGGTGGACAAACAAAACGCGGGCGACTCGCTGTACCAACCCATGGCCGGGCATTTCACAACATCCAAGGCTTATCTGGCAGCCACCGACCTGGTGTTCCAAGGCATGGCGCAACCCAGCGGCTACACAGAACCGCTGTTGCATGCGTGGCGATTAAAGGTGAAAGCGGCGGCTTAAGCTATCAAGCCACCCGCCTTAACAACTGCGGCAAAGTCAGTCTGTAGCGGTTGACCTTGTTCCACCAGGCAGAAAACGATTTGCAATGCTCTTCCTGCGTCGGCCACAGGCGCGGCGGGCTGTGGCGCACCCAGTTGACACCCGGCCAATCCGGCAGGCTGCGGTGATCCCAGACATGCACCGTCTTAGCTTTGCTGAATATTTCGCTCAAACGCTCTGCGTCCTCAAACCAGCAATGTGAAGCCAGGTGGTGCATGCCCTTGGACACGAACAGCCAGCGCATCTGACTCCAGGGACGCTGCTGCGTCCATTCGTGCCAGCAGGCCGCGACCCGCATGGCGTCCGCCGGCATGGCCGGTGGCGGTTTGTCCGTCAGCGACCAGGGATGTATCCACCAGACCTCGCGGTCTGTCAACTTGTCTGCCGCCAGACCGGCGGGCAGCAGCCCGGCTTCGGGCGGCGGTGCAGGCAACAAATCCGGCTCCTGCACCGAGGCGAATGCCTGTGAGGCCTGCGTGAACGTGGCGCGGCTGCGCGCAATCATATCGATGATGTCCATGTCCTGGTCTATCACCGTCTGCGGGCTGTGCCACGGCTCGTGGGCATTCACAGTCACATTGGTTGCATTGAAAAGATAGGGTTTGCTGCTGGCGGTACCCGCCACCCATTGCCAGCTCAGGTAATTGCTGGCGATGTCTCCATCCAGCAAATGGCTGTACATCCAGTCGGCCCCGGACCTCCAATGCACTTTGCGGATATGCACCAGGTAACTGGCCAGCCACAAACGCGCATGGTTGTGCACATAGCCGTTGAAATACAACTGGCGCACCGCCTGGTCGATCACCGGTACGCCCGTGGCACCGCTTCGCACATCTTGCGGTATTTGCCGACTGTAGGCGTCATCCGGCAACACGCCTTCATGCAAATTCTGATGTATGGCTTCCCCCAGCAATGACTCCACATGCTGAAAGTATTCACGCCAAGCCAGCTCAAAAATAAACTTGTGCTGAGCGCCCATGCGATGCACCCGGTACATGTGCTCGGCCACATCGGGCACGCTCAAAACGCCATGCGTCAAATAAGGAGAGAGCATGCTGACCGCGCCTTGCACATGGTTGCGTGTCTGCGCGTATTCGAAAGGCTTTAATGCGCCAAGACGCTCTGTGGCTGCGTACGCGTACGGCTCAAACAATGCCTGCTCGATAAAGACCTTCATCACTTATTTACAGCTTGTGTGCATGGTCGGGGCGAGCTAGGGCGGGCCAGCCAGACGGCGCTCCAGCGCAGTCATGAACATGGCCGGTACATCGAAACCGGTCTGGTCGGTGATTTCTCTGAAACACGTCGGGCTGGTGACGTTGATCTCGGTCAGACAGTCGCCGATGATGTCCAGGCCCACCAGCAACAAGCCGCGCGCAGCCAGCACCGGCCCGATCTTCTCGGCAATCTGCCTGTCACGCTGGCTCAAGGGCTGGGCCACGCCTTTGCCGCCTGCCGCCAGGTTGCCGCGCACCTCGTTGCCCTGGGGAATGCGCGCCAGCGCAAACGGCACCGGCTCGCCGTCAATCACCAATACGCGCTTGTCACCTCGGGCAATCTCAGGCAAAAACTTTTGCACCATGACGCTGGTGCTGCCGTCGCGGTTCAGGGTTTCGATGATGCTGCCCAGGTTCAGCCCATCGGCTTTGACGCGGAATATGCCCATGCCGCCCATGCCGTCCAAGGGTTTCAAAATGATGTCGCTGTGTTTGGCATGGAAGTCGCGCACAGCCTGCGGACTGCGGGTCACCAAGGTGGGGCTGGCAAAGTCGGCGAACTCCATCAAAGCCAGTTTTTCGGGATGCTCGCGCAAGGCTTGCGGGCTGTTGAACACACGCGCGCCTTCGCGCTCGGCCTGGCTCAGCAAGTGAGTGGCGTAAAAATACTCGTTATCAAACGGCGGGTCTTTGCGCATGATGACTGCATCCACGTCGGCAAGCGCGCGTATTTGCTGCGATTGAGTTGTGAACCAGGCAAGAGGATCCGCTGTCAAAGACAACTGCTGCATGTGCGCACTGACTCGTGCGCCGCTTTGCCAGAACAGGTCTTGTGTTTCACAAGCCCACACCGCATGGCCGCGTTGTTGCGCCTCACGCATCATCGTGAATGTGCTGTCCTTCTCAATATGAAAAGAAGCCAGCGGGTCGCAAACAAACAGAATGTTCATAGGCCTAGGTTAACAGTCTGTTGTCGGCAAACGCAGCCGCATCAGATTTCGATTTTGCTGCCCATCTCCACCACCGAGTTGCTGGGCAGGTTCAAAAAGTCCGCCGCCGCGCTGGCGTTCAGGTACATCTGGGCAAACAGTTTTTCGCGCCACTGAGACATGCCGCCGCCCACGGTAGGCACGATGCTGTCGCGCGCGAGGAAATAACTGGTGTTCATGGGGTTGATGTCGCCGACCTGGCCGCGCAACAAAGACAAGGCAAACGGCACATCCGGGTCGTCCATGAAACCGTAATGCGCCATCACCTGCCAGCATTGGTGTCCCAGGTCTTGCACTTCTATTCGCTTGTCACTGGCGATCCATGGCACCTCGTGGTTGCGCACCGTGACAAACAGGTTTTGCGCATGCAGGACTTTGTTGTGTTTCAAGTTGTGCAGCATGGCGTTGGGCACGATGCCGTCTTCTGATGTCAAAAACACGGCAATGCCTTCAACCCGGGTCGGCGGCGCCAGAAACAGCGCAGACAAAAACGAACTCAGGTCCATGGCCTCGTCGCGTGTTTTGTGGTGCAGCAAAGACCGGCCATCGCGCCAGGTCAGCATCAAGGTGAGTATCAAGCCACCGATGAAAAGCGGGAACCAGCCGCCGTCGGCCAGCTTGAGCAAATTGGAGCTCCAGAAAGCCAAGTCCACCAGGAAAAACACAGAAGTGGTGGCTATACACAGCCACAAAGGGTATTTCCAAGCGTAGCGGATCACAAAAAAGGTCAGCACGGTGGTAATCAGCATGTCGGTACACACCGCAATGCCGTAAGCCGCAGCCAGGTTGCTGGAGGTTTTGAACATCACCACCGCCAGCACAATGACGACAAACAAGCCCCCCAGTTCACCAACGGCATATATATCTGGCCGGTGTCTCTGGCGCTGGTGTGCAATATTTGCAAACGTGGCAAAAACCCGAGTTGTATGACTTGCTTGGTGACGCTGAACGCACCGGTGATCAATGCTTGTGAAGCAATCACGGTTGCTGCAGTGGCCAACACCACCAAGGGAATCAAGGCCCAGTCTGGCGCCATGTTGAAGAAGGGGTTATCTACCGCGCCCGGGTCACTCAAAAGCAAAGCGCCTTGGCCGAAATAATTCAAGGTCAGGCAAGGCATGACGATGGCAAACCATGCCAAACGGATGGGCTTTTTACCGAAATGCCCCATGTCTGCATACAGCGCTTCGCCACCTGTGACACACAAGACCACCGCGCCCAAAATAATAAAAGCAGTGAACGGCTGGTCCCAAATAAACATGACCGCGTAATGCGGGCTGATGGCCCACAAAATTTCAGGGTGGCCGACGATGTGATACAGCCCCAAGACCGCAATCGCTGCGAACCAGACCATGGTGATCGGTCCGAAAAATTTGCCAATGCCACCGGTGCCGCGCTTTTGCACCCAGAACAGGCACAACAAAATCACCAGCGTCAACGGGATCACTGCCTTTTTGAAACTCGGCGAAACCACTTCCAAGCCTTCAACCGCTGACAACACGGAAATGGCTGGTGTGATCACACCATCGCCATAAAACAAACAGGTACCAAAAATACCGACCACCAGCAACACGCTGCGCAAACGCGGTTTATCGCGCACTGATGAGGAGGCCAACGCCAGCATGGCCACCAAGCCGCCTTCGCCGTTGTTGTCGGCGCGCAGCACCAAGGTCACGTATTTGAGAGACACAATGAAAGTCAGTGTCCAAAAGAAAAATCGACAAAATGCCGTAAACGTTATCCGGTGTGAAGGCCACGTGGCCGGAGCCGAACACCTCGTTGATGGAGTACAGCACGCTGGTACCTATGTCCCCGTACACCACACCGATGGCGCCTAAGGTTAAACCCGCCAATGAAGATTGGTGCTGGTCCTGGCTGATCGCTTCGCTCATAAAACTTCAAGCGACGTATGCCGCCCTACCGGTAATCTAGGAAGGGCAGAGTTTACAGATTCCGCATTGCAGCAAACGAGCTATTTTTTACTCGTAGACCTCGGCGTCCGGGTCGGTGGCTTCCAGCTCATAGCTGGCGGCCAGCATGGCCAGACGGCCGATCACGCCGTACATGTAAAAACGGTTGGGCGAGCTGGCGCCTGGTTTCATTCCCGGTTGCGGGGTATGTGAGCTTTGTTCGAAGGCCAGCGGCACAAAGCTGGAGCCCGGCGCATTCAGGTTTTCATCAATGCCGCGCTCGGCGTGAACCCGGTAAAAACCACCAACAACATACCGGTCCATCATGTAAACCACCGGCTCAGCCACCGCGTCATTGATACGCTCGTTGGTCTGCACGCCTTCCTGAATGATGACCTGGTTGACTTCCTGACCGTCCTTGACCACGCTCATTTTGTTGCGGGTTTTACGGTTGAGCACTTCCAGGTCTTTGACATCGCGCACCGTCATGATGCCCATGCCGTAGGTGCCATTGTCGGCTTTGACAATGACAAACGGTTTTTCGTGGATACCGAATTCCTTGTACTTGCGCCGTATCTTGGTCAACAGCGCGTCCACATTGGTGGTCAGACACTCCATGCCTTCGCCTTCGGCGAAATTGACCTCGCCGCATTGGCTGAACATGGGATTGATCAGCCAAGGATCAATGCCCAGCAATTTGCCAAAACGCTTGGCCACTTCCTCGTAGTTAGCAAAGTGCACGCTTTTGCGACGCACGCACCAGCCCGCATGCAGCGGGGGCAACAGGTGTTGCTCGTGCAAGTCCTCCAAAATACCCGGAATACCCGCACTCAAATCGTTGTTCAGCAAGATTGTGCAAGGGTCGAAGTCTTTCAAGCCCAGACGGGTTTTGCTGCGTATCACCGGCTCAAGCAACAGGCTGTCGCCATTAGGCAATTCAAACGCGGTGTTTTCCTTGATGTCCGGGTTGATGGAGCCTATGCGCACATTCAGCCCGGCCATGTTGAAGATACGCGCCAGCTGCGCGACATTGCTCAAGTAAAACGTGTTGCGCGTGTGGTTCTCGGGAATCAGCAACAGGTTGCGCGCTTCCGGGCAGATTTTTTCAATCGCCGCCATGGCGGCTTGCACAGCCAGCGGCAACATCTCGGGGGTGAGGTTGTTCCAGCCGCCGGGGTACAGGTTGGTGTCTACCGGCGCGAGTTTGAAACCGGCATTGCGGATATCGACCGAGGAGTAAAACGGCGGGGTGTGCTCCATCCATTCCATGCGAAACCAGCGTTCTATGGCCGGCATGGAGTCGATGATGCGCTGTTCCAGCTCGTTGATGGGGCCGGTGAGCGCGGTGATGAGGTGGGGAACCATGGGGCTTGTCGTCTCGTGTGTTTTTCGGATATGGGGTTGATTTTGACAGTTTCAAGCGAAGGGCTTGTGTCAGGCATACAAAATGAGTAATTGCGCGTTAACAGCAAGCCATCAAGTTCTGCATAAGCTATACGCCATGGTGTTTTCATTTTCCAAACCAGACTTCAAATCGGGCCTGCGTGCAACTGGCTCAATGATGACGGGAAACGCTTGCGTGGCGTTTCTGATTTTGGGGAATAGAGATTGGGAGAACTTGGTTTTGTTGATGGTGATTGGGCTGTCTCTTATACTTTTAACCTCCGTTAGCATCACTTTTTCCAAGGATTCGCCTCATGACTGAATCACAACTCATCGTTTTATTTTTTGGCATTCTGATGTGCGCCATGGCTTTAGCAGCTTCATACTTTGAAGCCAAAGAAAAAAGCAAAGCTGAGTCTGAAAAGACAGACCATTAAATCAGCTTGCTGTCGTTACCAAGATAACCGCCCCATGGCGCGGGCGACCCTATTGAAATCATCTTTGCCAATCTTTAATTGACCAAACCGGAAAGCCGCACCCCAGTGGGTTTTGTCGGTGATGAAATCCAATTGCGTGATCAAGGGCCTGATGGACGTGATATGCATATCCACATAATCCACATCAATACGCCACGGCACAAACCCAGGCACGCCGTCAGCCGTCATGTCTTATTCATAAACCTGACCCGTGCGGATGAACCCCAAAGCCGTGAAGGCCTGCAAGGGTGCGCCATCGGGGTAAGACTCGCGCGGCGAGTAATAAATCAAACCGTCTCCTGCCTTCATGCGCTTGAGCGGTGCTTGTTTGCCGTGATTCATCTGCGCAAAACCACCCGCCACACCGCGCTGAACATGCGAGCGGCTGACCACACCGATCCAGTAATTCATCTCCGAATCCATTTAAAGATCTTCTAATTTGAAGCCATGTCGTTGCATGTATGCGGGCAATGATTTCGATTGCGTTGGGTCAAATGTTTGGTCAGTCAATCGAGCGTCCATGATGCGATCCATTCTGAAAGTGCGGAAGTCTTCACGTGTATCGCACCAAGCCACCAAGGTCCATCCATCACCCCAAAAGAAACAGCCCAGAGGTGAAACGCAACGTTAACTCTGCAAATGCCGAGCGTCCCCATATTTGAATATCGCTTTGCGTCGTTGTTGCACAGCCTCTCGAAACAATTGCAAACGCCGGCGAATGGATTGCGATAACCCAAAGGGGGTTGCATACACCGCCAAACTCTGCGCTTGTTGACGTTGTTCAACTCACAGCACGCTCATGACACGAGACAAAGCCGATTCAGAGGCTTGTGCCAACGCCGGATCCAACCATTGCTGCGCCAAGCGTGTGGTCGCCACCAAGGCACTGGCCTCTTCAACCGTAAACATGAGTGGCGGCAACTCAAAACCTTTGCCCAAACGGTAGCCCACACCCGCTTCACCCTCAATCGGCACACCTTGGTATTGCAGATCAGCCACATCGCGATACACCGTGCGCTCTGATACCTCTAGCCTTTGCGCCAGCCACGGGGCCGTGGTCAAGCGACGGCCTCGGATGAGTTGGACGATGTGGAACAGGCGGTCTGCGCGGCGCATGGCGAGGTAAGTGTTTTAAAAAATGGGACCCAGTCTAGGTTCTTTAGGCGTAAGCATGCAAGCCCACCCGGTTGCCGTCCACATCCAGCATGTGCGCCATGAATCCCACGCCACCTGGCAAAGCGACTTTAGCCATCGCCACTTCTCCACCCGAAGCAACCACTCGCTGCAGGGCCTCATCGAGTGATACCCCCGCATGAAAATACACCAAGGTGCCGCTGGTGCCCGGTTGCAATGCTGGGTGCCCCGATATCAAAGCACCTTTGGCTCGTTGACCGTCTTCTTTAAACACCACCATTTGCATGTTGGGGCCCGCAAAATTTTCACGTTGCAATGTGGTTTGCAAAACCACCTCATAAAACGCTTGGGCACGCGACATATCGCTCACGGGAATCTCAAACCAATCGATCACTTGCTTCATGTTGTCCATCCTTTGAATGTGCACAGACCGTCTGCGCACAGGAAAGGACTTTGCCTGAGGGCTACGGACAACGGGGTGTCAGGAGTACATTGGTATTTAATTATTTAAAAATACATTGAAATTTTAAAGTGTGCCGTTAAAATTTCAATGATGATTACCCGTCAATTGCTTTCAACACTGACCCAACGCCTGCAAGAGTCCCCTGCCGTGGTGTTGCTTGGGCCGCGCCAAGTAGGCAAAACCACCTTGGCCCTGCAAGTGGCAGAACACTGGCCAGCGGGCAGCATTTATCTGGACCTTGAGCGCCCTGCTGACCGCTTGAGGCTGGACGATGCCGACGCTTTTTTGCGCACCCAAGGCAGCAAGCTGGTGATATTGGATGAGATCCACCGCATGCCCGGCTTGTTTGAGATATTGCGCGGCATCATTGATGAGCGACGGCGCGACGGTCAGCGCTTTGGCCATTTTTTGCTGTTGGGCTCGGCTTCGCTGGACTTGATGCAGCAAAGCAGTGAAACAATGGCCGGGCGCGTGGCCTATGTGGATTTGGGGCCAATTCAAGCCTTGGAATGGGAATCGACAGCGCTGGACACCCTCTGGTTGCGCGGCGGTTTTCCAGACAGTTTGCTGGCCTCCAATGAGGCCGCCAGCCTGCGCTGGCGTGAAGACTTTGTGCGCAGCTACTTGCAGCGCGATGTACCCATGTTCGCCCCTCGTTTGCCTGCTGAAACCGTGGGTCGCCTGTGGACCATGCTGGCCCATCAACAAGGCGCTTTGTTACAGCAAAGCCGCTTGGCCAGTGGCTTGGGTGTCAGCAGTCCCACTTTGGAGCGCTATATCGATTTGCTGGTGGACTTGCAATTGGTTCGCCGCTTGCGCCCCTGGAGCATCAACACAGGCAAGCGTTTGGTGAAAGCACCCAAGGTGTATGTGCGTGACAGCGGTTTGGTTCATGCGCTGTTGGGCTTGGAGAATCTTCACGATGTGGCTGGGCACCCCGTGTGTGGCTTGAGCTATGAAGGCTTTTGCATCGACAACTTGCTGGCGGCCACCAAAGCCAGTGTCACGCCCTACACCTACCGCACCCATGCGGGGGCTGAAATTGACTTGGTCTTGGAGCGCGGCGGAAAACCTTGGATGGCCGTTGAAATCAAACGCTCGACCACCCCCAGCTTGAGCAAAGGCTTTGCACTGGCTTGCGATGATTTAGGCATTACCCAGCGCTTTGTGGTTTACCCAGGCACCGAGCGTTTTCCAATGCGCCATGGCACGCAAGCCATTGGCTTGGTGGAATTGATGCAGGTCTTGCAAACTGCGTGACAGGCTTTAACCCCTGACTTCCCCCGCACCCAACACCACAAACTTCAACGAAGTCAGGCCTTCTATGCCCACCGGGCCGCGCGCATGAAATTTGTCGGTGGAGATACCGATCTCGGCGCCCAGTCCATATTCGAAGCCGTCGGCAAACCGGGTGCTGGCGTTGATCATCACGCTGGCTGAATCCACCTCGCGCACAAAGCGTTGGCCGTTCACATGGTTGAGCGTGAGGATGGCATCGGTGTGGTGGCTGCTGTAGTGGTTGATATGCGCAATCGCCTCGTCCACACCATCCACTAACTTGATGCTGATGACGGGTGCTAAATATTCTTCAAACCAATCCTGCTCAACCGCGTCTTTCAACACGGCACCACTCACGCCCGACAACAAGGCTTTGCTCTCAGGGCAGCAGCGCATCTCCACGCCTTTGTCAGCAAACACTTTGCCGATGCGCGGCAAAAATGCCGCCGCCACGCCGCGCGCTACCAGCAGGCTTTCGGTGGCATTGCAAGGGCTGTACTTTTGGGTTTTGGCGTTGTCGGTGACGCGTAACGCCATCTCCAAGTCGCAGGGATCGTCGATGTAAGTGTGGCAATTGCCGTCCAAATGCTTGATGACAGGCACCTTGGCGTCGCGGCTGATGCGCTCAATCAGTCCTTTGCCGCCGCGCGGGATGATGACATCCACATAGGCCGGCATGGCGATCAACTGGCCGACAGCTTCGCGGTCGGTGATGGGGACGAGTTGCACCGCATCCCGCGGCAAACCGGCGTTGTGCAAAGCCTGTTGCACGCGTTGCGCCAGCGCGGTATTGGAGGTCAAAGCTTCAGTGCCGCCACGCAAAATACAGGCGTTGCCGCTTTTGATGGCCAGCGAAGCGGCCTCGATGGTGACGTTGGGCCGGCTCTCGAAAATCATGCCAAACACACCGATGGGTACGCGCATCTGGCCGACGCGAATGCCGCTGGGCTGTTGCGTCATACCTGAGATGCTGCCGATGATGTCGGGCATGGTGGCCAACTGCTCACAGCCGGTGGCGCAAGTCTCCAAAATAGATGGAGAGAGTTTGAGCCTGTCCAGCATAGGGCCGTCCAAACCGTTGGCCTTGGCTCGCTGCACATCTTCATGGTTTGCTGCAACCAGGGCACCGGTGTCGCTGCGCAACAAGCGGGCGAGTTCACGCAAGGCTGCACTTTTGCTGGCGGCGCTGGCCTTGGCCATGACAGCGCTGGCGGCTTTGGCCTGCTGGCCCATGGCCTGCATCAATTCAGGAATCGTGTGAGTGTTCATGCGCCGATTTTGGCAGACATGTGCCCGGCCGTCAGCGCGGGCTGCATGCCTTGCTCATCATCAGCGCCAGGCGCAGCAATGCCTGCCAGTTATTGGACGGCCAGGTCGGCAGTTTCATGCCTTTGACGACACCGTCAACCTGATGCGCGCTTTGCAACAAGCGATTGAGTACAGCCGGCGTCAGTTGCGGCAAGACACGTTCGAACAAGCGTTCCCTGTGGCCCCAGACGCGTTGCTCCCGCAATGCCTGGGGCAAGGGTCGGCCGGCAGACACCGCATCCTTGACGCGCTTCAAACTGCGTATGTCTTCGGCCAGCGTGTAATGCACCAGCACCTCGGCCACGCCCTCGGCCTGCAAACCATCCACCATGCGCTGCACCCGCAGGTGTTGACCGGCGAGCACCGCCTCACCCAGTTTGAACACGTCATAACGCGCCACGTTCAACACCGCTTGCTCAATCTCCTCAAAGCTCAATTCGCCATGCGGGTACAAAAGCCCGAGTTTTTGAATTTCCTGGTGCGCCGCCAATAAATTGCCTTCCACCCGGTCGGCAAAAAATTGCAGGCTGCGCTGGCCCTCTTCGCCTTCACGCACACGCTGCTGCTGCTCACCCAAGCGGTGTGCAATCCAGGCAGGCAGTGCCGGGCGCTCTACCGGGTCGAGTTGAAGCGTTGCGCCGTTGGCCTCCAGCGCCGAATACCAGCCGCTGGATTTGGCGGTCTTGTCCAGCCGGGGCAAAGACACCAGCAACAGCACAGCGTCATTGCCAGCGGTGCTTTCAGCGAGTTGCTGCAAAGCGACGCTGCCCTCTTTGCCGGGCTTGCCGGAAGGAATGCGCAGATCCAGGATCAACTTGTCGGCAAAGAGGCTCATGGAAGCCCCGGCGGCATGCACCTCGCTCCAGTTGAAATGCGCTCCTGCCACGGTAAACACATGGCGCTCGGTATAGCCACGGGCCCGGGCGCTCTGGCGAATCAGATCGGCGGCCTCCTGTTGCAACAAGGGCTCATCGCCGTGTAAGGTATACAGGCTGCGCAAGTCCTTGTTCAGGTGTTCCTGCAAACGGGCGGGCGCGATTTGCATGGCGACGGGTCAGAGCTGGCGCACTGCGGCCAAACGGCGCATCAATTGCTGCACCAGATCAGAACGCATGTCGCGGTAAAGCAATTGCTCTTCAGTTTCCTTGGACAAGGCGGCGGTTTCATTGAAACTGATTTCACGCTCCTGTACCAATTCGGAATCCGGTATCAGCTCGAACCCGTCACGGGTGCGCAACTTGAAACGCACCCGGTAACGCAATACGTATTCGCGCACCGTACCGGTGGACGATTTGCTGAGAATCACTTTTTCCTGAGCTTCCTGAGTCAACTCCAGAATCACCTGGGCGCGCTCAATCTCGCGGGTATCAGTGATGACTTCGAGGTTGTTGATGGTCTTGAGATTGCGCTTGAGTAACTGACCAAACACCGAAGCCTCGGCAATGTTCATATACATCGTGCTAAAGGCCAGTTCAGGCGCTTTGCGCAACTGAAACCCGCAAGCCGTCAGCAAAGCAGCACCTGCCAGACCTGTGCCCGCCCGCCAGGTTTGGTTCAATAGCGAACGGCGGGACAGCATAGCAACAGCATTGGAATGTGGCATCAGATCACCAGGTTGACGAGGCGGCCCGGGACGATGATGATTTTTTTCACCGCGGCTCCCTGTGCCTGTTTCTGAAAGGCTTCGCTGGCCAGCGCCGCCTGCTCGATGGCGGCTTTGTCTGCTTGCGCACTGACCAGCAGCGAGCCGCGCAGCTTGCCGTTGACCTGCAACATCAGTTCGATTTCGTCGCGCACCAGGGCGGTTTCGTCCACTTTGGGCCACTCAACATCAAGCAAGCTGCCACTAGCGTTCTGTAGCCCCAAGTCTTGCCACAGATGAAAAGCAATGTGCGGACACACCGGATACAGCACGCGCAACAAAATGGACACACATTCCGCCAATGCAGCGCAATTCTCGGGGCTGTCGCTCAAAGCCGCGTCTTCCAAGGTGTTGAGCATTTTCATCACCGCCGACACCACAGTGTTGTATTGCATGCGCTCGTAGTCGTAATTCGCCTGCTTGAGCACACTGTGTATATCGAGTCTCAATGCCTTGGCCGCTTTGCCGAATTCCACCGACTGGCTGCGGTCTACAGCCATTCCAGTGGCGATGGCGGCACGGTGCTTGTGGGCGAAATTCCACACTCGCCGCAAAAACCGGTAACTGCCTTCCACCGCCGAATCGTTCCATTCCAGCGTCGCCTCGGGCGGCGCGGTGAACATGGTGTAAAGACGCGCCGTGTCAGCGCCGTAGCGCTCAATCAGGTCTTGCGGATCCACGCCGTTGTTCTTGCTCTTACTCATGGTGCCCACGCCTTCATAGACGATGGGTGTACCGGCAGGCAAATGGCCTTTGGCTTCTTTCAACACCGCGCCAATGACTTTGCCATTGGCATAATGCTGGTCTTGCACCTCGTGCGGCCAGAAATACTCGATGCCGCCCTTCTCGCTTTTGCGCGAGTAAATATGGTTGAGCACCATGCCCTGGGTCAGCAGTTTGGTAAACGGTTCATCCACTTTCACCAAACCCAAATCACGCATCACCTTGGTCCAAAAACGCGCATACAGCAAATGCAGAATAGCGTGTTCTATACCGCCTATGTACTGGTCCATGCCGCTGCCGCCCGTGGCCACGCCCTCTTGGCGCATCCAATAGTCGGTGCCATCGGCCACCATCTTGTCGGCATTCGTCGGGTCGCAATAGCGCATGTAGTACCAACTTGAATCGACAAACGTGTCCATGGTGTCGGTTTCGCGCCGCGCCGGTTTGCCGCAGGTCGGACACACCACGCCGTGGTGAAAACCTTCGTGCTTGTGCAAAGGGTTGCCTGAGCCATCAGGAATACAGTCTTGCGGCAACACCACCGGCAGGTCTTTTTCCGGCACAGGTACTGCGCCGTGTTCATCGCAATGGATGATGGGAATCGGCGTACCCCAGTAACGTTGGCGGCTGACACCCCAGTCGCGCAAACGCCAGGTGATTTTTTTCTCGCCCAGGTTTTTGGCGGCGAGTAGCTCGGACACTTTGTTGACCGCTTCTTTAAAACGCAAACCGTCCAGCGCGCCGGAGTTCAGGCATACGCCATCTTTGGTGGCATACCACTCTTGCCAAGCGCGGTTGTCGAATGAAACAGCTTTGACCGAAGCAGTAGCAACAGATGCGGAGACTGCTTTCGGCGAGGAGTCGGAGCCTGCGACCGACGAGCCGGGAGCAGTCTGCGCAGCGGCACCACCATCCGAACGCAATACCGACACGTCATCGGCACCAACACTGACCACCTGTTTGATAGCCAACTGGTACTTCAACGCAAACGCAAAATCCCGCTCATCATGCGCCGGCACACCCATCACCGCGCCGTCGCCATAGCTCATCAACACGTAGTTGCCGATCCACACCGCCACCTGCTCGCCCGTCAACGGATGCGTCACCTTCAGGCCAGTGTCCATACCGACCTTGTCCTTCAACGCCAACTCCGCCTCGGTGGTGCCACCGGCTTTGCATTCCTCAATGAAGGCTGCCAGTTTCGGGTTGCCAACGGCGGCATGCAGCGCCAACGGATGCTCGGGCGCCACCGCACAAAACGTCACCCCCATGATGGTGTCCGCACGCGTGGTGAACACATACATGCGACCGTCTTGTATCAACTGACCACTGGCATCCCGAATACCGTGCGTGAACGCAAACCGCACACCCTCGGATTTGCCGATCCAGTTTTCCTGCATCAAGCGCACCTTGTCCGGCCAACCGTTCAACGTGGCCTTGGGGTTGCCGATTTGCACATGATCAAGCAACTCTTGCGCGTAATCGGTGATCTTCAGGTAATAGCCGGGAATTTCCCGCTTCTCCACCACTGCACCGGTGCGCCAGCCTTTGCCGTCAATCACTTGCTCATTGGCCAGCACCGTCTGGTCCACCGGGTCCCAGTTCACCACCTGGGTCTTGCGGTAAGCAACGCCCTTTTCCAGCATCTTCAAAAACAGCCACTGGTTCCATTTGTAATAGCTTGCATCGCAGGTAGCGACTTCGCGCGACCAGTCAATCGCCAGGCCCATGGCCTGCATTTGCTGCTTCATGTAGGCGATGTTTTCATAGGTCCACTTGGCCGGGGGCACACCGTTTTTCAAAGCGGCGTTCTCGGCCGGTAAGCCGAACGCGTCCCAGCCCATGGGCATGAGCACGTTAAAGCCCTTCATGCGCAAATGGCGCGTGAGCATGTCGTTGATGGTGTAGTTGCGCACATGGCCCATGTGCAATTTGCCGCTGGGGTAAGGCAGCATGGAGCAGGCGTAGTACTTGGGGCGCGACTTGTCTTCGGTGACGCGGTAAACATCTGAGTGCGTCCAAGCGGCCTGTACAGCCTTTTCTATGGCTGAAGCCTGGTAATCGCCGCTGATGTTGCCGCCGGCGTGATCGGAATGGGAAGGGGTGTGTTGCATGGGGCTCAATAAGAAACCCCGTGCGCGCTCAGTTGCGCGGTGGCGGGGAGGTGGGCTGGATTTTAGGCGCAGCCGACTGCACCGCCAGCGACACACTGTGTAATTCGGATTTCTGGATTTCGGCCAGCACTTCGGCCACGCTGCCGTAGGGCACGGATTTATCGACTTTGAGTTGCACTTCGGTGGTTTGTGCTGCCGCTGCGCGCAAGCTGAGCGCGGCGGCGAGTTGGCTGACGGACAGCGCCTGGCCGTCGACCCTCAATTGTCCGGTGCTGTCGAGCGCCACCTCAAGCAGCACCGGCTTGGCCGGGGCGGGCGGCGCATCCGCTTGCGGCAGCTCCATGTGCAAGCCACTGGTCATCAATGGCGCGGCGATGATGAAAATGACCAGCAGCACCAGCATGACATCGACCAGCGGCGTGACATTGATGTCGCCCATGGGTGCATGGGACTGGCGCTTTTCAAATTCACCGAATGCCATGCAAACACACTCAAGCTTTGTTCTGCGCATCGGCCTGGGCCAGGGCGCGCAAGTCGTAGGCCAGGCCTTCGAGCTCGGCGTCCAGGCGGGCCAGACGGCGGCCCATCAGGTTGTAGGCCATGACTGCGGGGATAGCAACCGCCAGACCGGCGGCGGTCATGACCAGCGCTTCACCGACCGGCTGGGCCACTTTGTCCAAGGTGTACTGTCCGGCGACCGCCAGATTGGTGAGCGCATGAAAAATGCCCCAGACCGTGCCCAGCAAGCCGACGAAGGGTGCGGTGGCACCAATGGTGGCCAACAAGTCCTGGCCCCACTGAAGCCGGGCACGAACCGTTTGCAAGGCTTCGCGCAAGCGGCGGGTCAATTGGTCTTCCCGGCTGGCGGCAGCGGCCAGACCGCTTTCAGGCGTGGTTGCGGCTGCGTCTAACAGCACCGTGAACATGGCTTGAGGGTCTGCCCCCAGCCAGTGCGCGCGCGCCTGTGTCCAATCTGAGGCTTGCCAGAACAAGGCTTTGCAGGTTGCCAACTGTTTGACGGCCTGCTGCAGCAACCAGCTTTTATAAAGAATGATGTACCAGCTGGCCATGGACATGCACAGCAGCAACAGCGTGACAGCCCGGCTCACGCCATCGGCCTGGGCCAGCATGTCCCACAAATTCATGGCTGCTGTCCTGCCTGCTTTAAGCCGAGCACATCAAACATGTCGAACAATCCGCTGCGCTGCTGCGCCAGAAAACGCACGGCGCGCAAACTGCCCTGGGCATAGGTGCTGCGGCTGGCGGATTTGTGGGTGATTTCTATACGCTCGCCTTCGGTGGCAAACATCACCGTGTGGTCGCCGACGATGTCGCCGCCGCGTATGGTGGAAAAACCTATGCTGCCGTCCACACGTTCGCCGGTATGGCCATAGCGCTCATACACAGCACAGTCTTTCAATTGACGGCCTTGCGCCGAGGCGATGACTTCCCCCATCTTCAGTGCAGTGCCTGAAGGTGCATCCACTTTGTGTTTATGGTGAGCTTCGATGATTTCAATGTCATAACCGTTGTTCAGCGCCGTGGCTGCCAGTTCCAGCAATTTGAGCGTGACATTCACGCCCACGCTCATGTTCGGCGCCATGACGATGGCAATCTCACGGCTGGCGGCTTGAATCTCGGCCTTTTGGGCGTCAGAAAACCCGGTGGTGCCTATGACCATTTGCACACCAAGTCGGCGGCATGCCGCCAGATGCTGCATGGTGCCTTCGGGACGGGTGAAATCAATCAGCACTTGTGCGTTTTTCAAACCCGCATCCATATCGGCGCTGATCCTTACACCGGCGGGCCTGCCGAGAAAAGCGGCGGCATCGGTTGCGATATGCGGGCTGCTGGCAATGTCCAGCGCGCCGGCAAGTTGCGTGTCACCGGCCTGCATGACCGCTTCGATCAACATGCGGCCCATGCGCCCGCTGGCACCTGCGATCGCGATACGGTGAAGGGCTGAGTTGTTATCGGTCATGGTGTCACGTCTCAAGGCGACTTGGGTTCCAGCGGCGGATAGGTTTTAGCGGGACCGCTGGCATCGGCAGGCGCATCTGCTGCAACAGGGGCAGGGCTGGCTTTGCGGAATTTTTCCAAATCCTGTTCGGAGGCTTTGAGCTCAGGGACTTTGATGTTTTCAGAACGGTTGGTGGTCAATTTTTCAGCGAATTCAGATTCGCTGGGCAACTCCTCGGCATCGACCCGGTCAAACATATCGTCCTTGAAAAAAACCGAGAGCTTGCGTTGTTGCGGCGCGGTGCCCTGGCGCTTGATGGTGAAGGCGTAATCCCAGCGATTGGCGTGAAACACACTGGCGATCAAAGGGGTGCCGAGAATTTCCCTGACTTGTTTGCGGCTCATACCCGGTCGCAAGGCCTGCAGCTGCTCCTTGGAGACGAAATTGCCTTGGACGACTTCAGCTCGGTAGGGCGTCATCCTTTTCATGGCTTTGGCAACGGGGTCTTCCACAAAGGAGCACGCAGCCAGACTGACGGTAAGAAACAGGCCGCAGCTGCGCGCCGTGAGAGGTTGCCAAGAAGTCATGTGGGGGAATAAGCAGGCTATGATGAATCCATTGTAACGAGGGGTCATGGTTCCATGCCCATGGTTGCGAAAGGTTCATATGCAGTCCATAGGTGATTTAAAAAATACCGGCTTGAAAGCCACCTTACCGCGCATCACCATTTTGGAATTGTTCCAAAAAAGCGGGCAGCGCCACATGAGCGCAGAAGATGTGTACCGCCTGGTTCTGAACGAGCGCGCCGACATCGGCCTGGCCACCATTTACCGGGTGTTGATGCAGTTTGAACAAGCCGGCCTGCTCACGCGCAGCCAGTTTGAAAGCGGCAAGGCGGTTTATGAGCTCAATGAAGGCCAGCGCCACGACCACCTGGTGTGCCTGGATTGCGGCCGGGTGGAAGAGTTTTTTGATGCGGAAATCGAAAAGCGCCAGCACGATATCGCGCGCGCCAAGGGTTTTGAGATTGCCGACCATGCGCTCAGCCTGTACGCGCATTGTTTGCGCAACCCTTGCCCTAACAAAAACGCCTAGTCCACCTGATTGGATTGCATGGCCTCGCGGTGGCGCACCACGAATTTCTCATAGGTATCAATACCGCGCAACTGCAAAATCGTATTGCGCACCGCCGCCTCGACCAGCACCGCAATATTGCGACCGGCGACCACCTGTATCACGACTTTGCGCACCGCAATGCCGAGCACATCATGGGTTAACGGTTCGTGCGGTAAGCGGTCGTAGTCGCGCTCCAGGGTTTCCTTGCGCACCAGGTGCACGATCAGCTTGAGCCGCATTTTGCGGCGAACCGCTGTTTCACCAAAAATAGCTTGTATGTCCAGCAACCCAATGCCGCGCACTTCCAGCAGGTTTTGCAGCAAAGCCGGGCAACGCCCTTCCAGGGTGGTCTGGTTGATGCGGTACAAATCCACTGCGTCATCGGCCACCAAGCCGTGTCCACGTGAAATCAGCTCCAGCCCGAGTTCGCTTTTGCCCAGCCCCGATTCGCCGGTGATCATCACGCCCATGCCCAGAATATCCATGAACACGCCGTGCAAGGTGGTGCGATCGGCAAAATGCTTGGACAAATAAGCGCGCAGCAGGTCGATCACAAAAGAGGCAGACTCGGCGGTGACAAACATGGGAATGTGCGCCTGCTCGCACATCTTTAAAAGTGCCGGGGTAGGGGTCTGGCCATCAGCCACCACCAGCACCGGCGGCTCCAATGTCACGATGCGTGCAACACGTCGCTCGCCTACTTGCGGGTCAGCGTGTTGCAAATATTGGATTTCTCTTTCGCCCAGCACTTGCAGCCGGTAGGGGTGTATGTAATTTAAGTGGCCGACCAGATCGGCGCCAGAGCGAGCCATGCGCACCGCGACTTCATCAAAATGGCGTTCTTTGGCGCTTTGGCTGGCCACCCATTGCCAATTCAACCGCTGTCTGAAGTCTTCAAATAAAACATCAGCGCTGACGACGGTGGGTTTCAAAACAAGGTCGGCTTAAACGGTTTGTACCGATTGCCAGCTGGCGATCAGATGGTGCAGTTCCAACGCGTCATTGCAACTTTTGAGTTTGTCTCGCAATGCCGCGTCGCTCAACATTTCGGCCATTTCCGACAGGATTTCCAGATGCTTTTGCGTAGAAGCCTCCGGTACCAGCAGAAAAATCATCAAACACACGGGTTTTTCATCCGGGGAGTCAAAACCTATGGGATCGGCCAGGCGGAATACCGCAGCCAACGGGGTCTTCATGCCCTTGATGCGGCCATGCGGTATGGCCACGCCGTAACCCAGACCGGTAGAACCCAGGCGCTCACGCGCAAAAAGACTGTCGGCCACCATGGCACGGTTTAAGCCATGCAAATTCTCAAACAGCAAACCGGCTTCCTCAAAAG
Source organism: uncultured Burkholderiales bacterium (assembly GCA_903887325.1). Taxonomy (GTDB): domain Bacteria; phylum Pseudomonadota; class Gammaproteobacteria; order Burkholderiales; family Burkholderiaceae_C; genus Limnohabitans. Next base: position 49,682 of record CAISPG010000131.1, on the reverse strand, counting down.
CACGTTTTTTGCTGGTCGCGTCTACTTGCACAAGCGCTTGTGCAGCAGGCAATATGGCAGCGAGTCTGTTCATGATTGGGGGCTGATTATGCACCTAGTTTGGGTGTCAAGCTAGGGTAAATATTGATAACTTTCATATTATATAAAACTGGCAGAAAAAAACCGCCTGACGGGCAGGCGGTTGTGTGTGGCCAGAGCGGCAGGTTTCAGTTCATCATTTCACGTTTGGCGCTGCTGTGATGGTGATCCTGCAACCTGTCTTTGTGGCGCACCACCTGACGGTCCAGCTTGTCGACGAGATCATCGACGGCCGCATACAAATCCTGGCTGGCGGACTCAGCGAACAAATCGCTGCCCTTGACGTGGATATTGCATTCGGCTCGTTGCCGTCCTTCCTTTTCTTTTTGCTTTTCCACCGACAGCAAAACGCGCACATCGACCACCTGGTCAAAATGCCGCATGACGCGATCGAGTTTTTGAATGACATAGCCACGCAGCGCAGGCGTGACTTCCAGATGATGACCGCTGATCGTTAAATTCATACAAACCCTCCGGACAAAAACCTGTGCGTATCGCCCAGACCTCATGCCTGAACGTTGACAGGTCACCTCCACTATGCACCCGGTGGCGGAAAAAAGCAAACCGCAGCGCAATAAACCTTCATGCCCGTGGCTGCATCTGACCGAATTCAACCAGACACCGTAGACGGCGGCCCTTCGGCTGTATGCATCTTGACCCGCTGCGCCAGCACATAGGCAAGCAAAGAGGCCGCCACGGCGGCCGCGGCACACAGCCAGTAATGCGTCACCTGGCCTTGCGCGTTGCGCTGTATCAACATGCCGCCAAGCCAGGTGGCCAGGCCCATGGACACCGACTGCACCGCGCCGTTCAAGGACATGAAAGTACCGCGGAATTGCGGCAGAGCAGCAGAGGTCAGCAAGGCCATGCCGGGGATCATTCGCGCATTCATGCAGAAAAACAGGCTGGACGACACAAACAGAACCAGCGCCAAAGGTGCGGTTTGCATCAAGGTGGTGACGGTCAAAGGCAGCATAGACAGCAACAACATGCGCTGAAACATGAGGCGCTTACCAACCCGGTCTGTGAGTATGCCTACCCAGCGCGCGCTCAGCAAAGTCACGACGCCGCCGCTCAGATAAATAAGCGGTATTTCAGAGGCCAGCAACACCTTGTTGGCCTGCATGTAAAGCGTGATGTAGGGCACAACAGTGAAAGCGGCAAACATCATGGCGCAAGACATGGCCAGGGCACGCCGGTGGTTGGCATCGGCCAGCACGCCGCGAACGGCAAACAACATGTTCTGGCCTCTGGCCTGTGCCACATGTTTGTCCAGGCGCGGAAGGCTGAACACGGCCGCCAGCCCCACCAGAGCGCAGACCGCAGCAATCGCAATAAAGCTGCTGTGCCAGCCGGCATGGTTGGCCAGAAACAAACCGGACGGCACGCCCATGACGGTGGCCAGCGAAAACGAGGTCATCACCAGGCCGGTGGCACGCCCGCGCCGTGCAAACGGAATCACATCGCCGATGACGGTTTGCGTCATGGCCGACAAAATGCCGCCGAACATGCCGGCGGCGATTCTGGCGAGCATCAACATACCGTAAGTGGGTGCCAGCGCGCAGCCAAGGGTGGTCAAAGCGAACAAGACATAAATGCTCAACAGCAGGCGTTTGCGCTCGAAGCGGTCGACAAAGGAAGCCGCCAGCAGGCCGGACAGACCGGCTGCAAAGGTGTAAGCAGAGACCAGCAACCCGAATTGCGCATCACTGATCAGAAACAAGGCCGTAAGTTGCGGGCCCAGGGGCATCATGATCATGAAATCGACCACATGGGTAAATTGGATGCCGGCCAAGGTCAACAGCAATGCCAGTTCGCGTCCGGGCTTTAATTCAGTATGCATTCAGCAGCGCCCAAACCAAACCACAGACTTTAACAGTCAATCGATATGTCACAAAGCAGTGCGATAATGACCGCTTGAACAGCTACGGAGCGAACTCCTTGGAAACCTACCCTAGTCGGTAGCTTTCGGTCCACTGGCACCAGGCCGGGCGGCATCGAAAGCGAACCTTACCCTTTCATCCGCCCTTTCACGCACTGAGATTTGCCATGCTCAACATTTTTTCGCTGGCCAACGGCCGCCTGTTTCAGGAAGAAATTTCCTCGCTCGAAGAGCTGTCCCGTTTCCAACCTATATGGGTTGATTTAGAGTCTCCCACGCCCGAAGAAAAGCGCTGGATCAGCCAGCACTTTGACGTGCAAGTCCCTGATGACGCCATGGACGAGGACATTGAAGAGTCGGCGCGCTTTTACGAAGAAGACAACGGCGAGTTACATATCCGCTCCGACTTTTTGATCGCCGACATAGACGAGCCGCGCGCCGTGCGTGTGGCTTTTATTTTGAACCAGCACAACGAAGCCTTGAAAAGCCACGGCGTGCTGTTCTCTATCCATGAAGAAGATTTGCCGGTGTTCCGTTTACTGCGCCTGCGGGCACGACGCGCCCCGGGGCTGATCGAAGACGCCAAAGATGTGTTGCTTGAATTGTTTTCAGTCGACGCTGAATACTCAGCCGACACACTCGAAGGCATTTACGATGAACTGGAAAAAGTCAGCAAGATGGTCTTGTCAGGCGATGTGACCGACGAACTCGCCGGTGAAGTGCTGGCAGAGATTGCGCGCCAGGAAGATTTGAACGGCCGCATACGCCGCAACATGATGGACACCCGGCGCGCCTTGAGTTTTGCCATGCGGCTGCGCATGCTTAACGCCGAGCAATTTGACGATGCCCGCCAAATTCTGCGCGACATTGATTCACTCGACAGCCACACTGCATTTTTATTCGACAAGATCAACTTCTTGATGGATGCCACCGTCGGTTTCATCAACATCAGTCAGAACAAAGTCATCAAGATTTTCTCAGTGGCCAGCGTGGCCTTGTTACCACCCACTTTGGTGGCCAGCATTTACGGTATGAACCTGCAGTTTCCTGAGTTTGCGCTGCTCGGCAGTTACGCCTACCCGTATGTGGTCAGCTTGATGTTTTTGAGCGCTGCCTTACCCATGTGGTTTTGCTACAAGCGCGGCTGGTTGCGTTAACCGGGCAAACAGGGCTTAGTTCTGTACCATCAGTTTTTTGAGTTGTGCCGTATCGGGCTGATGGATCACGCCTCTTTCAGTGATAAGCGCAGTCACCAGTTCGGCCGGTGTCACATCAAACGCCGGATTGCGAACTTGCACACCTGCCGGTGCCCAGCGCTGTGCGCCAAACCCGGTGACTTCGTCATGGCTGCGCTCCTCAATGGGAATCGCGTCTCCATGCGGCAATTGCATATCGATGGTCGATAAAGGACAAGCTACATAAAAAGGGATGTTGTGCCGGTGCGCCAACACCGCCACCATGTATGTGCCTATTTTGTTGGCCACGTCGCCGTTGGCCGCCACCCGGTCGGTACCGACAATCACCGCATCTATCTCGCCGCATTTCATCAAATGTCCGGCCATGTTGTCGGTGATCAGCGTGACCGGAATGTTTTCCTGCACCATTTCCCAGGCGGTCAGTCGGGCACCTTGCAAAAACGGACGGGTTTCATCGGCAAACACAGAGATTTTTTTACCGACCTCAACCGCTGAGCGGATCACACCTAAGGCAGTTCCGTGACCGGCAGTGGCCAAGGCACCTGCATTGCAATGGGTCAATACACGCGCGCCGTCTTTCAATAAGGCGGCACCGAAATCGCCCATGGCGCGGTTGATGCGCACATCTTCTGCGCATATCTCATGCGCCAGCGTGAGCAATACGACTGCCAACTCCGCTTGCGAAATCCCTGTCTGTGCATGCTGAGAATGCTTCATCCGCTGCAGCGCCCAGAATAAATTCACTGCGGTTGGACGACTCGCTGCCAACACTTCGTAGCCATGCTGCATGGCTGCGTCAAATACTGTTTTATCTTTGTGCTGATTTGCCAAAGCCTGCAAGGCCACGCCGTAAGCTGCCGCACAACCGATGGCAGGCGCGCCGCGCACCACCATGCTGCGTATGCCTTCGGCGACTTCGTCTGCATTGGTGTAGGACAGGTACTCAAAGCGCGTAGGCAAAATGCGCTGATCGATCATCTCCAGCTTGTCAGCACACCAGCGCAAGGTTTCAACCCGGGTATGTTCAGCAGTTGTCATGTGTTGGTTTGACCGTAGGTTTTGAATTTTTCATGCACGGCTTGCATTTGCTCAAGGCTCAGAATTGTCGGCTCACCGAGTTGCAGCGCAGTCCAGTATTGCTCGCACAAGGACTCGACTTCGATGGCCACTGCCACCGCTTTTTTCAAATCAGCCCCCAAGGCAATCAAGCCGTGGTTGCCCAGCAAACAGGCTTTTCGGTCCTGCAAGGCCTCGAGTGCATGGTCAGACAATGCCTGTGTGCCGAACAAGGCATAAGGCGCACAACGTATGTTGTCACCCCCGGCGATGGCAATCATGTAATGAAACGCAGGAATCTCGCGGTGCAGGCAGGCGAAAGCGGTGGCGAAACGCGAGTGCGTGTGCACGATGGCGTGGACATCGGGACGCGAGGCCAGAATGTCCCTGTGAAACCGCCATTCGCTGGAAGGCTTGCCCGGGCCCGACGGTTCGCCGTCAAAATTCATTCGCACCATGGACTGCGGCGTTAAATCCTGAGCGGCAACGCCTGAAGGCGTGACCAGCCAATGCTCGCCAATACGTACCGACAGGTTGCCAGTGCTGCCCCGGTTCAATCCGACAGCGTCGAGTTGCAAAGCGGCGGCCAGCATTTGCTTGCGCAACGCTGGTTCATTGGCAACGCCTTGTGCTTGAGTGCTCATTCAAGCTGCGGTTCTGAGAACCCGCCCGGCGACGGCATCGAGTTTGGCCGCCAGTGCCGGGTCGCGCGCCTGCGGTGCGGTGATGATGGCAAACTCCAAGGCTTTGCGGCAAGCGCAAGCATCGGCGTGTTTGTCAGCCGCCAAAGCATGCGTCACTGCTTTGACCAGCGACCTGGCGTTGTCCGCGTTGGCCAACAACACTTTGACGATGGCATCTACCGTCACCGCATCATGATCAGGGTGCCAGCAATCGAAGTCGGTCACCATGGCCACCGAGGCGTAGCAAATTTCCGCTTCACGCGCCAATTTGGCCTCGGGCATGTTGGTCATGCCGATGACGTCACAGCCCCATTGGCGGTAAAGCCGGGATTCCGCCAGGGTGGAGAACTGCGGCCCCTCCATCACCAGGTAGGTGCCGTTTCTGACCGCCGGCAGTTGCAGACCAAGCGCCGCTGTTTCCAGGTGATTGCCGAGCCGGTTGCATACCGGGTGTGCCATGGACACATGAGCCACCAATCCGGATGCGAAAAAACTTTTTTCACGCGCAAAACTGCGGTCAATGAACTGATCGACGATGACGAAAGTACCCGGCGGCAATTCTTCTTTCAAGGAGCCGACGGCACTGACCGAAATCAGGTCGGTGACACCGGCGCGTTTGAGCGCATCGATATTGGCGCGGTAATTGATGGCTGAGGGCGGGATTTTGTGGCCGCGACCATGGCGCGGCAAAAACACCATGGGCTGACCGTTCAGGTGGCCGAACAGGCATTCATCGGAAGGCTCACCAAAGGAAGAATTTATCTTCTTCCATTGCTTGTCTTGCAAGGCTTCGATGTTGTAGACACCGCTGCCGCCAATGATGCCTATCACGCAAGAGTTGTTGACGGTCATGTTCTTCTCCTGCTCAAAGCCGGCGCTTTGTGAACGGCTTTATTCAATCGCCTTGACCATGTCCTCGACCACCTTTTTCGCGTCGCCAAACACCATCATGGTTTTGTCCATGTAGAAGAGTTCGTTGTCCAGACCGGCGTAGCCTGCCGCCATGGAGCGCTTGTTGACGATGATGGTTTTGGCTTTGTAGGCTTCCAAGATCGGCATGCCGTAAATCGCGCTGCCCTTGATCATGGCGGCCGGGTTGACCACGTCATTGGCACCCAAAATGATGGCCACATCCACCTGGCCGAATTCGCCGTTGATGTCTTCCATCTCGAACACCTGGTCGTAAGGCACTTCAGCCTCGGCCAGCAACACGTTCATATGGCCTGGCATGCGACCGGCCACGGGGTGAATCGCATATTTCACGGAAATGCCTTTGTGGGTGAGTTTTTCGGCCAACTCTTTCACCGCATGCTGGGCACGCGCCACGGCCAAGCCGTAGCCAGGCACGATGACCACGGTTTCGGCATTGCCCAAAATAAAGGCTGCGTCATCGGCGCTGCCGCTTTTCACCGGACGTTGTTCAGTGCTACCGGCCACAGCCGTGCCTGCTTCGCCGCCGAAGCCACCCAAAATCACGTTGAAGAACGAGCGGTTCATGGCCTTGCACATGATGTAGGACAGGATGGCGCCGGATGAGCCGACCAGCGAACCGGCAATGATCAGCATGCTGTTGTTCAGCGAAAAACCAATGCCTGCCGCCGCCCAGCCTGAGTAGCTATTGAGCATGGACACCACCACCGGCATGTCCGCGCCGCCAATCGGGATGATGATCAGCACGCCCAGCACAAAAGACAGCGCCAGCATGATGAGGAATGCATCCCAGTTGCCGGTGAACATGAAGTACACGCCCAAACCGACAGTAGCCACACCGAAAGCCAGATTCAGCATGTGCTGACCGGCAAACACCACGGGTGCGCCTTGGAACAAACGGAATTTGTATTTGCCCGACAGCTTGCCAAAGGCGATGACCGAGCCGCTGAAGGTGATCGCGCCAATCGCCGCGCCCAAGAACAACTCCAAGCGGTTACCGTTAGGAATGTCCAGGGTGCCCAGACCTTGCTGCACGATGCCGAAAGCCGCAGGTTCAACGACCGCTGCAATCGCGATGAACACCGCTGCCAAGCCGATCATGCTGTGCATGAAGGCGACGAGCTCGGGCATCTTGGTCATCTCGACCCGCTGCGCCATGATGGCGCCGGCACCACCACCGATCACCAGACCGAGCAGCACCCAGCCCAGGCCGTCGGCGTGACCGGCCAAGTTGACAATCAGCGCGGCGGTCGTGATCACGGCTATCGCCATGCCACTCATGCCGAACATATTTCCGCGAATCGATGTCGTCGGATGCGACAAACCTTTGAGCGCCTGAATAAAACAAATACTGGCGACCAAATACAAAAGAACAACAAGGTTCATGCTCATTTTTCAGCTCCTGCTTTGGGGGCTTTTTTCTTGAACATCTCCAGCATGCGCCGTGTCACCAAAAAACCGCCGAACACATTGACCGCGGCCAATGCCACGGCCAGTACGCCCATGGTCTTGCCCAATGGCGTGACGGTGAGCGCGGCGGCCAGCATGGCACCGACGATGATGATGGCCGACACCGCATTGGTCACCGCCATCAAAGGCGTATGCAAAGCGGGTGTGACATTCCAGACCACGTGGTAGCCGACGTAAATCGCCAGCACGAAAATAATGAGGTTGGTGATGGTGTGGTCCATGCTTATTTCCTTTTGACGTCGCCGCCCTGTGTCATCAGGCAGGCCGCCACGATGTCGTCTTCCATGTCAACCGTGAAGCCCTTGTCTTTGGGCAACACCAGTTTCAAAAAATCCAGCACATTGCGTGCATAAAGTGCAGACGCGTCAGCCGCCACCAGCGCAGGCAAATTGGTTTCACCGACCACCGTGACACCGTGTTTGACCACGGTACGGTCGGCTTCACTCAAGGGGCAGTTACCGCCCACGCCATCCGCGCCTTTGCCTGCTGCCAAGTCGATGATGACCGAGCCCGGTTTCATGCTTTTCACCATGTCCTCGGTGATCAGCACCGGCGCGGCACGTCCAGGAATCAAAGCGGTGGAAATGACGGCATCGGCTTGTGCCACGCGCTTGGCTACTTCCAATTTCTGACGGTCCAGCCAACTCTGGGGCATCGGGCGTGCATAGCCCCCCACGCCTTCGGCAGCTTCTTTTTCTTCGGCAGTTTCATAAGGTACGTCGATGAACTTGGCGCCGAGCGACTCGACTTGTTCTTTCACGCTGGGGCGCACGTCCGAAGCTTCGATCACTGCGCCTAAGCGCTTGGCCGTGGCAATCGCCTGCAAACCGGCCACGCCCACGCCCAAAATGACGACCCGCGCAGCCTTGACGGTTCCAGCGGCGGTCATCAACATGGGGAAAAAGCGTTGGTATTTGTCAGCCGCCATCATCACGGCCTTGTAACCGGCGATATTGGCCTGCGAAGACAGCACGTCCATGCTTTGCGCCCGTGTGGTGCGCGGCGCGGCTTCCAAAGCAAAGCTAGTGATACCGGCGGACGCGATGCGCTGCAAGCCGTCGGCATCAAACGGGTTGAGCATGCCCACCAGCGCGCTGCCTGTTTTCATGTGCCCCAACTCGGCGGCAGACGGTGCGCGCACTTTGAGCACCAGCTCTGCGGCGAGTGCACCCGCCGCATCGGTGATCTGCGCACCCACGGCTTCATAGGCGGCATCGGTGACGCTGGCGTTGATGCCAGCACCGGACTGCACCTTGACCGTATGGCCTTGGGCAATGATTTTTTTGGCCGTCTCAGGGGTCACGGCAACACGGGTTTCGCCCGCCGCGGTTTCGGCAGGAACGCCAATCAGCATGGTTATCTCCTCTACTCAATGGGCGAGAATCATCGCAGATTCATCAACTGCCCTGAAAAGGGCCATTTTGCACCATGACGCAACGTTGGAAACCCAGTGTGACCGTGGCCGGCATCATCGAAAAAGACGGCCGTTTTCTGCTTGTCGAAGAGCACACCCCCAAAGGCCTTATGTTCAACAACCCCGCCGGTCACCTCGACCCGGGCGAGTCGCCGCTGCAAGCTTGCGTACGCGAAGTGCTGGAGGAAACCGCTTATGCATTCAGGCCAACGGCCTTGGTAGGTATTTACCTGTCGCGCTTTAGCAAACCTGCCACGCCTGATGACCCGGATGAAGACATCACTTATTTGCGGTTTGCCTTCACCGGCGAATTGGGTGCGCATGATCCGCAGCGACAACTAGACACCGGCATCGTGCGAACGCTATGGATGAGCATGGACGAAATGCAGGCCAGTCATGAGCGGCATCGCAGCCGGTTGTTGATCCGCTGCGCCGAAGACCATATTCGCGGTATACGTTTACCGCTGGACGCGATTTATACGGATGCCAGCGTCTTCATGTCCGGTGGGCCGGCCTGATTCAAGGCTTGAGTATTTCCGCCGCCGGGTCTTCCGCTGCCATGACCTGCCGAGCCCAGGGTGCAAGTCGTCCAGTATCTGAACGCAGCACTTCCTGTTTGACCCGCAGTATCTGGGTCGGGTGCATAGAGAAATAACGCAAGCCCAAACCCAGCAGCAAGCGTGTCATGGCCGGGTCACCCGCCATTTCGCCGCACAAAGCCACCTCTTTGCCGGCCGCCGCGCCCTGAGCAATCGTGTCTGCCAGCAAATGCAAGATGGCCGGATGCAAGGGGTCGTACAAATGCGCCACCTGCTCGTCAGCACGGTCGATGGCCAGCGTGTACTGAATCAAATCGTTGGTGCCTACCGATAAAAAATCAAAATGCTTGAGAAACAGCGGCAAGCTCAAGGCCGCAGCCGGTACTTCAATCATGGCGCCGACACGCAAAGGGCCGTAAGGCACAGATTTTTTATCCAATTGCTGGCGCGCTTGGGACAGCAGTTGAAAGGTTTGCTGTATCTCCTTGGCATTTCCCAACATGGGAATCAGCAAATTGACTTTGCCGTGCGCCGCCGCACGCAATATGGCGCGCAACTGGCTCAAAAACATGCCCGGATCTGCCAGACTCCAGCGGATGGCACGCAGTCCAAGCGCCGGGTTTAAGTGGGCCTGGTCTTTGGCGGTGCGGTCCAGCGGTTTGTCTGCGCCTACGTCTACCGTGCGTATGGTCACCGGCAAGCCTTGCATGCCTTCGACCGCTTTTTTGTAGGCTTGGTATTGCTCTTCTTCGTCAGGCAAGCGGCCTTCGCGGCCCATGAATAAAAATTCGCTGCGGAACAAACCTACGCCGACAGCGCCCATGTCCATGGCAATGCGGGTGTCCTCGGGCAATTCGATATTGGCCAGCAAATGTATGTGTTTGCCGTCCAGTGTCACCGCCGGTGTATGTCTTAATCGCGCCAGACGCTCGCGCTCTAATTCGGCCTGGCGTTGCTTAAAAGCGTATTCAGCCAGGATGATGGGCGACGGGCCGACGATGATGACGCCTGCATCGCCGTCGATGATGACCCAGTCGTCCTGGCGCACCAACTGGCTCGCGTTGCGCGCGCCGACGACGGCGGGAATGTCCAGGCTGCGCGCCACGATGGCGGTGTGCGAGGTCTTGCCGCCGACGTCGGTGACAAAGCCGGTGAACACGCTTTGCTTGAATTGCAGCATATCGGCCGGTGACAAATCGTGGGCTATCAACACCAGTGGGACTTCATGGTTATCGTCTAGCAAATGGTCTTGGTGCCACGAGCTCGTCGGCTTGCGCGCGGCGGGTTGCGGCAAACTGGTCGGCAAGCCTTTCATGTGCCGCAGCAAACGCTCGACCACTTGCTCGAGGTCGCCTTTGCGCTCGCGCAAATACGCGTCTTCCATGTCGTCAAACTGTCTGGCTACCACTTCTAGCTGCGAGGTCAGCGCCCACTCAGCGTTATAGAGCCGGTCGGTCACCCAGTGCTTGACGCCGTCGGCCAGCATCTCGTCCTGTAACAACATCATGTGCACTTCCAGCAGCGCCGGCAACTCGGGCGGCGCGTCCTTGGGCACCGATTGGTGCAAGCGCTGCACCTCGGCCATCACCGCGGCACGTGCCTGCGTGATGCGCAGCAACTCCTCGTCAATTTGCCCCGGCTTGATGAAATAGTGAGCCACATCCACCCGGCTGCTGGCCACCAGCACCGCTTTGCCTATGGCTATACCGCGCGCGACTGCCAATCCATGGATGGAAAAAGTCATGACGGACTTACTGCCCTTCGTCAAATTTATCAGCGATCAGTTTCAACAAGGCCTGCATGGCCTCCTGCTCCTGTTCGCCTATGGTTTCAATGCTGATTTCGGTGCCCATGCCAGCCGCCAGCATCATCACGCCCATGATGCTTTTGGCATTGACCCGGCGTTCGCCGCGCGTCACCCAGACGTCGCAGGGAAAACTACCTGCCATTTTGGTCAATTTGGCCGAGGCCCGCGCGTGTAAGCCCAGTTTGTTGCAAACCACTGTATTTGTTTTCATCACTGCTTTTGAAATTGTTATGTATTGACTGGATTGCCTTCAAGCCGGCAAACCCCTTTTGTACCGCCGTCCAAAGCGCGCTCGGTCAGCTGGTCTAGACTTTCATGCCGGTAGCAAACCGTTCTTAAAAGCATGGGCAGATTCACACCTGCCACCAATCTTGTGTTGAACCCGTTGACCAGTCGCCGGGCCACATTGGCCGGTGTGGCCCCCGTCACATCCGTCAACACCAGGGTATCTGACTCAGGCTCAGCCGCTAGCAACAGGCGCGCTGCCGACAAACTGTCCTCAGGCGCTTCATGCGGCGGCACATCCATCGCCATGACTTCAGCGCTGCAATCGGGAAAGACGTGCAAAGCACAATCCCTCAAGGCGTTGGCCAAAGGTGCGTGGGCAATGATCAGAATGCGTGTGCTCATGTACGGGACTCCGGCTGGATTATCACCGCTCGCCCGGTTCAGTCCTTGTTAAGAGACAATGCCTGCATGCATTCACTTGATGGCATCAAAGTTTTGGATTTGTCCCGCGTGCTGGCCGGACCCTGGTGTACACAAACCCTGGCCGACTTGGGCGCAGACGTGGTCAAGGTCGAGCGCCCCGGTGTTGGTGACGACACCCGCGGCTGGGGCCCGCCTTTTTTACAAACCGCCGCGCAAACCGACAGTGCAGAATCCGCCTATTTTTTAGGCGCCAACCGCAACAAACGCTCCATCACCTGCGACCTGTCCAGCGCTGACGGCCAGCAACTGATTCGTGCGCTGGCTGTGAAAGCAGACGTGTTGGTGGAGAACTTCAAGGTCGGCGATATGCAACGCTACGGGCTTGACTACGCTTGCCTCAAAGCCATCAATCCGCGCCTGGTGTATTGCAGCATCACCGGATTCGGTCAAACCGGTCCTTATGCAGATCGCGCCGGTTATGACTTTGCGGTACAGGCCATGGGCGGCTTGATGAGCGTCACCGGCGAGCGCGACGACGCAGCCGGCGGGCCACAAAAAGTCGGTGTGGCCGTGGCTGATTTGTTCACCGGCATGTACGCCACGGTATCTATCCTGGCGGCCTTACGCCATGTGGAGCGCACCGGCAACGGCCAGCACATAGACATGGCTTTGCTGGACACGCAGGTAGCGATGCTGGCCAATCTGGGCGCCAATTACCTGATCAACTCCCCGCCTAAACCGCCGCCGGGTCGCATGGGCAATGCACACGTGAATATCGTTCCCTACCAGGTGTTTGAGGTGGCCGCCAACCCGGCAGGAGAACGCGATTTTTTGATTGTTGCGGTAGGCAATGATTCCCAGTACGCCAAATTCTGTGAGTGCATAGGCCACCCTGAATGGGCAAGCGATGAGCGCTTTGTGCGCAACCAGGGCCGGGTCATACACCGTGATGTGCTGGTTCCCATGCTGGCTTCAGCCTTGATGGCTCACAGCAAAAAACACTGGCTGGCCTTGCTAGAGGCCGCCAAGGTGCCGTGCGGGCCTATTAATAATCTGGCCGAGGTGTTTGTCGACCCGCATGTGCTTGAGCGCGGCATGGTGCAACAGTGGCAGCATCCGCTCAAAGCCGGTTTGTCGCTGGTGGCAAGCCCGATCAAAATGAGCGAAACACCGGTGCGCCAAGACTTACCGCCACCCATGCTGGGCCAGCACACTCAGCAGGTCATCGATGAATGGCTGGGCTGATCAACCGCAAAAACTCACTTATTGCGGAAGTTATCGTGACAGTTTTTGCACGTTCCGCCGGTGGTGCCGACTGCTGATTTCAAGTCTTCCAGCTTGCCGGTTTTGGCTGCCGCAGACAGTTTGACCGCTTCGGCCTGCATTTTTTCTGCGGCGTCCTTGAACTTGGTGTTGTCTGTCCAGATTTCGGGCTTGGCTTTGGTATTGCCGCCTTGGTCCGTGCCTTCGCCAAAGCCTGCCCACGGCAGTTTTGACATGGTTTCGACCAATGCGGCATTGTCGGCTGCGGCTTTGGCATCAAACGGGATTTTTCCCTGGGCCATGGCAGCCAGCCGGGTGAAATGCTGGCCCATGACAAACAAGGCGCTTTGGCGGTACTTGATAGCGTCTTCGGCCTTGGCAAACTGGGCTTGTGCCGGGAATGTCAGGCAAGCACTCATGAATAACGAGGTGTAAAGCGCGGTTTTCAACATTTAAAATCTCCAGAGGTCATATTTGAAGTTTAGCCTTGCTGGGTTTTTTCGCTCTCAGGTCTAGTACCATGTAACTAGGTCTCATGAACGAATCTGCAACCATGCCAACCGCTGTCAAAGTCTGGGATTTGCCCACCCGCTTGTTTCACTGGCTGCTGCTGGGCAGTGTGTGCGGCTCAGCCCTCAGCGTTTTTTATTTTGAGAACATGACTTGGCATGCTTACTGTGGGTATGCCGTGCTGTCACTTCTGCTATTTCGTCTGGTCTGGGGCTTTACAGGCGGGTATTGGTCGCGTTTCGTGTCGTTCATCCCTTCTGTGCAGCGCAGCCTGGCTTATCTGCGACAACCTGACAACTGGCAGCAGCCCGGTCATAACCCCTTAGCGGCTTGGTCGGTTTGGGCCATGTTGATCGTTTTGTTCATGCAAGTTGCCAGCGGCTTGTGCGCAGATGACGATGCCGGTTTCAACGGCCCCGCGAGTGCCCTGGTAAGCAACCGGACGGTTGAATTGCTCACTTTTTACCACGCAGGTATTGGTAAATGGATATTGGGCATGCTGATTGGTCTACATCTTGGTGCTGTCTTATTTCATACTTTTTACAAACTCCAGCCCTTGGTACGCGCCATGGTCAGCGGTTATCGCCTCTGGCAGGACCGTCAGGTTATGTTTTCTACAGACAATAAGCTGCAACGCCTCAAGGCTTTAGGGGTTTTCAGCTTGTGCGCCGCGTTGGTTTTGGCCGGGGTTTACATCTTAGAAAAGGCCGCTTCCAGCTAATACGGTGAAAAGCCAACCGGCCCGCAACACACTGCGGGCCAGTGCTCAGGATCAGTGTTTGACTTGCGACAACATGGTGTCGGCGTCACTGACTTCAAATTTACCGGGGCCTTCGATGTTCAAGGTTTGTACTTTGCCATCTTTGACCAGCATGGAGTAACGGTTGGAGCGCAAGCCCAGACCTTTGCCGGTCAAGTCCAGGGTCAGGCCTGTGGCTTTGGTGAATGCCGCGTCGCCATCCGCCATCATGCGCACTTTGCCGGTGGCGTGCAATTCACGGCCCCAGGCGCCCATGACAAAAGCATCATTGACACTGACACACCAGATTTCATCTACACCGGCTGCTTTCAACTCAGTCATCTTGTCTAAGTAACCGGGCACGTGCTTGGCAGAGCAAGTGGGCGTGAATGCGCCTGGCAAGGCAAACAAGGCAATGGTTTTTCCTGCGGTGGCCTTGGCCACGTCAATCGCGTTAGGACCGATGCTGCAACCTTCGCCCTCGACCTCTGAATACTCCATCAAGGTGGTGTGTGGAATGGTATCGCCAACTTTAATCATGGTAATGCTCCTTATAAAAACAAATGACCCACAATTGTGGGCCATTTGGTCAAACTTTGTACGCGCGAACGCGAATTCAATTCAAACCGCAGGTGCTTTCTCAACCAGACGGGTGGCAACCCAGTTCTTGGTTTTAGAAATCGGGCGGCTTTCAGTGATTTCAATCACGTCACCCAGGTGGTACTGGCCGGTTTCGTCATGGGCGTGGTACTTGCTGGACTTGCCGACAATCTTGCCGTAAAGCGCATGCTTGACACGACGCTCGACGAGCACAGTGACAGTTTTGGCGCGCTTGGCGCTGACGACCTTGCCGATCAGGGTGCGTTTGAGTGATGTTTTGGCTTCAGTCATGTTCACTCCTGGGCTGCGGCTTGTTCAGCCTGTATGGTTTTGGCGCGGGCAATGGCACGGCGTGTCACCTTCATTTGCGAGGTGTTGTTGAGTTGTTGCGTGGCTTTTTGCATGCGCATATTGAAATGGGCTTTTTGCAATTCCTTGATCTCAGTCTCGAGACCGGCGGCGTCTTTTTGGCGTAATTCAGATGTTTTCATGTGTCAGCTCCTGAATCATTGGCCAATAAGGCGGGACACAAAGGTGGTGCGCAAAGGCAGTTTGGCAGCCGCCAAACGGAAGGCTTCACGCGCGAGTTCTTCGGGTACACCGACGATTTCATAAAGCACTTTGCCGGGCTGAATTTCTGCCACGTAGTATTCAGGGTTGCCCTTGCCGTTGCCCATACGGACTTCGGCAGGTTTTTGTGAAATCGGCTTGTCCGGAAAAATACGGATCCAGATACGGCCGCCACGTTTGACGTGACGCGAAATCGCACGACGTGCGGATTCGATTTGACGCGCGGTCAAACGACCTCGGTCGGTGGATTTCAAGCCAAAGTCGCCGAACGCCACGGTATTGCCACGGGTGGCGATGCCGGTGTTGCGACCTTTTTGTTCCTTGCGGTATTTACGGCGCGCTGGTTGCAGCATGCTTATTCTCCTTGTCCGTCCGCAGCCGTGCCAGTGGATGCGGGCGCGGTGATCTTACGAACGCGCTTGACGGTGGTTTTGGGAGCATCGGTGGCGTCAGCGGGTTTATCGCTGCCATCAGCCGGTGCGGCATTGGTTCCTGCGGGACGGCGTGCGCCGCGTGCAGGTGGACGGTCACCGCCCGGACGTGCGTCACGGCGCGGACCGCGCGGACGACGTTCTTCTTCAGAGCGGGGCTCTTGTGCAGCAGGTGCATCATTGCGGCCCAGTGTGTCGCCTTTGTAGACCCACACTTTGACGCCGATGATGCCGTAGGTGGTTTTGGCTTCAGAAGTCGCGTAATCGATGTCTGCACGCAGTGTGTGCAAAGGCACGCGGCCTTCGCGGTACCACTCGGTACGCGCAATTTCGATACCGTTCAAGCGACCGGCTGACATGATCTTGATGCCCTGGGCACCCAGACGCATGGCGTTTTGCATGGCGCGCTTCATGGCGCGGCGGAACATGATCCGCTTTTCCAGCTGTTGTGTGATGCTGTCGGCGATCAGTTGCGCATCGATTTCGGGCTTGCGCACTTCTTCGATATTGACTGCCACAGGCACGCCCAAACGAGCGGCCAGTTCTTTCTTGAGGTTTTCAATGTCCTCGCCTTTTTTACCGATGACCACGCCGGGGCGTGCGGAAAAAATGGTGATGCGGGCATTTTTCGCAGGACGCTCAATCAGGATGCGTGAGACAGCTGCATTTTTGAGTTTGACCTTGAGGTACTCGCGCACCTTGATGTCTTCTGCCAACATGCCGGCAAAGTCTTTGTTGCTGGCATACCAGCGACTGGCCCAGTTGCGGCTGACCGACAGGCGGAAACCGGTGGGGTGTATTTTTTGTCCCATATCTTCCTAGACCTTTCAGTTACCGACCGTCACGTACACATGGCACGTGGGCTTGCTGATGCTGTTGCCACGGCCTTTGGCGCGCGCGGTGAAACGCTTGAGTGTTGCGCCTTGTTCCACGTAAATGGTTTTGACGCGCAATTCGTCAATGTCAGCACCGTCGTTGTGCTCGGCGTTGGCAATCGCTGACTCCAACACTTTTTTGACGATACCGGCTGCTTTTTTCTGGGTGAAGTTCAGGATGTTAAGAGCCTGGTCCACTTTTTTGCCGCGAATCAGATCTGCGACTAAACGGCCTTTGTCGACCGATAAGCGCACACCTCGCAGGACTGCACGTGTTTCCATAGCTGCTCCTTACTTCTTCTGAACTTTTTTATCAGCCGGATGGCCTTTGAAGGTCCGAGTCAGCGCGAATTCGCCCAACTTGTGACCCACCATCTGATCGGTGATATAGACCGGCACATGTTGCTTGCCGTTGTGTACCGCAATGGTCAGGCCGATGAAATCGGGCAGGATCATGGAACGGCGCGACCAGGTTTTGATCGGTTTTTTGTCTTTGTTGGCAACGGCTTTTTCCGTTTTGGCCAGCAAATGGTGGTCAACAAACGGGCCTTTTTTGAGTGAGCGTGTCATGTGTTAACCCTTATTTCTTGCGACGTGAAACGATCATGACCTGGGTGCGCTTGTTATTGCGGGTGCGATAGCCCTTGGTCAGATTGCCCCATGGATCCACAGGCGCGCGGCCTTCGCCGGTACGGCCTTCACCACCACCGTGCGGGTGGTCGACCGGGTTCATGGCCACACCGCGAACGGTCGGGCGGATACCCATCCAGCGCTTGACACCGGCTTTGCCCAATTGGCGCAAGCTGTGCTCTTCGTTGGCGACTTCACCGATGGTGGCTCGGCATTCAATATGGATTTTGCGGACTTCACCTGAGCGCATACGCACCTGGGCGTAAGTGCCTTCACGTGCCAGCAAAGTGGCAGAGGTGCCGGCCGAACGGGCGATTTGCGCGCCTTTACCGGGACGCAATTCGATGCAGTGAATGGTTGAACCCACTGGAATATTGCGGATCGGCAGCGTGTTGCCAGCGCGGATCGGCGCTTCTGCACCGCTGTGAATGGTGGCGCCGACTTCCAGACCGCGCGGGGCGATGATGTAAGTGCGCTCGCCATCGGCGTAGCAAATCAAGGCAATGTGAGCGGTGCGGTTCGGGTCGTATTCAATACGCTCGACCTTGCCGGGAATGCCGTCTTTCATGCGACGGAAATCGACAACGCGGTAATGGTGCTTGTGACCGCCGCCTTTGTGACGAACCGTGATGTGGCCGTTGTTGTTGCGACCGGCGTGTTGGAACTGAGGTTCCAGCAATGGCGCATAACCAGGGCCTTTGAACAAATGGTCACGCGTGACCTTGACCACACCCCGTTGACCGGGGGAGGTGGGTTTCATTTTGATGACTGCCATGATTAAGCCACCTCTCCAGACAGGTTCAGCTCTTGACCGGGCTTGAGCGTCACATAGGCTTTGCGGATGTTGTCGCGGCGACCTACGGAACGGCCAAAACGCTTGGTTTTGCCTTTGATATTGACCACGGAAACGCCTTTGACCTCGACCTTGAACATGAGTTCAACAGCGGCCTTGATTTCGGGCTTGGTGGCGTTTTGCAGCACTTTGAAAGTGACTGCATTGGAGTTTTCGGCAACCATGGTGGCTTTTTCAGACACGATGGGAGCCACGAGCACGGCCATCAAACGGCCTTCGTCAAATTTCGGGGTGCTCATGCGAACATCTCCTTGAGTTTGTCGATGGCACCTTTGGTGACCAGCACCTTTTTGTAATGCACCAACGAAACCGGGTCTGCGTAACGCGGCTCGACCACCAGCACATTGGCCAGGTTGCGCGACGCGAAGTACAAGTTGTCATCTACCTCTTCGGAAATGACCAACACCGATTGCAGATTCATGGCTTTCAATTTAGAAGCCAACAGCTTGGTTTTAGGGGCTTCGATCTTGAGCGAGTCCACCACAGCCAGACGGCCTTCACGCACCAACTGGGAGAAGATGGCGGCCATGCCGGCGCGGTACATCTTCTTGTTGATTTTTTGTGTGAAATTTTCTTCCGGGCTGTTTGGAAAGGCACGACCGCCTCCACGCCAGATGGGGGAAGAAGTCATACCGGCACGGGCGCGACCAGTGCCTTTTTGCTTGAACGGCTTTTTGGTCGAGTGCTTGACCTGTTCACGGTCTTTTTGTGCACGTGTACCTTGGCGCGCGTTGGCCTGGTAGGCCACCACAATCTGGTGCACCAGGTCTTCGTTGTAAGCGCGGCCGAACAGAGTTTCAGGCGCGTCAAATTTGGCAGACGCCTGGCCCTGGTCATTCAGGAGTTCGATTTGCATCAGTTGGCTCCCTTGGATTTGATGGCGTGACGCACCGTGACAAAACCACCGGCGGATCCGGGCACAGCGCCCTTGATCAGCAACAGTTGACGCGCTTCATCGATGCGAATCACGTCCAGGTTTTGGGTGGTGACGGTCTCGTCGCCCATGTGTCCCGACATTTTTTTGCCTGGAAAGACACGACCGGGATCCTGCGCCATAGAGATGGAACCGGGCACATTGTGCGAACGGCTGTTACCGTGAGACGCGCGCTGTGAACGGAAATTGTGGCGCTTGATGGTGCCTGCGAAGCCTTTACCGATGGAAGTACCTTGTACGTCCACTTTTTCACCGACAGTGAAAATGGCAGAAGGAGGCACCGAGGTACCGGCAGGGTATTGCGCTGCGGTTTCTGCGGTGACGCGGAATTCCTGGGTGATTTCGCCAGATTGAACACCGGCTTTGGCCATGTGACCGGCCTGCGGCTTGGTGACGCGCGAAGCTTTGCGCAAACCAAACGTCACCTGCAAGGCGACGTAGCCGTCATTTTCCTGGGTTTTCACCTGGGTCACTCGGTTGTTGGATACATCTACCACTGTGACAGGCACTGCGTCCCCATCATCAGTGAACAGACGCATCATGCCCACCTTGCGGCCCAGCAATCCCAGTCGATTGCTTTGACTCATGTTTTTCTCCAAAACTTTCACCGCTGTCACTTCAATTGGCAACTGCGTTTGGTGTATGAAAGAAGGTTGATAATTTCTTCGCACGTTACATGCGAAGCCTTGCATTCTAGCTGAATTTTTCCGCTTGTGCGGATTTTTTGCTTTTTTTTCCTGCAGCGCCGCGCCGCTTGAGGGCGGCGGCTGGTTTTATTGCAGCTTGATTTCGACGTCGACGCCGGCCGGCAAATCCAGCTTCATCAAAGCATCAACAGTTTTGTCAGTCGGATCCACAATGTCCATCAAACGCTGGTGTGTACGGATTTCCAACTGGTCACGGCTGGATTTGTTCACGTGCGGTGAACGCAGAATGTCAAAACGCTTCATGCGTGTCGGCAATGGCACGGGGCCTTTGACGATGGCGCCGGTGCGCTTGGCGGTGTCCACGATTTCAGCGGCAGACTGGTCGATCAGTTTGTAATCAAACGCTTTGAGGCGGATGCGGATTTTTTGTTTGGTTGACATGCTGATTCCTTAAGCGATGATTTTGGCAACCACACCGGCACCGACGGTTTTACCGCCTTCACGGATGGCGAAGCGCAAGCCTTCTTCCATCGCAATCGGGTGGATCAGCTTGACCGTGATCGACACGTTGTCGCCAGGCATCACCATCTCTTTGCCTTCAGGCAACTCGATCGCACCGGTCACGTCCGTTGTACGGAAGTAAAACTGCGGGCGGTAGTTGTTGAAGAACGGTGTGTGGCGCCCGCCTTCGTCTTTTGACAAGACATAAATCTCAGCGGTGAAATGCGTGTGCGGCTTGATCGAACCGGGCTTGCACAGCACTTGGCCGCGCTGCACGTCTTCGCGCTTGGTGCCGCGCAACAAAATACCGACGTTGTCGCCCGCTTGTCCCTGGTCCAGCAGTTTGCGGAACATTTCCACGCCGGTACAGGTGGTCTTGACGGTGTCAGAAATACCGACGATCTCGATCTCTTCGCCGACTTTGACGATGCCGCGCTCGACGCGACCTGTCACCACCGTGCCGCGACCGGAGATGGAGAACACGTCTTCCACCGGCATCAGAAACGCACCGTCAATGGCGCGCTCGGGCAGAGGGATGTAAGTGTCCAGCGCATCAGCCAGCTTCAAAATCGCCAGCTCACCCAACTCGCCCTTGTCGCCTTCGATGGCCAGCTTGGCTGAGCCATGGATGATCGGTGTGCTGTCGCCAGGGAAATCGTATTTGTCGAGCAACTCGCGCACTTCCATCTCGACGAGTTCGAGCAACTCCGCATCGTCAACCATGTCGCACTTGTTCAGGAACACGATGATGTAAGGCACGCCCACCTGGCGCGCCAGCAGAATGTGCTCGCGGGTCTGGGGCATAGGGCCGTCAGCGGCCGAGCACACCAAAATCGCACCGTCCATTTGCGCCGCACCGGTGATCATGTTTTTCACATAGTCGGCGTGTCCGGGGCAGTCCACGTGCGCGTAGTGACGGTTAGCCGTCTCGTACTCGACGTGTGCCGTGTTGATCGTGATGCCGCGCGCTTTTTCTTCGGGCGCCGCGTCAATTTGGTCGTAAGCCTTGGCTTCGCCGCCAAACTTCGCCGACAAAATCGTCGTGATCGCCGCCGTCAGCGTCGTCTTGCCATGGTCCACGTGGCCGATGGTGCCCACGTTGACGTGCGGTTTTGTCCGCTCAAATTTGCCTTTTGCCATTGTCTTTTCTCCAAAGAACAGGCCCGTGTACAGGTTTTACGTCTGCACGATGCTGCTGGTTCGTCCCGCACGGGTAACAGGACGGCGCGTCGTCGCAGACACTTGAAAACTGAGGGGACAGAGCAAACCGCAAGCGGCGAGCATGTCCCCATGTCTAATCAGAGGGGACAGAGCAAACCGCAAGCGGCCAACATGCCCCCATGTCTAATCAGAGGGGACAGAGCAAACCGCAAGCGGTTTGATCTGTCCCCAGGTACTTATTTAGCCCTTGCGGCAACAATCGCTTCGGCGACGTTGCGCGGGGCTTCGGTGTAGTGTTTGAATTCCATGGTGTAGGTGGCGCGACCTTGCGACATGGAGCGCAATGTAGTCGAGTAACCGAACATCTCGGACAAAGGCACTTCAGCCTTGATCGCTTTGCCGCCGCCGACCATGTCGTCCATGCCTTGCACCATGCCGCGACGTGAGGACAAATCACCCATCACGTTACCGGCGTAGTCTTCAGGTGTTTCCACTTCCACAGCCATCATCGGCTCCAGAATGACAGGACTGGCCTTGCGACAGCCTTCTTTGAAGCCGAAGATCGCGGCCATTTTGAACGCCATCTCAGAGGAGTCAACGTCGTGGTAAGAGCCGAAGTGCAATGTCACTTTGACATCGACCACCGGATAACCGGCGAGCACACCGGCGGTCAAGGCTTCAATCACGCCTTTTTCAACCGCAGGAATGTATTCACGCGGCACCACACCGCCTTTGATGGCGTCGACAAACTCAAAACCTTTGCCGGCTTCGTTAGGTTCGATTTTGAACACCACATGACCGTACTGACCTTTACCACCTGACTGACGCACGAACTTGCCTTCGCTGTCTTCAATGGTTTTGCGAATCGTTTCGCGGTAAGCCACTTGCGGCTTACCGACGTTGGCTTCCACGCCGAACTCGCGCTTCATGCGATCCACAATGATTTCCAAGTGCAGCTCGCCCATACCCGCAATCAAAGTCTGGCCGGATTCTTCGTCGGTCTTGACGCGGAAAGACGGGTCTTCCTGTGCCAAACGCTGCAAAGCAATGCCCATCTTTTCCTGGTCGGCTTTGGTTTTGGGCTCCACAGCTTGGGTGATCACCGGCTCTGGGAACACCATGCGCTCGAGCATGACAATGGCGGATGGATCACACAGTGTTTCACCGGTGGTCACGTCCTTCAAACCGACGCAAGCGGCAATGTCGCCGGCGCAAATTTCATCCACCTCTTCACGGTTGTTGGCGTGCATTTGCACGATACGGCCGATACGCTCTTTTTTGCCCTTGATAGGGTTGTAAACCGTGTCGCCTTTTTTCAGCACGCCTGAATACACACGCACGAAAGTGAGTTGGCCGACAAACGGGTCGGTCATCAACTTAAAGGCCAATGAAGAGAATTTTTCTTTGTCGTCAGCTTCGCGGTGCACTTCTTTTTCGTCTTCATCCATGCCTTTGACGGGCGGGATGTCGATGGGCGAAGGCATGAGTTCGATGACCGCATCCAACATACGTTGAACGCCCTTGTTTTTGAAGGCCGTTCCGCACAACATAGGCTGGATTTCACTGGCAATGGTGCGAACGCGCAAACCATGGGTGATTTCTTCTTCGGTCAAATCACCTTCTTCGAGGTATTTGTTCATGAGTTCTTCGGACGCTTCTGCAGCGGCCTCAACCATGTTTTCGCGCCATTTTTTGGCTTCAGCTTGCAATTCCGCAGGAATCTCTTCAAAACGGAATTTCATGCCCTGAGAAGCTTCGTCCCAAATGATGGCCTTCATTTTGCGCAAATCCACCACGCCAGTGAAGTTTTCTTCAGCACCAATAGGAATGACGATAGGCACAGGGCTGGCTTTGAGACGCAATTTCATCTGGTCATAGACCTTGAAGAAATTGGCACCAGTGCGGTCCATTTTGTTGACAAAGGCCAGACGCGGCACTCTGTATTTGTTGGCCTGACGCCAAACAGTTTCAGATTGAGGCTGAACGCCGCCAACCGCGCAATACACCATGCAGGCGCCGTCAAGCACGCGCATAGAGCGCTCGACTTCAATCGTGAAGTCCACGTGTCCGGGTGTGTCAATGATGTTGATGCGGTGCTCGGGGAAAGAGGCATCCATGCCCTTCCAGAAACAGGTGGTAGCAGCAGAGGTGATGGTGATGCCGCGCTCTTGCTCTTGCTCCATCCAGTCCATGGTGGCGGCACCGTCGTGCACTTCACCGATTTTGTGGTTCACGCCGGTGTAAAAAAGAATGCGCTCGGTGGTGGTGGTTTTGCCCGCATCGATGTGCGCAGAAATACCAATATTGCGATAGCGCTCGATAGGAGTCTTGCGTGCCATGGTCAACCTCTTGGGGAATCAGATTAAAAACAGGAAATTGTCTGCGTCGTTTGTGACAACAGATAGCGCAGTTGCAGGCCGGATGAACCGTTTTTCGCATGCAAAGAGCACGCGAACCCGGCACCTGCAAACTGCTGCTTCGGTCAGAAGCGGAAGTGTGAAAACGCTTTGTTGGCTTCAGCCATGCGGTGGACTTCGTCACGCTTTTTCATGGCGCCGCCGCGACCTTCAGCGGCTTCCAGCAATTCGTTGGCCAGGCGCAATGCCATGGATTTTTCGCCACGCTTGCGGGCGGCTTCTTTGATCCAACGCATGGACAAGGCCAGGCGGCGCACAGGGCGCACTTCCACAGGCACTTGGTAGTTGGCACCACCGACACGACGGGATTTCACCTCGACCATGGGCTTGACGTTATTGATGGCGTTGCTGAACAACTCGACCGGGTCTTTGCCGGATTTGGACTGGATTTGCTCCAGTGCGCCGTAGATGATGCGCTCGGCGACAGCTTTTTTGCCGCTTTCCATCACCACGTTCATGAATTTGGAGAGTTCGATGTTGCCGTATTTAGGATCAGGCAGTATTTCCCGTTTGGGGACTTCGCGACGACGTGGCATGTTGCTTCCTTTGTTGCTTCAGTTGGTTGCGCTGGGCGCAAACCCGAGAACCATGCAGGTTCTCACTTACTTGACCCGCGCGGACACCGCGTCCGCACTCTGAGGTCTTGGTCAGGCCCACCCTTGCCGGGGCAAACCTAACCACCTGAAAAAAATCAGGCTTTCTTGGGGCGCTTAGCGCCGTATTTGGAACGTGATTGCTTGCGGTCTTTCACGCCTTGCAAATCGAGTGAACCGCGCACGATGTGGTAACGCACACCGGGCAAATCCTTGACACGGCCGCCGCGCACCAGCACCACTGAGTGCTCTTGCAGGTTGTGGCCTTCGCCGCCGATATAAGAAATCACCTCAAAGCCATTGGTCAAACGAACCTTGGCCACCTTACGCAACGCAGAGTTTGGCTTTTTAGGTGTAGTGGTGTAGACACGTGTGCAAACGCCACGGCGTTGGGGCGAATTTTGCATCGCAGGGCTCTTGGACTTGGTCTTTTCGACCTCACGACCGTGACGCACCAGTTGGTTAATGGTTGGCATTGAAAACGTCCTTCAACGTTTGAACTTGAAAAAGAAATTGATTCGGAAATTTCCGAAAAGCCTGACAGTATAGCAGTAAGCCGTAGAAACCGGCTGATTTATTGAAGCCAAGCCACAAACAAATACCAAAGCATTATTTAAGCCACAAAGTCAGCGTGTCCCAGGTGCGCCCGAGGAAACCGGCCTCTTCCACCGCCGACAAAGCCAGCAAGGGGATTTCAACCAGCGGGGCCTGGTTCAGCAGCACTTTGAGGGTGGCCACCGGCTGGTTCTTTTGCAAGGGGGCCAGCAAGGGGTCCGGGCGGGTCACCATGGTTTTGATGTTGCCGGCCTGACCCTGTGGTACTGCCACCACAATGGCCTGGTTTCTGCCCAAGCCCACCTGCGGTTGGCGTCCCTTGAACACCGCAGGCGTCACCACCGCTTGTCCGGCCTCAAACAATTTGATGCCATCGTAAGCGGTGTAGCCCCAGTTCAACAATTTCTGCGCCTCTTCGGCACGCGCGTTTTCACTGGCCGCTCCCAAAACGATGGCCAGCAGACGACGGCCTTGGAGATTGGGAAAATCACGTTTGGCAGTAGCCACCAGACAAAACCCGGCGGCGTCAGTGTGGCCGGTTTTCAGGCCGTCGACTGTCGGATCCCTGAACAACAGCAAATTGCGGTTGCTGTCGTTGGCCGCGGGCGTGCCGGGATAACGGTATTTTTTGATGGCGTAGTAACCGACATAAGCCGGGAAATCCTGCATCAAGCGGGTGGCAAGAACAGACAAGTCGCGCGCCGTGGTGGTGTGGCCGGTTTCGGTCAGTCCTTCGGGGTTTTTGTAAGCGGTGTTGTTCATGCCCAGCGCTTTGGCTTGGGCGTTCATCATCTCGACAAAATGCTCGCTGGTACCGCCCACGCCTTCGGCCAGCGCCATGGTAGCGTCATTGCCTGATTGAACAATCATGCCCTTGAGCAAGTCTTCCACCGGCACCTGCATTTTGGGGTCGATGAACATGCGCGAGCCTTCCATCTTCCAGGCCTTGGGGCTGACTGAGAAGGTTTGCTGCAAGCTGATTTTTTTCTGGCGCAAGGCATCAAACACCAGATAAGCCGTCATCAACTTGGTCAGCGACGCCGGTTCCACCGGTGTGTCGGCCTCTTTTTGCGCCAGCACCTGCGAGGCGCTGACGTCCACCAGCAAATAAGCGCGTGCAGCGATTTCCGGAGGCTGAGGCGTTTGGGCCTGAGAGAAGGCCGCCATAAACAGACTGAGGGCGGCAAATAAAAACGTATTTTTCATGGGTAGCAGGTAGCAGTGAAAGGGTTTCAAGCCCTCAGGTGGCGCATGGCCAAGGATTTCAACAAGGGCAATTGTCCATGAAAGAAATGCCCGGTGCCGGGAAAGACCGTGACCGGCAGTTGCTGCGGGCGCGCCCAGTCCATGACGGCTGACAAGGCCACGGTGTCATCGCTCTCGCCGTGTATCACCAGGCTGTGCTTGTGCGCCTCAAGTGGCAAGGGGCTGGCAGGGAAATAGCTGACCGCCGTACCCACCAATATGATTTTTTGCAATCTGCCTGTCGGCCACAAAGACTGAACCGCCTGACAAGCGACAAACGCACCGAAAGAAAAACCAGCCAATACCAACGGCGAATCAGGCGCGAGTTGAGCGACCGAGGCCAGCAAATCTTCGGTTTCTCCGCGCCCTTCGTCATACACGCCTTCGCTGCTGCAGACGCCGCGAAAGTTGAAGCGCAAACAATCCCAACCGGATGCCACACAGGCACGCGCCAGCGTTTGCACCACTTTGTTGTCCATGGTGCCGCCAAACAGCGGGTGAGGATGAGCCACCACCGCCAGGCCTAGCGACACGCTTTCGGCTTTGTCCAGCACCGCTTCTACGTGACGGTCGCTGAGCTTGAGATTTAACGCCGGCATGCTGTCAGCGACCTGCGTTATCCGGTACGAGCAAACGCTCAACGACTTGGCCGTTTTGCAAATGTGATTCGATGATTTCATCAATGTCAGCGGTGTCCACATAGGTGTACCAGACCGCCTCGGGATACACCACCAACACCGGCCCGCCGGCGCACCGGTCCAGGCAACCCGCCTGGTTGACACGCACACCGTCTTCGCCGTTGAGGCCGAGTTGCTTGACCCGGGTTTTGCAATGCTTCCAAGCCGTTTGCGCCTGATGGTCTGAACAACAGGCCTCACCGGCATCGCGCTGGTTGAGGCAGAAGAACACATGGTGTTGGTAATAACTTTTGGATGTCATGAGCGAATTTTAGAGCCGGTGTGTATGCAAATCTTTATGGCGCAAACGCCACGCCGCCCAAAACAATAAGGCCCAGGGCCATAACCAGTTCAGCCAAGGCGTCAACCCGTGAAACCGGATGAAACGACCTTGCTCCCAAGTTTGCATGGTTTGTTCGTAGTAGGTGCTGACCGGCGACAGGTTGAGCAGCAGCAGCAATGACAATTGAAGCAGAAACAGTGTTTGAGTTAATCGACGCTCAGACCTCTTAACCATCAACACCAGCAAACACAAACCCAAGGCCAGGCCGCTGCCCGACTGCGGCGTCAGCCAATACCAGGCGTGTTCAGGGCCATAAGTCAAGGTGGCAGACAAGGCATTGCCCAGCACCGCCAGCAAAGTCACCGCCACTAAGACAGAAATGCGCTGCCCCGAACGCCGGCACAAAGCCATGGCCAGCAAGCCCGGCACCAGCAGACCCAAAGCAACGCAAGCCATTTCAAAATAAGGCGTCATCGGCAGCGCCAGCCACTCCAGGGCAGTTGAAAAACGGGTCTCAAAATCAGGAAGCCATTCCAGCAAAAACCGGCGCAACAAGTCCACCACATGACCCAGGCCCAACGGCACGGTCACCGGAAACAATAGCGCCACCGGCCACAAGGCCAGCAGCACCAGACTGCCTTTGGCGTCATGCGTCAACCATTCGCGGCGGAACTGCGACCAGCGGTACAACCAGCCGCGCCTCTCTAAGACAACAGCCGCTGCCGCTCCGGTCATGCCACCTAAGGTGTTGAGCAGCCAATCCAGTTGCGACGGCATACGCACGGGCAAAAAAGTCTGCATGCTCTCCATGCCGAAAGACAAGACACAGGATCCTGCGGCAGCCAGCAGCCAGGCCCGGGCGCGCGAATAGCTGCTGCGCATGCCTGCCAGACACAGCCAAAAACCCAACGGCGCATAGCCCAGCAGATTGCTGTTGATATCAAACCAGGTGTTGTACTTGGGCCAGTGGGCGGTCACAAACGACCAGGGGGCGATCTCCTGGTTGCGCCAATCTTCAAACGGGTACAAGCTGGCGTACACAATCACCAGCACGCAAAGCCAGGACAGCGTCCAGGCCGTGGTACGACGCTTAGCCGTCATAGGACATCAAAAAGGTTTGACCACCACCAGCACCACCGCCGCGACCAGCAGCAGCACGGGCGCTTCATTGAACCAGCGGTACCAGATGTGCGAGTGAGTGGCGGCACCGGATTCGAAAAAACGCAAATGTCTGGCACATAAATGGTGGTAGCCGATGGCCAGAACCACCGCCGCCAGCTTAAGCGTCATCCAGTTTGATGGCGGCAACCCGCCTATGCCGTAACCCAGCCACAAGCTCAGGCCCAGCACCAGGGCCGGCCACATCAACAAGGTCATGAAGCGCATCAGCTTGCGGGCCATCAGCAGCAGACGCTCGCGCTCGGCCAAGGAATCCGGCGGCACCATGGCCAGATTGACAAAAATACGCGGCAGGTAAAACAAGCCGGCAAACCAGCTGGCAACGAAAACGATATGAAAGGCTTTGACCCACAACATGGCTTGAGTTTAGTGGCAAGCCCGGGGTGCTTAAGCACCCGCATTAAGTGGTCCGGGCCCGACTGGGGTTTCACCCCAAAAGCGGCTTCAGCCGATGCGGCACAATTTCGCCATGACCATTCCTACCCAATTCCCCCATACCCGCCTGCGTCGGCTGCGCCGCGATGACTTCACCCGCCGCCTGGTGCGCGAAAACGCCTTGAGTGTGAACGACCTGATTTACCCGGTGTTTGTGCTTGACGGCGAGAAAAAACGCGAAGCTGTGGCCTCCATGCCCGGCGTCGAGCGGCTCAGCCTGGACTTGCTGCTGCCGGTCGCCGAACAATGCGTCAAACTGGGCATTCCGGTCATGGCGCTGTTCCCGGTGATTGACCCGTCTCTGAAGACCCCGGACGGGCGCGAAGCCACCAACGCCAAAGGCTTGGTGCCGCGTGTTGTGAAAAGTTTGAAACAACATTTCCCCAATTTGGGCGTGATGACCGATGTGGCACTCGACCCGTTCACTAGCCATGGTCAGGATGGTTTGCTGGATGACACCGGCTACATCATGAACGACCCCACGGTCGAAGTGCTGGTGCAGCAGGCGCTGACACAAGCCGACGCCGGTGTCGACATCGTCGCCCCAAGCGACATGATGGATGGGCGCATTGGTGCCATCCGCCAGGAGCTGGAAGCGCACGGCCACATACACACCCGCATCATGGCTTACAGCGCCAAATACGCGAGTTCGTTTTACGGGCCGTTCCGTGACGCGGTCGGCTCGGCGGCCAATTTGGGCAAGAGCGACAAAAAGGTCTACCAGATGGACGCGGGCAACTCAGACGAGGCCTTGCGCGAAGTCGCGATGGACATCGCCGAAGGCGCGGACATGGTGATGGTCAAGCCAGGCATGCCTTACCTGGACATCGTGCGCCGGGTGAAAGACGAGTTCAGCATGCCTACCTTTGTCTACCAAGTCTCCGGCGAATACGCCATGCTCAAAGCCGCCGCGCAAAACGGCTGGCTGGACCATGACGGCGTGATGATGGAGAGCCTGCTGGCTTTCAAACGCGCCGGTGCCGACGGCATATTGACGTATTTCGCTATTCAGGCGGCGGAGAAATTGCGTCAGGTCTGAAGTTACAAAGCCTCAGGCCTGCGGCTACAACTGTAAGTGGTCGATAAAAAACCCCAGGGTTTTTTCAAGCGCCAGTTCGGCAGCGGCAGCGTTGTAGCTGCCGCGGTGATCGCAGTTAAAGCCGTGATCGGCGTCATACACCTGCACCTCGACTTGCGGCTGCGCTGCGCGAAACGCCTCTACCGTATCGACAGGAATCAGCGGATCATGGGCGCCGAAATGTGTCAGCACCGGACACAAAGGTGTGGCGCTCAGTTCAGGCGCTAGCGTCATGCCGCCGCCGTAATAACAGACAGCCGCTTTCACACCGCTCAATTGCGTGGCGGCGCGCCAGGTCAGCAAGCCGCCCCAGCAATAACCGACCACCCCGACTTTGCCTTTGCTCGCCAGCGATGCATGGGTGATGGCCGCTTGCACATCGGCCATCACGCCGGGCGCGGGTAGCGCCTCGGCGCGGCCTTTGAGTTCGCGACCCGTGGCCACATCGTCTGCGCTGTAACCCAGACTGACATGTTTTTGCACCCGCGAAAACGTGGCCGGTGCAATGGCCAGAAAACCCGCAAGAGCGAAGCCGTCGGCCACCGCACGGATATGTGCATTCACGCCGAAAATTTCCTGCAACACCACAATGGCGGCGCGCGGCGGTTTTTTCGGTTGGGCCACATAGGCCGCGAAAGCAAACCCGTCAACGGCTTTCAATTCAATCGCATGTCCCATCAAGCACCTCGTTGTTAACCGGCTTGCAAGCGGCGTTGTAAAAATTCCAAGCGGTCCTGACCCCAGAACAATTCGCCGTCCACTATGAAAGTCGGCGCGCCGAACACGCCGAGTTTCAAAGCTTCGTCGGTGTACGCCTGGTAGGCCGATTGCGCACCTGCTTCTTTGCTCTGCTCTAACCGCGCGGCGTCAATCTGGTGTTCATGCAATAACTCGGCCAGCACCGCGTGGTCGGCGATGTTACGCTCATCCGCCCAGACCGCTGACAACAGCGCGCCGCACAAACGCATGGCCGCATCTGCGCCGTCATGTTGATCCACGGCAATGATGAGGCGGGATGCGTCGTCCCCGGGCACCGGAAAAAATTGGGGGTGCAGGTTCAGCGGCAATTTCAAATGGTCGGCGAAGCGGCGCAGTTCGACCAGCCGGTAAGCCTGACGCTGCGCTGAACGCTGGCCGACCGGCAAGCCGCCGGTCACCGGAAACACCTGCCCGCCCAGGTCCATGGGCTTGATGCGCACCGTGGCGCCGGCAGCTGCTGCCATGGCGGTCAGCCTGGCATGCCCGAAATAAGTCCACGGGCTTTGCGGGGCGAGAAAGTAATCAATGGTCAATGGCATAAGCGCTTTCAATCGTGTTATCTTTTTAGACAAGCCATGCAGGCCGGTCGCCAAGCCGCATCCTACTATTTCGCACCCACCTACCTACTGAACGGAGCTCACGTGAACGCATCTACCCCCACCCCCTTGGTTTTGATCACCGGCGGCAGCCGCGGCATAGGCGCGGCCTGCGCTTTGCTCGCCGCTAAGCAA
The DNA here is from genome assembly GCA_903887325.1 of uncultured Burkholderiales bacterium. Taxonomy (GTDB): domain Bacteria; phylum Pseudomonadota; class Gammaproteobacteria; order Burkholderiales; family Burkholderiaceae_C; genus Limnohabitans. The sequence goes on along the minus strand of CAISPG010000131.1, from coordinate 18,310 downwards.
GGCTGGGCCGTCGCCGTCAATTACACCCAAGACGCCAAAGCAGCCGCTGATGTGGTGGCGCAGATTCACGCCATGGGCGGGCGGGCACAGGCGTTTCAGGCCGACATCGGCATAGAAGCGGACATTGAGCGTTTGTTCAAAGAAGTCGATGACGCCATGGGTCGCATCACCGGCTTCATCAACAACGCCGGCGTAGTCGATGTGGCGGCGCGGGTCGAGGACATGTCCTGGGCGCGGCTAGAGCGCATGATGCGCATCAACGTGCTCGGCAGTTTTGCCTGCGCGGCGCAAGCGGTCAAGCGCATGAGCACGCGCCACGGCGGCGCGGGCGGCAGCATTGTCAACCTGAGCAGCGCCGCCGCTTTGTTGGGTTCACCCAACCAGTACGTGGATTACGCCGCCAGCAAGGCCGCCATAGACACCTTCACCATGGGCCTGTCCAAGGAAGTGGCCACCGAAGGCATACGCGTCAACGGCGTGCGCCCCGGATTGATATTGACCGACATACACGCCAGTGGGGGCCAGCCGGACCGCGCCCACCAACTCGCCAACCAGGTGCCTATGCAACGCCCGGGCACGGCTGAAGAGGTGGCCCAGGGCATCGTCTGGCTGCTCGGCGATGCCGCGTCTTATGTGACCGGCACCACTTTGAATGTGGCCGGCGGACGGGTATGAGCGAGGTCACTATTTTTTGGGAAGACATGCAAGTCGGTGATGTCAGGGAGTTGGGTAGCATCACACCGACGCGGGAAGAGATCATTGCGTTTGCGACTCAGTTCGATCCCCAGCCGTTTCACCTGGATGACGAGGCGGCCAAAGCCTCGGTGTTCGGCGGCTTGTGCGCCAGCGGCTGGCATACCTGCGCCATGGCGATGCGTCTGATGGTGACAAATTTTTTGCGCCACACCTCTAGCATGGGTTCGCCCGGGCTGGAAGGCATCAAATGGACCAAGCCGGTCTTTCCCGGCGACACGCTGAGTTTGCGCACGACGGTGCTGGAAACCAAGCCCATGGGCAAACGCCCGGAGATAGGCATGACCCGCAATCTGTGGGAAATGTTCAACCAGCATGGCGACAAGGTGTTGCACATGGAAGGTTGGGGAATGTTTAGGCGGCGCGGTTAATACACGCTTGGCCGACCATCCGGATGTATTGGCTTTCGTACGGTTCATTGAAGACACGCTTTGGCCGACCATCCGGTGCGATTTTTTTCTGCGCTTTCGCTCGAAAAAATCGCCCCCTCTGTCGGCCTCTGTCATGTATTTGGTTGAAGCTTGGTTTCTTTAACCGCAGATATGCAGTCGGAGAAAACTGCGAACGGACGACGACATGGCGGGCGGGCCGACGCGAACATTGGCGCGCAGCGGCAGTGAGCGGCGACCGAACCGGCGTGGCGTGAGCACTTTACTCAAAGGCACAACCGCCGTGGCGTGAACACCTCACTTCATGAAACGTGCCTAGCCATACTGCACAGATAATGGGTGTTTCAAGAACGAGACAACGCCATGAGCACCACCCGCATCGGTCACCACATCAACGGCTCGCCTGTCGCCGGACAAGGCCAGCGCTCACAACCGGTGACCAACCCCGCCACCGGTGCCGTCACCGCACAAGTTACCCTCGGCTCAGCGCAAGACGTGAAAACAGCCGTCGCCGCTGCCCAGGCCGCGTTCCCTGCCTGGGCAGACGCGCCGCCCCTGCGCCGCGCCCGCGTCATGTTCAAATTTTTGGAACTGCTGCACCAGCACAAAGACGCGCTGGCCCACGCCATCACCGCCGAGCACGGCAAGGTGTTCACCGATGCCCAAGGCGAAGTCGCGCGCGGCATAGACATCGTTGAATTCGCGACAGGCATCCCGCAATTGCTCAAAGGCGATTACACAGAACAAGTCGCCACCGGCATAGACAACTGGACCTTGCGCCAGCCGCTGGGCGTGGTGGCCGGCATCACGCCGTTCAACTTTCCCGTCATGGTGCCCATGTGGATGTTCCCGGTGGCGATTGCAGCGGGCAACACATTCATCCTCAAACCCAGCCCGACCGACCCGACGCCATCTTTGATGATGGCCGATTTGCTCAAGCAAGCCGGGCTGCCCGACGGCGTGTTCAACGTGGTGCAAGGCGACAAAGAAGCTGTCGATGCTTTGCTGGTGCACCCGGATGTCAAAGCCATCAGCTTTGTCGGCTCCACACCGATTGCCAATTACATCTATGAAACCGGCGCGCACCACGGCAAACGCGTGCAAGCGCTGGGCGGCGCGAAAAACCACATGGTGGTCATGCCCGATGCCGACATTGATCAAGCGGTGGATGCGCTGATCGGCGCGGCTTACGGATCAGCGGGTGAACGTTGCATGGCCATCAGCGTGGCGGTGTTGGTCGGCGATGTGGCCGACAAAATTTTGCCTAAGTTGATAGCGCGCACCCAAGCATTGAAAGTGCTGAACGGCGAAAACCTGGCAGCCGAAATGGGCCCCATCGTCACGCAACTTGCCCACGAGCGCATCAGCGGCTACATCGGATTGGGCGTGGAAGAAGGTGCGAAATTATTGGTAGATGGTCGCGGCTTCAAAGCTGCGCAAGCCGGTGCCGGTTGCGGAACTGACACTTCGGGCGGTTTCTGGATGGGCGGCTCACTGTTTGACCACGTGACAACCGACATGCGTATTTACAAAGAAGAAATCTTCGGCCCGGTGCTGGCATGCGTGCGCGTGCCCGATTTCGCCACGGCGGTGCAAATCATCAACGACCACGAGTTCGGCAACGGTGTGAGTTGCTTCACCCGCGACGGCAATGTGGCACGCGAGTTTTCACGCCGCATACAAGTGGGCATGGTCGGCATCAACGTGCCGATTCCTGTGCCCATGGCTTGGCATGGCTTTGGTGGTTGGAAACGTTCGCTGTTTGGCGATATGCATGCCTACGGCGAAGAAGGCGTGCGTTTTTACACCAAGCAAAAATCCATCATGCAGCGCTGGCCGGAGAGCACGCCCAAGGGTGCGGAGTTTGTCATGCCGACGTCCAAGTGACATGAGCGACACCACCTTCGACTACATCATCATCGGCGCGGGCACCGCCGGTTGCCTGCTGGCCAACCGCTTGAGTGCAGACGCGTCCAAGCGGGTATTGCTGATCGAAGCCGGTCGCAAAGACGATTACCACTGGGTGCATATCCCGGTCGGCTATTTGTATTGCATAGGCAACCCGCGCACCGACTGGCTGTACCAGACCGAGCCCGCCGACGGTTTGAACGGCCGCCGCTTGCGCTACCCGCGTGGCAAGGTGCTCGGCGGCTGCTCCAGCATCAACGGCATGATTTACATGCGCGGCCAATCGCGTGACTACGACCAATGGGCCACCATCACCGGTGACCCGCGTTGGAGTTGGGAACACAGCCTGCCCTACTTCAAAATGCACGAAGACCATTACCTCGGTGCCAACGACTTGCACGGTGCCAAAGGCACGCCCGCGCAAGTGGTGCAACAAGGCCAAAGTGTTTATCACCAAACCCTGCGGCACCGAAATGCAGGCGGCGAATGGCGGATTGAGAAACAACGCTTGCGCTGGGACGTGCTGGACGCGTTTGCCCAAGCTGCGGTGCAAGCCGGCATTCCCGCCACCGATGATTTCAACCGGGGCACGAACGAAGGTGTCAGCTATTTCGAAGTGAACCAGAAAAGCGGTTGGCGCTGGAACACGGCCAAAGCGTTTTTGCGGCCCGCTTGTTATGCGCGGCCCAATTTTGAAATGTGGACTGCCGCGCAGGTCTCCAAATTGAACATAAACACACAAGCCGACGGCAGCCTGGCTTGCACAGGCGTGGACGTGTGGAACGGCAAAGAGCGTGTGCAAGCGGTGGCGCGTCAAGCTGTGGTGATGTGCGCCGGCGCCATAGGCACGCCGCAGTTGCTGCAACTCTCGGGGCTTGGCCCGGCAGCGCTGTTGCAACAACACGGCATCACGCCGCTGGCCGATCTGCCGGGTGTGGGCGCAAACTTGCAAGACCATTTGCAAATCCGCGCGGTGTTCAAAGTCAAAGGCGTGAAGACCTTGAACACCATGGCCAACAGCTGGTGGGGCAAAGCCGCCATCGGTTTGGAATACCTGTTGCACCGCAGCGGCCCGATGAGCATGGCGCCTTCTCAACTCGGCGCATTCACCCGAAGCGACCCATCGCAGCCCTGGCCGAACATCGAATACCACGTGCAACCGTTGAGTTTGGACGCATTCGGTGAACCGCTGCACAGCTTTCCTGCGTTCACCGCCAGCGTCTGCAACTTGAACCCCAGCAGTCACGGCACGGTCAACATACAAAGCGCGGACTTTTCGCAAGCCCCGCTGATCGCGCCAAATTATTTGTCGACCGAAGAAGACCGGCGCGTGGCCGCAGACTCTTTGCGCGTGACCCGGCGGATCGCCGCGCAACCGGCGCTGGCCAAATACCAGCCCGAGGAATGGAAGCCGGGCACGCAGTTTGAAACCGACGACGAGCTGGCCCGACTGGCCGGTGACATCGGCACCACGATTTTTCACCCGGTGGGCACTGCACGCATGGGCCGCCTGGACGACCCGCTGGCGGTGGTCGACAGCGAGCTGCGGGTGCGCGACGGGCGCGGCGGTCTGGTGCACGGCCTGCGCATCGCCGATGCGTCAGTGATGCCCAGCATCACCAGCGGCAACACCAACAGCCCGGTGTTGATGATTGCAGAGCGTGCCGCCGAATTGCTGGCATTGCAAGCGCTTGCCGAGGGTAATTCCTAGGCAAAGTCTTGAACTGTTTCACCTACAGTTCAGCCACTCGCAAACAACGCTCAGGTGTTGAATGCAGAGGGTCAGAGGAGACAAAAAAAGCATCCTCCACAAGGAGGGTAGCGACACCGGAAAAGCACCGCACAACGGTGCTTTTTTTTGACTGTGAGAAAGACGTGATGGACATTGTGCTGGTCAGCCTGATGTCGGCACTGGCCGGCTTTGTGGATGCCGTGGTCGGCGGCGGCGGCCTGATTCTGGTGCCGGCCTTGTTTGCCACCTACCCGTCGCTGCACCCGGCCACGCTGCTGGGCACCAACAAATCTGCGTCTGTGTGGGGCACCTTGTTCGCCGCCTGGCAATACAGCCGCCGGGTGCAACTGTCCTGGCGCGCCTTGCTGATCGCCAGCCTGCTGGCGTTTGGCGGTTCATGGGCCGGGGCGTATGTGCTGACCCTGGTGTCGCCTCAGTATTTGCGCATGGCCCTGCCCGCGCTGCTGCTGGGCTTGTTGGGCTACACCTTGTGGAACAAACAACTCGGGCAAGCGCATGCGCCGCGCTTTGCCACCCGCCAGCAAGCGATTTACATGGGGCTGATTGGCGCGGTCATCGGTTTTTACGACGGTTTTTTCGGGCCGGGCACCGGCAGCTTTCTGGTGTTTTTGCTGGTGCGTGTGCTGGGTTTCGATTTTTTACAAGCCTCGGCGCACAGCAAAATCCTTAACCTGAGCAGTAACCTGGCGGCGGTGATTTTGCTGGCCTGGCAAGGCCATGTCTGGTGGCAGGTTGGTATTCCGCTGGCGATTGCCAATGTGATCGGCAGCCTGCTGGGCACGCGCATGGCGGTGCGTCACGGCACGGCGTTTGTGCGCTATGTGTTTATCGTGGTGGTGAGCGCACTGGCTTTCAAAACCGCGCTGGATGCCTGGCTTTAAGGCTCGTTCTCTTCGTCCAGGCCGGGCTCAGGCGGTGCGCTGCTGGGCTTGGGCGGCCACGGCACAGTCGAAGCCGGACGGCGCTTGCCCACCGGGCGTGTGGCCTGACCGATGCGTACTGCGTCTAAGTCTTCTTGCGACGGGTACAGCCCAAGCAAGATGTAATCAAACACACGGCGTGCAATCGGGGCTGCGCTTTGCGCACCAAAACCCGCGTTTTCCACCACCATGGCCAAAGCGACTTTCGGGTCTTCCGCCGGCGCAAACGCGATGAACAAGGCGTGGTCGCGCAAACGCTCATCGACCTTGCCGGCCACGTATTTTTCGTTTTGCTTGATGGTGTAAACCTGTGCGGTACCGGTCTTGCCGGCACTGGTGTATTCGGCAGACACAAAACTGCCGGCTGAGGTGCCTTCCAGATTCACGCCGACCATGGCTTTGCGTATCACCTCCAGATCCTCGGGCCTGAACCCTAGCGACTGCGGCGGGTCTTTGACCACTACCTGTTTTTCTTTGGTTTCTATGTCGACCACCTCGCGTACCAGGTGCGGGCGGTTGCGTATGCCGTTGTTGGCCAAAATAGCCACGGCTTGCGCGAGTTGCAACATGGTGAAACTGTTATAGCCCTGGCCAATGCCCAGCGATATGGTTTCACCCGAGTACCAGCGTTGCTGCTCGGCGCGCTTGTAGGTGTTTTGCTTCCATTCCGTAGACGGCAAGATACCGTGCGACTCGCCCAGTATGTCTATACCCGTCAATTGACCGAAGCCCAAAGGTTTCATTTGCTCGTGAATCAAGTCCACGCCCATGTCGCGCGCCAGCATGTAGTAATAGGTGTCACATGACTGCACAATCGATTTGTACATGTCCACTGACCCATGACCGCCCTCTTTGTCGTCGCGGAAACGGTGGTTACCGAACATAAAAAAACCGGGGTCGTAAATGATTTGCGAGGCGCTTCGCTTGCCGGTGTTGAGCGCGGCCAGTGACATGAACGGTTTGTAGGTCGAGCCCGGCGGATAGGTGCCGCGCAAGGCGCGGTTAAGCAAAGGTTTATCCGGTGATTCGTTGAGCTTTTGCCAGTTTTCTACATCAATGCCCTCGACAAACAGGTTGGGGTCGAAAGTCGGCTTGCTGACAAAAGCCAACACCTCGCCGTTGCTCGGGTCGATTGCTACCAGCGCGCCGCGTCTGGCGCCGTACATGTCTTCCACAAGTTGCTGCAATTTGATGTCTATGGACAGCACCACCGTGTTGCCGGGTGTGGCCGGGCTGCTGCGCAAGCGCCGTACTGCGTGTCCGCCGGCCGAGGTTTCCATTTCATGCACGCCGGTCTGGCCGTGCAACTGTCGCTCGTAGCTTTGCTCGACGCCGAGTTTGCCTATGTAGTCTGTGCCCCGGTAGTTACCGACGTTTTCCTGCTCTTCGAGTTTTTCTTTTTCGGACTGGTTGATGCGCCCTATGTAACCGATGACGTGGCTGGCAAGTTCGCTGTACGGGTAATTGCGGAACAAACGCGCGCGGATTTCCACGCCGGGAAAGCGGTAGCGTTGCGCGGCAAAACGAGCGACTTCTTCGTCGCTCAAACGGGTGCGGATAGGTACCGATTCAAAACTTTTGGACTCTTCGCGCAGCTTGCGAAACCGCCGTTTATCCCGGCCTTGTATGTCTATGAGTTCAGCGAGTTTTTCAATCACCTCGTCCAAGGGCTCAACGACTTTGGACGGCGTGATCTCCAGCGTGTAAGCAGAGTAATTGGTCGCCAGCACAATGCCGTTGCGGTCCATGATGACACCGCGGTTGGGCACGATGGGTACGATGGCGGTGCGGTTGCTCTCCGCCTGTGCGCTGAAGTCTTGGTATCGCCACAGCTGTAAATACATCAAACGTGTACACAACAGCCCGAAGGCCACCAGCACCATCAAAGACGCCACCATGACGCGCGCACGAAAGCGTCGAAGATCGTATTCGACGTTACGCAGCAGACTCATAAGGGACGGTGTTTATCCGGATCCGGGGCGCGCCGCTGCGGGGCCAACAGTATCAATGTCACCAACGGCCACATCAAGGCCTGCAGCACGGGCGGAATGGCGAACGACCAGCCGGGGAACAAACCGCCGGCGGCAATGCGCACGCTCAACTCCAGCAATTGCGCGGCCATGAACACGGGCAGCACCTGCAAAGCCTGAGACGGCACATCAAACCAGAGTATGCGGCGGTGAATCATGGTCGCCAGATAGCCTTGCACGGTATAGGTGAGCGCATGCTGGCCGAGCAGCGATGTCTGGTGCACATCGGTCAGCAAGCCCAGCACAAAGGCCACGCCCACACCGACGCGCAAGGGCTGGTGGATCGCCCAGAACACCAGCACCAGCGCCAGCCAATCGGGCGCCCAGGCGGCGTTGCCGGTCCAGGCCATGCTTTGCAGCATGTCCAGCAGCAAGGCAAACGCCATGGTGAACAGCATGAACAAGGGGCTGACCGGCAGCAACAGCTGCTGACCGCGCGGCATGATCATCCTCTGCCCCCTTTGACCGGTGGTTGCGGCGGCGGCGGTAATTCTTTGAAACTTGGCTGAGTGAGTTTCACCGGCTCTAGCACCATCACATGGCGCGCACCTTGCACCCGCGCCAGCGACTCGCACAAAATCCGCGCGAACACCGAGTCGGCGCGACGCTCAATCTTGACCACCCGGGCGACCGGAATACCGGGCGGGTACACCCCGTCGACACCGCTGGTGGTCAACATATCGCCTTCTTCAATGTCGGCATTGGTGGCCATGTAACGCAACTCAAGCAAGGGCGCGCCGCCGGATTCGCCGAAAGCCACACCTCGTGCGCCGGTGCGGGTGTTGAGGACTGGAATGGAATGCTCGCGGTCGGTGACCAGCGTGATTTCGCTGACCAGCGGGTGCACCCGAGTGACCTGGCCCAATATACCTAGCTCGTCCATCACCGGCGAACTGGTTTGCACGCCTTGCAAAGCGCCTTTGTCCAGAATCATTTTGCGGGTGAACGGGTCTGCCGCTTCGTACAAAACCTCGGCGGCCATGGCCGGATTGCCTAGGCGCTCGCGCAATTGAAGCAATTGACGCAAATCCCGGTTTTCGAGCATGAGTTGTTCGACCTGGCTGGCGCGCACCGACTGTTTGAGCAATTGCGTGCGAGCCTGCTCGACCGCGCTCAAAGCATCCTGCTTGCTCTCGAACACATCGTCGAAGTGATCCCACAGCACTTGCGGGCGCAAGGCCACCCATTGCACCGGGTAAACGATCAATGACAAGGCCCAGCGCGCCGGTTGCACGATGTTGTAGTGTTGATCGGCAAACATCAGGCCGAAAGACAGGGTGCTGAACATGACCAGCTTGGTCAGTGCCGACGTGCCTTGCTTAAAGAAAGGCGGCGGCGAACGTTCCAGCGAGCCGAGCGGCATTTATTCGCTGGTAAAAATAGAACCTAAGCGTTCCATGCGTTCCAGCGCCAGGCCGCAACCGCGCACCACGCAAGTCAGCGGGTCTTCGGCAACCAGCACCGGCAAACCGGTTTCTTCGGCCATCAAGCGGTCCAAGTCGCGCAACAAAGCGCCGCCGCCGGTCAGCATCATGCCGCGTTCAGCAATGTCTGAGCCGAGCTCGGGCGGGGTTTGCTCCAGCGCGTTTTTCACGGCGGAGACGATGTTGTTCAATGGGTCGGTGAGTGCTTCCAGAATTTCATTGGAAGAAATGGTGAAAGAGCGCGGCACGCCTTCGGAGAGATTGCGGCCTTTGACTTCCATTTCGCGCACTTCGCTGCCGGGGAAGGCGGAACCGATTTGTTTTTTGATGGCTTCGGCGGTGGGCTCGCCGATCAACATGCCGTAATTGCGGCGGATGTAATTGATGATGGCTTCGTCAAATTTGTCGCCGCCGACGCGCACGCTGCCTTTGTACACCATGCCACCCAAAGAGATCACGCCCACTTCGGTGGTGCCGCCGCCGATGTCCACCACCATAGAGCCGCTGGCATCGCTGACCGGCAGACCGGCACCGATGGCCGCAGCCATGGGTTCTTCAATCAGGTAGACCTCGGATGCGCCTGCACCCAAAGCGGATTCGCGGATAGCGCGACGCTCCACTTGGGTGGAGCCGCAGGGCACACAAATGATGATGCGAGGGCTGGGCTTGAGTAGCGAACGCGGGTGCACCATCTTGATGAATTGCTTGAGCATTTGCTCGGTGACGGTGAAGTCGGCGATCACGCCGTCTTTCATAGGGCGGATGGCTTCGATGTTGCCGGGCACTTTGCCCAACATGGCCTTGGCCTCGTGGCCAACCGCTTGAATGCTTTTTTTGCCTTGCGGACCGCCTTCGTGGCGAATGGAGACCACCGACGGCTCGTCCAGCACAATGCCACGGTCTCGTACGTAAATCAGGGTATTGGCGGTGCCCAGGTCAATGGCCAGGTCGGTGGAGAAATACCGACGAAATGCTCCAAACATCACAATCCTCTCTGGGTAATTCCAGTAAAGGCGAGATAATACCTGATCCCCCTTACTCCACACCACGGTCAAGGCCGTCTTTCAGTTCCTGCCTATGTCCCTGACTTCACAAGATATTCAACGCTTGGCGCAGTTGTCCCGCCTGCAATTTGATGCCGCTTCGTCCGATCGGCTGCTGGGCCAGCTCAATGGCTTTTTTGACATCGTTGAACAAATGCGCGCCGTCAAGACCGATGGCGTGGTTCCGATGGCGCACCCGACCGATGCCATGCACGGTTTAACCCAAGCGATTGCAGACACCGACGAACACGGTATGACGCTGCGTTTGCGCGATGACGTGGTGAGCGAGCCCAACCAGCGCGAAGCCAACCAGCGCAGTGCTCCGGCGGTGGAGCGCGGTTTGTTTTTGGTGCCGAAAGTGATCGAGTAAGCCATGGCTGATTTACACAACATGACGGTTACCGAATTGGCAGCCGGTTTAAAAAAGAAAGATTTCAGTGCGGTGGAAGTGGCTACACGCTTTCTGGCACGCATGGGCGGCAATCCGCATAACGCGTTTTTGGACATCAACAGCGAAGTGACGCTGGCACAGGCACAGGCCTCGGACGAGAAAATTGCCAAGGGCAATGCAGGCCGCTTGGAAGGTGTGCCGATTGCGCACAAAGATATTTTTGTCACCAAAGATTTCGCCACAACAGCGGGATCGAAGATGTTGAAAGACTACCGCTCACCGTTTGATGCCACCGTGGTTTCAAAGTTGCGCGAAGCCGGCATGGTGACATTGGGCAAACTCAATTGCGATGAATTCGCCATGGGCTCGGCGAATGAAAATTCGGCCTATGGTGCAGTGACCAACCCTTGGGACACGACGCGCATTCCCGGCGGCTCATCGGGCGGCAGCGCAGCCGCAGTTGCAGCACGCTTAACGCCAGCGGCCACTGGCACCGACACCGGCGGCTCCATTCGCCAACCCGCTGCGTTTTGCGGCATCACCGGTATCAAGCCCACCTACGGACGCGCCTCGCGCTACGGCATGGTGGCGTTTGCTTCCAGCTTGGACCAAGCCGGACCGATGGCACGCAGCGCCGAAGACTGTGCGCTGTTGCTGTCTGCGATGTGCGGGCCGGACTTAGACAGAGATTCGACTTCATTGAATGTGAAGAACGAAGATTTTTCGAGGCTGCTTGCCGTGCCTGCGGGCGACAAGCCGTTAGCGACAGCGGGGAAAGATGGCGGGCCGTTGAAGATTGGTGTGCCAGCAAATTGGCTGGCGATTGAACAAGGCCACGCTGTAGGTGAAGTTGATGGTTGCTCACTTGCAGTGCGTGTTGCTATTCAAGATGCGCTGCATGCCTACGAAAATCTTGGAGCTGTGGTTCAGCCCATTGCATTGCCCAACACACAGCTCTCTATTCCTGTTTACTACATCGTCTGCGCCGCCGAAGCCTCCAGCAACTTAAGCCGCTTTGACGGCGTGAAATTCGGCCACCGCGCCAAAGAGTTTTCCGACTTGGCCGATATGTACCAGCGCACCCGCTCCGAAGGTTTCGGTGATGAGGTCAAGCGCCGCATCATGATTGGCAGCTATGTGTTGTCGCACGGCTATTACGACGCCTACTACTTGCAAGCACAAAAAATACGCCGCATGATCGCCGAAGATTTCCAAAAAGCATTCGCGCAATGCGACGTGATTGCCGGGCCTGTTGCACCGACCACCTCATGGAAACTGGGCGACAAAGCAGACGACCCGGTGGCCAACTATTTGGCCGACATCTTCACATTGCCTGCGTCGCTGGCGGGTTTGCCTTGCATGAGTATTCCAGTGGGCTTGGGCGACATCGGCATGCCTGTGGGCATGCAGTTGATTGGTAACTATTTACAAGAAGCATCTTTGTTGAATGTGGCACACCGCTTTCAGCAAGCCACTGCATTCCATAACGCAACACCTGAGGGCGTGTAAATGAGCACCTCCCTTTTAGTCCACGGCTACGAAGTCGTCATCGGCTTCGAAACACACGCCCAACTGTCCACGCAAAGCAAAATTTTCAGCCGCGCGTCCACGGCCTTTGGTGCCGAGCCCAACACCCAAGCTTGCGCGGTGGACATGGCCTTGCCCGGTACGCTGCCGGTGATGAACAAAGGCGCGGTCGAACGCGCTATTGAGCTTGGGTTGGCGTTGGGTTCACACATCGCCGAGCGAAGTGTGTTTGCACGCAAAAATTATTTTTACCCCGACCTGCCCAAGGGCTACCAGATCAGCCAGTTTGAAATACCGGTGGTGCAAGGTGGCGCGGTGTCGTTCTTTTTAGGCGACGATAAAAAAACCGTGCGCTTGGTGCGGGCGCATTTGGAAGAGGATGCGGGTAAATCGCTGCACGAAGACTCAAGCCTTGGAGCGTCCATTGGAAATGGCCGGGGCTTTAGCGGCATCGACCTGAACCGCGCCGGCACGCCGCTGTTGGAAATCGTCACCGAGCCGGATATGCGCTCAAGCGTTGAGGCCGTGGCTTACGCCAAAGAATTGCACAAGATCGTCACCTGGATTGGCATTTGCGACGGCAATATGCAAGAAGGCAGTTTCCGTTGCGACGCCAACGTGTCGGTGCGCAAACCCGGCGCGCTGCTGGGCACACGGCGTGAAATCAAAAACCTCAACAGCTTCAAGTTCATGCAACAAGCGATTGACTATGAAGTGCGCTGGCAAATTGAGCAAATCGAAGACGGGCACGCGATTCAACAAGCCACGGTGCTGTTCAACCCTGACACCGGCGAGACCCGCGCCATGCGCACCAAAGAGGATGCTGCCGATTACCGCTACTTCCCCGACCCGGATTTGCCACCGCTGGTGATTTCGCGCGAATGGGTGGAGCGTGTGCGCAGTGAGATGGCCGAGTTGCCGCGCGTGATGGCCGAGCGTTTTGTCACGCAATACGGCTTGCCTGAATACGACGCGACCACGCTGACGCAAAGCAAAGCCATGGCGGCTTATTTTGAAGAGACGGCCAAGGCGTGCGGACAAGCGAAGTTGGCGAGCAATTGGATCATGGGTGAGTTGTCGCGGCGTATGAATGCGGATGACCTGTCCATTGAACAGGCCCCCGTTAATGCTGCACAACTGGCCAAATTGATCGAACGCATTACCGACAACACCATCAGCAACAACGCTGCCAAGCAAGTGTTTGATACGCTGTGGAATGACAACAAAGTAACTGTTGGCGACAACATGACTGATGTCGCGCAAGCCGCTTCGGTGATCGACAGCATCATCGAAGCCAAAGGCCTGAAACAAATGAACGACACCGGCGCTTTGGAAGCCATCATCGACGAGGTGCTGGCCGCCAACCCGAAAAACGTTGAAGAGTTCAGAGCGGGTAATGCCAAGGCCTTGAACGGCTTGGTCGGCCCGATCATGAAAGCCAGCAAGGGCAAGGCGAATCCGGCGCAGGTCAATGATCTGTTGAAAAAGAAACTGAGTTGATCTTATATAAGGGAAGATCAATTCAGCACTCCAAACCGGGATCCAAGGTGCGCAAATTCGAATGGAACGATGCAAAGTACTGGAGCATATTTACGGCACCCCAAGACAAAAGATCCATCAAAAAAATCGAGTCGCTGGCAGAAGGCTTTGTGAATTTGATTAAGAGCGCTTAATTTTCCCCCGCAAGCCGATACCGCGTCCCCCGCCCCACCCCCGTCTGCACCAACACCCCCATCTCGCACAGCGACGTGAGTTCGCGGTAGGCCGTGGCGCGTGACACGCGGCACAGGTTCACGTATTTCTCGGTGCTGATGCCGTTGGCAAAACCCTCGGGACCAAGGTCAAACAGTTTGTTGATCGCCTTGGTTTGTGTGGGCGTGAGTTCTGGATGTTGCTCGCGCAGCTCCGCCCAAAAGCGGGTTTTGCGCATGGCCAGTTGCATGTGTTCCCAGGTCGCGTCAGCAGCTTTGTGCACGCAGCCTACGAACCATTTCACCCAAGGTGTCACATCCATGTTGGCTTGACCGGTCGCTGCCTGCAAATGGGCGTAATAACCCGCTCTGTCGAGCCACATTTGTTGCGACAGGCTCCATAGCCGCTGATCGGTTTTGAGGTCTTGTGCCAGGGCCATTTCGCTCAATGCGCGGCCCACGCGGCCATTGCCGTCTTCAAAAGGATGTATGGTTTCAAACCACAAGTGGGCCATGGCCGCACGCACCAGGCCATCAGTTTGACCCAGGCTGGTGTTGAACCAGTCGATCAGTTGATTCATTTGCGCAGGCACATCATTCGAATTGGGGGCTTGGTAGTGAACGATGTCTGGCTTGCCCAGCCGGGGCGTGACGATCTGCATCGGTTCGGCATGGTCGCGGTAGGCGCCCGTGCGGATTTTCTGGATGCCGCTGCGCCCGGAGGGAAAGAGCGCTGCGTGCCAGCCGCACAGCATGTCGTGGTTCAGGGCTTGCTGACTTTGCTTGATGGCGGCTTGCAATACGTCCAATGTGGCTTCGGTGCGGGCATCACGCTCTACCGCTTTGGTGTTTAGCAGGCCCAAGCGCCGCGCGGCTGAAGCACTTACCGAATTGACTTGCAGGGTTTCACCTTCGATTTGCGCGGTAGCAATGGCTTCATCGGTCCAGCCTTGTAATTGCAGCGTGCCCAAGTCCATCAATTGCAGGTGGCTGACAAGTCCCATGGTTCGCCCTTGCGCATAGCGCGCAGCCGCCAGCGCGGGTTGCAGCGCGGCCAAGTCCACCTGAAATTCAGGCCATTGAGGGGATTGCCAGAGGTACATGAAGCGTATTTTAGGGTTTTACGCTTCAAATATGAAGCGCAAATGGTGTTTTTACGCTTCACGCGGGTTTACAGAGCTGCAGGGTGTTGTTCAACCCGGACACCGGCGCTTTGGAAGCCATCATCGACGAGGTGCTTGCCGCCAACCCGAAAAACGTCGAAGAATTCAAAGCAGGTAACACCAAGGCCTTGAACGGCTTGGTCGGCCCCATCATGAAAGCCAGCAAGGGCAAGGCCAATCCGGCCCAGGTGAATGAACTGTTACTGAAAAAGCTGGGTAGAGTTGCTCCCCCACCATGAAAATCGGTGATGACATGACCGATTTTCATGTTTAGTGCATTTGATGCCTTGGCTTTGAAAACTTGACTACGCTTGACATCTCTTACATGTCACTTTAGATGGTCAAAGCCAATTTTCTAATTGCAAGTTTTTCACGTGTGTAAATGCCTTGTCATCGCTCACGAGCGTAGTTTTCAGGTGCAAGGCGTGCGACGCAATTTGTAAATCCAGCGGAGCCAACGGCGTTCCGGTGATGTGCAATTGCGCTCTAAGTGAGCCATAGGTTTGTGCAACCGCGTCATCCCAAGGCATAACTTCAACTCGACGCAAAAATTCCTTCACTGCGGCCTTTAGCGCGATAGCTTGCGGGCGCTTAGCCAGTCCAAAAGCCAGTTCACCTGCTGTGATCGCGGATATGCAAACGCTGTGCATGGGCACTTCCACCAGTTTCGCCATGACATCGGGTTGGCGTTTGATGATGTGACTCACCGTGTTGGTGTCCAGCATGTAGCGATTGGCCATGGCGAAGCTCAGTTGCTAAGAGTCTTAGACACGGCATCCAATGGATCGCGCTCTGGCGCTTGAGTGTGCCCGGCCGTCACGCGTTCGTAGGGGGTCAAAAAATCCTCCGGGACTTCAACTGCCTGGGCTGCCGCCACAAAACCTGTCCAATCTAGCGGTCGGCTTGACAAAATAACGTCCCCGGTGACCATGTCTTTACGTATAAAAACTTCCTGGGAATCGAATCTGTATGCGGCAGGGAGGCGCACGGCCTGACTGCGGCCATTGGCAAAAAGTTTGGCAGTTTGTGACATTGATTGCCTTTCACACAACAAATGGTATATATCATAGTATATGCCGTTAATGTATTTCATTCCGCGCCCAACCCAAAGCTACAGTCCCCCCATGCCCACCCCTCTCATCCTCCTTCCCGGCCTGATGTGCGACCACAGCGTCTGGTCCCCATTACTGCCACTGCTTGCCCACCAACAAGTACATATCGCAGACCACGGCGACAGCGACTCACTGATTGAAATGGCGCAGCGCCTGTTGAAAACCGCTCCGCCACTGTTCGACATGGCCGGGCATTCCATGGGCGGACGCGTCGCGCTCGAGGTTTACCGGCTTGCGCCTGAGCGGGTGCGCCGTATCGCGCTGATGAACACCGGTTACCTGCCATTGGCTGCCGGTGAAGCAGGCGAAAAAGAGCGTGCCGGTCGAATGCATTTGTTAAACCTTGCGCAAACCCAAGGCGTGCGCGCCATGGCGGCACAGTGGGTGCAACACATGGTGGCACCTGAGCGCTTGCAAGATCAGTCGTTGATCAACACCATTCTCGACATGTTCGAGCGCAAATCAGCTGCTGTGTTTGAACGCCAACTGCATGCTCTGCTGAATCGACCAGACGCCAGCGATGTACTTGCAAACATCCGCATCCCCTGCCTGGTGATGACCGGCGAGCACGACGCTTGGGCCGACGTGGCACAACACCGCGCCATGGCAGATCTGTTACTGTCGAAAACCGGGGTGACTGTGATACCTCAAGCCGGGCACATTCTGACCATGGAAGAACCGCAGGCTGTCGCTCAGGTGTTTCTAAATTGGCTCGCTTGAGTCGCCGGTTTTTTCTGTGATGCATCAGCCTGTTGCCGCAAGGACAACAACACGCCGCTGACCATCAAGGCTTGCGCCGCATAGTAGGTGGCCAACACCCACAGCCCCGCATAAGGCAAGGGGTTGATGAAGGTATCGACGGCCAGCAAGCTGTCGGACAGCATGAACAGCGTCGCACCGATTGCGGTCATCAAACCGCCGCTGTCCTTCAAATGCGTGCTGCGGCCCCAAGCCTGTGCGGCCATCAGAGAAATCACCGCCACGTACAACGCCACTGGTAACCGCATGTCCATCGGCAGGCCATTGAAGAACAACACCGCATACATCAGGGCACCTGCAAGTACACAGCGCAACAACGCGCTTCGGTTTGGCAACAGGGGCGCATCCAGGGTGAGCAATTTGAAATAGCACACCTGCGCGGCCAAAAAAGCCACCAAGCCCGGCAGAAACAAACCGGGGTAGAGCAACAACACGTCGCCGACCCAACTCAAAACGAGTGCACGCACCAGCCAGGTTTGCGGCTTGTCTGCCAAACCATTGGGCAGCCAGGCCACAAACATCAACAACATCAAGGCCAGTGGTTTGGCGAGATTAAACACATCTGTCCAAGCACAAGCACCGGCAGCGGTGGACAAGCAGGCCATTTGCACAAACGCACACAGCAAGGGGGTGATGCGGTTTTGCAGCAAAGCATTCACGCCCCACAAACCTGCGGTGACAGCCAGCACGCACACCGCAGCGTCTCCCCAAGGCATGCTGTCCATGTGCCACAGCACCTCGGCCGCTGCACCAAGCAACAAGACAAACCAACCCACCGCCCATTGCAAACTGCTGCGTTGTTGCTCCGGTTTGAAAGCCGCATGTTGCGCCAAAGAAAACGCCGGTGTGGGAAAACGCAGAACCACATCCGCAGGCCGCCAACCCGGATGGCGCAACCAAACGCCAAGCTTGTCGCGCCAACGCGCTGCATGCCAGCTGTCGTGCACCAATCCGCTGTACACCTGCCAGTTGGCCCACAACGGGTCCCAGCTGTGGAGCGGCGCACGCGTACCGTAAATACATGGCTGTTGAGCGTCTTCTTGCTTGAAGCTACCGAACAAGCGGTCCCACACCACCCAGATACCGCCGTAATTTTTATTTACATACGCATTGTTCACCGTATGCGTCCGGGCAACACATATTGAATCCGTAGCAGTGCAAGGCGACGATGGTGTCCACCAAGAACTTAAGTGGACACCATGGAACACTCCAACCTACCGCCCCGGCGTCGTCACAGCGACGAGCTGAGGGCAAAGGTTCTGAGCGAATGCGTTCAGGCAGGCGCCTCAGTAGCTGGCATCGCGCTGGCCCATGGCCTGAACGCCTATCTCGTACACAAGTGGCGCCGCCAGGCGCGCGAGCTGCAAGCGCGCGGCGTGCTGCAGGTGTCTGCGCGGCCGGAATTCATCGCGCTGGCCTTGCCCCCTGCACCGACAACAGCACCCAT
>CAISPG010000130.1 GCA_903887325.1 uncultured Burkholderiales bacterium | reverse complement strand
GCAAATCAAATCCGACCCGGTGTTGTATGCGCATGCGAATCGCGTGTTGCATTTGGAAACCAACCCCGGCAACGCGCGTGCTTTGGTGCAATCGCACGGCGAGGGGCGCACCGCGCGCGATGTGTGGATCAACCCGCCGCCGATTCCTCTGACCACCGCCGAGATGGACCATGTGTTTGACTTGCCGTATGCCCGCAGCCCGCACCCGGCGTATGCAGACAAGCAGGGCGGTCACGATGGCGAAACCAAAATCCCGGCGTGGGAGATGATTCGTTTCAGCGTCAACATCATGCGCGGTTGTTTTGGCGGTTGCACGTTTTGTTCGATCACCGAGCACGAGGGTCGCATCATCCAAAGCCGCAGCGAAGAATCCATACTGCGCGAAATTGAAGACATACGCGACAAAGTGCCAGGCTTCACCGGCGTGGTCAGCGACCTGGGCGGGCCCACCGCCAATATGTACCGCATCGGTTGCAAAACGCCAGAGATCGAAGCCGCGTGCCGCAAACCGAGTTGCGTGTTCCCCGGCATTTGCCAAAACCTGAACACCAGCCACGCGCCCTTGATACAGCTTTACCGCAAAGCGCGTGCGCTGCGCGGAGTGAAAAAAATCCTCATCGGTTCGGGCTTGCGTTACGACTTGGCAGTAGAAAGCCCCGAGTACGTGAAAGAACTGGTGACCCACCACGTCGGTGGCTATTTGAAGATCGCGCCCGAGCACACCGAAGGCAGTCCCTTGTCGATGATGATGAAGCCTGGCATCGGCAGCTACGAGCGCTTCAAGCAGATGTTTGACAAGTACAGCGCCGAGGCCGGTAAGAAGCAATATTTGATTCCCTACTTCATCGCCGCCCACCCCGGCACCCGCGACGAAGACATGATGCATTTGGCCGTCTGGCTGAAGAAAAACGGTTTTCGCGCCGACCAAGTGCAAACCTTTTACCCCAGCCCCATGGCCACGGCCACAGCGATGTACCACTCTGGCAAAAACCCGCTCAAGCGGGTAGGGCGCGACAGCGAAGCAGTGGACATTGTGCGTGGCGACAAACGCCGCCGCTTACACAAAGCGTTTTTGCGTTACCACGACCCGAACAACTGGCCGCTGTTGCGCGAGGCGCTCAAAGCCATGGGCCATGCCGATTTGATCGGCAACGGCAAACAACATTTGATTCCGCGTTTTCAGCCGCTTAACACCGAGGGCTACACCAGCAGCCGCCGCAAAAACAGCACGGCTGCGACGGCTAAAACCTCACCGGTGACGACGGGAAGAGTGAAAGCCGCGCCCGGCAAACTATTGACCCAGCACACGGGCTTGCCGCCCAGGAAAAGAAAGTAATGTCCCTTTGTATCCCTCAAGAGAATGGCTTGAGTAGAACACGTAGTAATCATAGAATTCGCTGATGAAACCATCCTTCGCCCTCTCAAGTAACAGAGCCGTAATACGAGCATTAGTGAATGAGCATGGCATGCTCAATCCTAGGGTTTTCGGATCAGTTGCTCGCAATGAGGATACTGAAGCAAGTGACCTGGATATCTTGGTTGATACTCAACCAAACACATCCTTACTGGATATCGCAAAGCTTCAACTGAGTTTAGAAAAAAAGCTTGGCATACATGTAGATGTTCTAACTCCAAAGTCATTACCAGAGAGCTTTCGCAATCAAGTTGTTCTAAACGCCATCCCTATATGAATTCGTTAGACGAGTTGCGATTGGCTGATTTTTTACAGCACATGCTTCAGGCAATTGAACGCATTGAAGGGTATATCGAAGACCATTCAGAAATTCATTTTCTAAACACACCTCTTCTGCAAGATGCAGTGGTTAGGAATATTGAAATATTAGGCGAGGCTTCAAATAATTTGATGAAGCGATTTCCTGAATTCATTGCTGCTCACCCCGAAGTTCCGTGGGAAGCCATTTACTACATGCGCAATCGAATTATTCACGGATATGTTTCAATAGACTACGAACTTGTGTGGATCGTCATCACCAAAGATTTGCCTGAACTCCAAAATCAACTGCTTTGTATTAAAGCCTAGTATTTCATATTATTCAATTGCAACGCCGCTGATGGAAATCAGGTATTTGAGTTAAACCATTGTCAGCAAAGGCAGATCATGCGCGGTGGCAAGCGCATCAATCTGCTTGCGCGTGAGGCCTCCAAAAAACCCACTCAGCTTCACCCGTGTAGAAGGCAGCAGCATCACATCTTGACCGGGCTTGGCCGCTTTAATGCCAGCCACCTCAGCCAAACGCGCGGCGAAATGCGGTTCAAGCGCGGCCACGGCCACTCGCCCCTTGATACACGCATACACCGCATAGCCTGCATGCGCACCGCCCACACTGCCGCGCGGCAGCGTCAAGCCCCAGTGGCGCGGCAAGGCCAGATAGGCCGCTGCGTCTTCCAAAGCCACTTCATGGAACACACCCTTGCCGTGCGTCCGACCGGGCCGGGCACGTTGCCACAAGGCTTTCAACACCGCTTCCACCGCCAGCGATGAACCCGCCATGTCCGCAAACAAAGTGGCCGGCAAATTCAAACCATTCACCAAGCCGTGCGCGGCGAGATAGGTCAAATCGTGCCCGGGAATTTCAGCCGCATCGCCTTTGGCGCCGACGATGCACACCTGTATCAGCGCAGGGTATTTGGCGTGCAGCGTGGCCCAGTCCATGCCCAGTTTTTTCAATGCAGAGGGTCTGAAAGAAGTGATCAGCACATCGGTTTTCGCCAGCAAGCCGTGCGCCTTGGTTTGTCCTTTGTCAGACTTCAAATCGGCCTGCACCACTTTCACACCCGCGTGCAACTGCGCATACGCATGCGGCGCATACAAACCCATGGGATCGCTGGTACTGCCCTTGGGAAAACCGGGCGGCGGCAAAGGTTCGAGCTTGGTACATGAAGCGCCCATGTCTGCCAGACGCATGACAGCGGCGGGGCCGGGTAAGTTGAGTGCCACGCTCAGTATGCGAACGCCGCGCAGGCTGGTGTCAGTGGGGGTGAAGTGGTTTGTTTTTTCTTGCATTTTTCGAAGGAGCATCATTTGACTGCATTTATCTAAGAGCAGAGTGTAAGAATAATGAGAAAAAACCTGGGGCCAATAGCTAAAATAGCCATTATCTTGAAGAGGGGGCACAGTTATGCAATTCACCGCGACAGAAGCTAAAAACCGATTTGGCGCAGTCTGTGCCCATGCCAAAGAGGGTCCGGTGTTCATTGAAAAAGACGGGCGCATTGACTCGGTCATTTTGTCAATGAAGCAGTATGAACTGCTTAAAGCTTCACATGACAATCTTTCTCTGGGCGAACGTCAAACTGAATTTGAATCGACACATAAAGCCTGGTTAGCTGAACAAAATCGACGCTTTGAAACTCACGGTCTTTGGTGCGACGATCTGCGGGTTTGGTGACATGCAAATCACCCAAAATCCAACGGCAAGCCCACATAGTTTTCCGCCAGTGAAGTAGACAAAGCCTGGCTGTTCACCAGGTAGTCCAGTTCCGCTTCCTGCATCCGCTGGCCGAACGCACCGCTGTCAGGAAATTTATGCATTAAGGTGGTCAGCCACCACGAAAAACGCTCGGCACGCCATATGCGCGCGAGTGCGCGTTGCGAGTAAGTGTCAATACCCGCATCGCTTTTATCTTGGTAGTGCTCTATCAATGCACTGCTCAAATACTTGACATCGCTGGCCGCCAGGTTCAAACCTTTGGCGCCGGTAGGCGGCACGATATGCGCCGCGTCTCCCGCTAAAAACAAACGTCCAAAACGCATGGGCTCTGCCACAAAGCTGCGCAGCGGTGCCATGCTTTTTTCTATGGACGGCCCGGTCTGCATGCGTTCTGCCAGGTCCGGGTCCAGCCGCTTGCGTATCTCGTCCCAAAAGCGCTGGTCGCTCCACTCTTCCAATGTGTCGCTGCTCGGGCATTGCACGTAATAGCGGCTGCGGGTCATGCTGCGCATGGAGCACAGCGCAAAGCCGCGCTCGCTGTTGGCATACACGATGGCGTGGCTGGAGACAGGCGGCACATCGGCCAGCACGCCCAGCCAAGCGAACGGGTACACCTTTTCATATTCGGTGATCGCACCCTTGGGTACGCTGGCTCGCGCCACGCCGTGAAAGCCATCGCAACCGGCAATGAACTCGCATTGCAATGTGTGGCTGACACCGTCTTTGACATAGGTGACTGTTGGGTGTGAGCCATCAAAGTCATGCAATTGCACATCAGCGGCTTCATACACCGTGGGCAAACCGAGTTGGCTGCGGTGTTCCATCAAATCGCGGGTGACTTCGGTCTGGCCATATGCGGTCACCACTTTACCGTTCGTGAGGCCGGTCACATCAATTGGGTGGCGTGTGTTTTTGAACACCAGTTCAATGCTGTGGTGAACAATGCCTGCGTTGTCCACGCCGTGGCCGACACCGGCTTCGCGCAGCAGGTCGACGGTGACTTGTTCCAAGATGCCGGCGCGAATGCGACCCAGCACGTAGTCCGGGCTTTGCCGCTCGATGATCACATGCTCAATTCCGGCTTTGTGCAGCAATGCGCCCAGCAGCAATCCTGAAGGCCCCGCGCCGATGATGGCGACCTGGGTGCGTGTTGTTGTCATCTTCAAACTCCGAGATGCTGATTGAGTAATTCGGGTTGCGCCAGCAGCGACTGGCTGCTGCCTTCAAACACAACTTCGCCTTTGACCAAAATCACATTGCGCTGTGTGATGCGGGTCACGTGTTGCCAGTTTTTATCAACGATAACGGTGCTGATGCCTGACTTGGCAATCAGTTCGCAAATGCGCCAGATGTCTTGCGCAATCAACGGTGCCAAGCCTTCGGTGGCCTCGTCCAGCAACAGCAAATCCGGGTTGGTCATCAAGGCGCGGCCAATGCTGAGCATTTGCTGTTCGCCACCGCTCAATTGCTGGCCGCCGTGTTGCAAGCGTTCGCCCAAGCGCGGGAAGGTGTCGAGTACGCGCTGGTAGGTCCAGTCTTGCTGACCGCGCACACCAGCACGCGCCGACATGACCAGGTTTTCATGCACGCTTAAGTTGCCGAAAATGCCGCGTCCTTCGGGCACATAAGCCATGCCCAGCATGGCAATGTCATAAGGTGTTTTGCCATGAATGGCGGTGTTTTGAAACTCGATGCGTCCGCTGCGCGGCTTCAGCAAGCCGGTGATGCTTTTGAGCAGCGTGGATTTGCCCATGCCGTTGCGGCCCATCAAGCCCACTGTTTGGCCGGCCTGTACTTTGAACTCCAGGTCGTGTAACACATGGCTGGCACCATAAAAAGCATTCAGCCCGCTGACATGTAACAAGGGCGTGCTCATGCGGTTTCCTCGCCCAAATACGCCGCTTGCACTTTGGCGTCGTTGCGAATGTGTTGCGGCGTGCCGCTGGCAATCACCGTGCCGTTGACCATCACGGTCAGCACATCGGCCAGGGCAAACACCGCGTCCATGTCGTGTTCCACCAGCAGCATGGCGTGGTCTTTTTTCAGCTTGTGCAACAGCGCC
Organism: uncultured Burkholderiales bacterium; assembly: GCA_903887325.1. GTDB lineage: Bacteria > Pseudomonadota > Gammaproteobacteria > Burkholderiales > Burkholderiaceae_C > Limnohabitans. Next base: position 4,042 of record CAISPG010000130.1, on the reverse strand, counting down.
ACCATGGCTTCGGCTTCGGCTGCACCCATACCCGCCAGCGGCTCGTCCAGCAGCAAGACCTGCGGTTCGGTGGCCAGCACCATGGCAATTTCCAACTGGCGTTGCACACCGTGGCTCAGGTTGGCCGCGATGATTTGCTGTTCTTGCGCCAGCCCGGCGAGTTGCAATGCGCGTTCGGCGCGGTCACGTACCGCTTTGTCTTTAGATGCATTGCCCAGCCATGCCAGCGGGTTGTAGGGCGCGCGCGCACGGCGCGATTGTGCTGCCAGCATCAGGTTGTCCCAGACGCTGAGCGCTAAAAACACATTGGTCTTTTGGTAACTGCGACCCAAGCCATGCAATGACAAACGGTGGTGCGGCCAGCCGCTGACGTTGTGTCCACTCAACCAAAGTTCTCCTTGGGTGGGCGCGACATCGCCGCTGAGCAAATGGGTGAGGGTGGTTTTACCGGCGCCGTTGGGGCCGATGACGGCGTGCAACTGGTCTTTGTACAAAGACAGCGACACGTCGTTCACCGCCAGCAAACCGCCATAGCGTTTGCTCAAACCTTTGGCTTGCAGCAGCGCATCATTCATCGTTTGTTCTCCGACGGCGCAGCAAACCCATCAGGCCTTGCGGAGCGACGATGACGACCAACACAATCAAACTGCCCATCCACAGTTGCCAATGTTTGGCCGTGTCAAAGTCGCCAATCTTCGGCAAGTCTTTGAACACGTCCATGAATATTTCAAAGCCGAATGCGCCTATCAATGCACCGGCCACATTGCCCATGCCGCCTAGGATGACCATCATGATGGCGTGTGCGCTCATGTGAAAACCCATCAGCTCCGGGTTGACGTAACCGGTTTGCGCGGCCCACAAAAAACCGGCTAAACCTGCCAGCGCACCGGCCAGTGTGAACGCGGTGAGTTTGTAGCTGAAGCTGGCATACCCCAGTGCGCGGGTGCGGTGTTCGTTCAATCGTATGCCGTTCAAAGTTCTGCCGAACGGGCTCCAAAGCAAGCGGCGCAAAAACGCGTAAGTGATGAGCATGCAAGCCAGCGTGAAGTAGTACAGCATCCACTTGTTTTCCAAGTCCAGACCCAAGCCGCCGGGACGCACATTGATGTAAATACCGTCAGAGCCGCCCAGCGCCTTGTTGTCGAAAAACAAGTAATACATCATTTGCGAAAACGCCATGGTCACCATGATGAAGTAAATGCCGTGGGTGCGCACCACAAAAAATCCTATGACCAATGCCGCTAAGGCCGAGGCCAGCATGGCCAGCGGCAGGGCAATCAGCCAGTTGGCACCAGCGTCCTGCGGCGACAAATAAGCCACCACATAACCGGCCAGACCGAAATACGCGGCGTGACCCAGCGACACCAGCCCGGTGATGCCTTGCAGCAAATCCAGACTCATGGCGAAGATGGCCAGAATCATCATGCGGGTAACGGTTTGCGTGTAAAAGTCCTGGCCTGCAAACGGGAAGGCCAGCAAGGCGATCAGGCCGACGAACAAAAACACTTGCACGCTGCGCGGCAGTGTTTCCAGATGGGCTTGCGGTGTACTCATTGTTTGAACAAGCCTTCGGGTTTGTACAGCAGCACCAGCGCCATCAAGACATACACCAGCATGCTGGCGAATTGGGGCAGCAGCACTTTGCCGAAGGTGTCGACCAGACCGACGAGCAGCGCCGCAGTGAGCGCGCCGCGCACCGAACCTATACCGCCAATCACGACCACCACAAAGCACATGATCAGCACTTGCGAGCCCATGTAAGGGTAGACGCTGGAGAGCGGCGCAATCAACATGCCTGCTAACGAGGCCAGCGCCACGCCGAGGGCGAACACCAGTGCGTGCAAGCGAACAATGTTCACGCCCAAGGTTTGCGCCATGTCGCTGTTAAATGCACCGGCGCGGATTTTCATGCCGATCTTGGTGCGGCTGATCAACACCCACAGACCCAGAGCTAACAGCAGACAAATGCCCAGCATGAACAAGCGGTAAGCCGGGTAAGAGAGTGTGTCGGTAAGCGTGATGGACCAGTTCAAGGATTCAGGCACAGCGACGTTGTGCACATCGTCGCCCCACAACATAGAGCGCAGTTCTTCAAAAATATAAATCAGGCCGAAGGTCAGCAACACCTGGTCTAAGTGGTCGCGATGGTAAAAATGTTTGAACAGGATTTTTTCCAGCAACCAGCCCAGCAGCAGACTGAGCACAGCGCCTGCAACGACGGCCAGAAACAAATTGCCCCAGGCACCGGTGAGTGCATAAGCCAGGTAAGCGCCGAGCATGTAAAAACTGCCGTGGGCCAAATTGACCACGCCCATGATGCCGAAGATCAGCGTCAAACCGGCTGCCAGTAAAAACAGCAGCAGGCCGTATTGAACGCTATTGAGCAGTTGGATTAAAAAATTAGCGAGATCCATTAACCCAGCTTGCAACCAGCTCCGGAATCAGACAGGGCTTTGGCGGCAACGCCGAGCACTACGTTTTCTTTGCCTTTGACAACGCGCAGGTAAATATCCTGCACCGGGTTGTGCGCCTTGCTCATGGTCCATTTGCCGCGCGGGCTGTCGATGACGGCGTTTTCCATGGCGGCGTACAAGGCTTTCTTGTTGCTCAAATCGCCATTCACAGCAGCCGCGCCTTTCAGCAGCAATTGACCGGCGTCATAGCCTTGCACGGCGTACACATCGGGTTGCATTTTGAACATCTTGGCATAAGCGAGGCGGAACGCGTCATTGCGTTTACCGGCCAGCGAGGCGCTGTAGTGCAGCGTGGTCATGATGCCTTGGGCAGACGGGGCGAGTTCATCGTCCAGCAAACCTTCGGTCAAAAAGCCTGAACCGTACAAAGGAATTTTGCCGGCCAGTCCTGCGGCCGCGTAGTCGCGGATGAATTTAGATGCGCCGCCGCCCGAGAAGAAGCAGGCCACAGCGTCGGGTTTGATGGAGGCGATTTCGGTCAGCAGGGCTTGAAACTCGACGTTAGGAAAGGGCAGTCCGAGTTCTTTGACGATGGTGCCACCGGCGGCCAGATAGCCTTCTTTGAAGCCTTCACCGGCTTCGTCACCGGCTGCGTATTTCCAAGTGATCCACACGGCTTTTTTGTGGCCTTTGTCCATCATCACTTTGCCCAGTGCCAAGGTGGGCTGGCTGTTGGTGAAGGATGTGCGGAACACATTCGGGGCGCAGAGTGCGCGCGTGGCTGCATGCAAACCAGCGTTAGGGATGATGGACAGCACGCCGGTTTCGCGCGCCACTTTGTGTATGCCCATTTGCACGCCGGAGTGGATAGTGCCTATGACCACATCCACTTTGTCACGCTGCACCAGTTTGTTGGCGTTTTCCACGCCCTTAGCAGGCTCGGACTCGTCGTCCACTTTGAAGTATTCAATCTCGCGGCCGCCGAGTTTGTTGCCTTTTTCTTCCAGTGCCATGCGAAAACCGTTGTCGCAAGCGACGCCCAGTTGGGCAAAAGTGCCGGTGTAGGGAAACATCATGCCTATGCGAACTTTGGCGTTTTGCGCGCGTGCCGGCAGCATCAGGCTGGTGGAGGCCGCGCCCAGAATGGCAGCGGATCGGGTCAGTACTTGTCGGCGCGAGGTCATGGAATTCTCCGGGGAAGGCAGGGATTTTGGGCGTGAAGTCAAGACCGCAGTTTAAACCGCTGTATCTTGCCGGTGGCGGTTTTGGGCAATTCAGGCAAAAACTCTACCCAGCGCGGGTATTTAAAAGGTGCCAAATGGCTTTTCACATGGGCTTGCAGATCCGCGCTACTCGCGCTTTGACCGGCTTTGAGCACCACATAGGCTTTGGGTTTGATCAGGCCTTCTTCGTCGGCTTGACCGACCACGGCAGCTTCCAGCACGGCAGCATGCGTCATCAATGAGGCTTCGACCTCAAACGGCGACACGTAAATGCCGCCGACTTTCAACATATCGTCTGAGCGGCCGCCATAGGTGTAGTAACCGTCTGCGTCGCGGCTGTATTTGTCGCCGCTGCGTGTCCATTCACCGGCAAACGTGTGCTTGGTTTTTTCGCGGTTGTTCCAG